>CAZLOQ010000238.1:0-8175 GCA_964561125.1 uncultured Chitinophaga sp. | reverse complement strand
GCGAATGGCGAATGGCGAATGGCGAATGGCGAATGGCGAATGGCGAATGGCGAATTACCGGGGTGGTGCCCAATGCCACCTGGTTTTGGCGGAATAGCGCGAGCTGTCCGGTGATGCGAGCTGAAATTTCCTTTCCCTGCCGGAAGGCTCGCGTCGTAGCCGCTGCAAATGCAAACGGTGAGTAGCTGGCATGGGGCGGACATCGGCCGATTTCGCGAATTTTTTCAGATTTCCCCGGATTCCGTAACCGGGATGGCGTAAGAGTCTGGAGGATACAGTGAGAGGATCCGGCAGTCGCGTGTGTTGTGCCGGAAACGTTCCCGGTCTTTCCGTCAGCAGAATGTCCGGATAGAATCGCGTTCATGCGTGTTGTCAGTCTCATCATGTTGCCGATCTGGAGCGTCCTTGCGTTGCTGGGGCATTCGGGGACGCACGCGCTGGCGGACTGGCTGGGTGTTTGCTGTCACGTGGAAACGGGGGTTTCCGACGTGGAACCCGGCGAACAACCGGGCGGTCGCCACGTTTGTCAGCACTGCACTCGGACGTATGGTCCGCACGATTCCGATCCTGTATCGAAGGACCAGCAGCCCGTCCAGTCGCCCGCACACGACTCCAAAAACTGTCGTCTCTGTGAATGGCTGCTGGGCTGGCAACCGCAGGTGCCTCCTTCCAGTCCGGCACTTCGGGCGGAATCCTGGGAACTGCTGCAGCGGATCATCGAAGTGCAGCGGGTTTCCTGTCAGTCGATTCCCGCGGTTTCTCGTGGTCCGCCAGTGGCGTAACGCGTGTTCAGATTTCCTGTGAACCGGCGCGCTGCCGAGTGATTTTCGGTGTGTAGCGCGGGTTATTGACAGATGTTCTGGTCTCGGCCTCGCTGTGCAGGGTAACTCTGCGCAGTTACCTGAAGCTTGTTGCGGTGCAGCTGCTGTCCGGCAGTCCTGCAATGCCGCCTGACAGCGATCTGCCGAGCTCATCTCTGCAAGAGAAGAGGGCGTTTATGTCTGGCGCTGTATCAAGCGACACGACGGCGTTTGTCGCCAGTCGTACCGTGAATCTGGCAGGGCGGCTGGATCGTGCGTTGCGAGCGGACTTTTGTCCGTGGGCGAACCGCTGGGTTTACTGGCTGAAGGATCCCTTCTGGTGTGTGGTGCTGGCCACGGGTTTATCAGTCTTGATCGGGGTGTTTGTGAATCCCGTGGTTTTGCTGCTGACGGCGGTTCTGGTGTTGCTGGTCAGCCTTGCTGCAGTGCTTCCGTGGTTCACGATGCGTGGTCTGGACTGTGTGGTGAGTCTGGATCAGAGCCGTGGTCGGGTGGGTGAGTCTCTGGGAGTGCGATTGCGGGTTCGTAATCGTCGTTTCTGGCCGGCGTGGGGTGTCTCGATCGGCGGCGGTTTTCCGACGAGTCGCGAGGACCTCACAGCAGGCGCGCGATCTGCCTCCGGAATTGCTCTGGCGCGAATCCCTGGTCGTGCAGAAGTGGAATACATGTGGCGGATGACACCAATTCTTCACGGGAGTTATCCGGTGTCGGTTCCGCGGCTGGAGACGGGCTTTCCGTTCGGGATTTTTCGTTCCAGCCGGTTGGTGCGAGTGGAAGGCCGGACGATTGTCTGGCCAGCGACGGTGTCTCTGTCGGGACTCCCTGACGCACCGGTGGAAGCTGGCCGTGAAGAGCTGATGTCCGACCGGACGGCCGGCGAGACGGGAGATCTTCTGGGGACGCGTTTGTTTCGCGCCGGCGATTCGCTGCGGCGGGTTCACTGGGCGCAGACGGCGCGACAGCAGCAGCTGGTGGTGAGTGAGCGGCAGTCGCCGGCGGGGAGTGTGGTGCGAGTGTATGTGGACACTGCGGCGGAGTCGTATCCGGATGAAAACAGCCGCGGTCGGTGCGGGGCTGGAACATGGGAGCTGGTGATTCGGACTGCGGCGAGTGTCTGTGAGTCGCTGCATCAGCAGCATGGTCGTGTGGAGCTGGTGCTGGGTGTGAAGCGGTGGGAAGCGGGCGAATCGGGACTTGCCTTTCGACAGTTGATGGATGCTCTGTCCACAGCTGAACCTGAGGCGGCCGTGATGCACGGTGTGGTGCCGCGGGGAATGTTTCGAGGTGGCGGGGCTGTGATTCGCATCAGCACTCCAGCCGGTGCTGCTCGCGGCAGTTTCCCGGGCCTTGCTGCTGGTCTTCAGGAGCGTGGTTTGTGTGTTTCTGCTGTGGATGACGCTGGCAGCGGAAATGCGTCGGGCGGCTGGAAGAGCATCAACGGGCCGGAGCAGCTGGAGACGCGGCTTCCGCGCGTCTGGAAGGAGCTCTGCCATGTCCGCTGAGAGATTGCTGGAGGGGCGCGTACGTTCGACCGTGCGGCGGCAGGCGGCAACTTCAGTGGCCGCTGCGGTGAAATCCCCGGCAGCATTGCTGCAGCGATCCGAACGCGGCGTGCATATGCTGACGGTCTGTCTTGCACTGGTGGCAAGCGTTGTGTTTCTGATAACGGATGCGGACGGCCAGCGAGCGGATGCATCGATCCGGATTCAGGTGGGGATTGAGTGGTTGCTGGTGCTGGGTTCTGCGTGGCTGGTGCAGCGTCATCGTGTCTGGTTTGCGGCATATCCTCTGCAGCTGCCGCTGGCACTGCTGGTGCTGGCAGGAAGTCTGTTATGGGAGCCCTTGCAGCGGATTGTGTTTGAAGCCGGCCGTCCCTTTGAAATGCTCGTGATGCACAGTCAGCGGAATCTGATGCTGGCCCTTGCGGTGCTGGGTCTGACGGCAGGGTTTCGAAGATTAAGCGTTTTCATCGGACTGGCGATTTGTATTTTCTGTTGTGCGATCGCGCGGGAACAGCGAGTGTTCTGGCTGTCGGCAGCGTGGGGAGTGCTCTGTATCAGCTGGCTGATGGCAAGTTACTGGAGTGGTCTGCAGGCGCGGATGCTGCCTGGTCAACGAACGCGACTGCCTCGCCGCTGGCTCCTGGCCGCTCCGGCCCTGGGACTGCTTGCGGCAGCCGGCACGGCTGGTGGCGGGCATAAGTTCATCACGGCTGCACAGGGATTTCTGCCGGGTTCGGGTGGTGACGGTGAGTACGACGAGTTCGCTCGCGGCGGCGTGAACGACGGTGACGCGATGGTTGCGGGGCAGGACGACATTCGCAGTTTCGGTCCGCTTGAAGACGCCCCGTTTGCGGATTCGGACAAACCTTCACTCTACGATGTCATCAATGATCGGTTTGACGAACCGGTGCGAAAGAATCGCGTCTTTCAGCCAGCTGTGGCGCTGCCTCCCGAGCTGATGGCGGAGGTCCGGCAAAGGCTCAGCGAGGTGCGTCAGGCGGGGCGTGAGTTTTCGCTGCTGCGGCGCAGGAAAACTCAGGAACGCAGGCGTGCTCGTGCGATTTCCAGTGCTGCGATGTTCTATGTGGCCGGCCGCACACCGCTCCATCTTCGCACTGAAGTCTACGACATCTTCGACGGCATCAGCTGGCATCCGGAAGGCAGTTCCGCTGACGCGTTTCCACTGCAGCTGGTGCAGACTGGCGGCAAGCCGTGGCTGAAGCTGCCTCAGGGACCCCGCGGCATGGAGCTCTTCACGTACACCGATCAGCATGTGCTGCGGCCTGTGAATCTCAAATCCCCTGTGATTCCTGCACCGCTCGATCTGCGACAGCTGCACATCGACAAGGTTGAACGCCCGGACATGTTTGCCTGGCACGCGCCGGGGATTGTGCGGATGACGGGCGAGACATTGCCGGAGCTGGTCCCGATTCGGCTGGAGTCTGAGGTTCTGGATCCTGAGCGATTGCGGGAGAGCAGTCTGCTGATGTTCAGCAGCGGCCGCGAAACGCCGGCACAATCGCTCCCGAATGATCCGCAGATCCATGAAATTCGCCGCCTGGCGACGGCATGGACTGCTGAGCTGCCGCGTGGAATGCAGCAGGTGGATGAAATCTGTGACCGGCTTCGCACAGAATTCCGGCTCGATCCGAACACGCCCATCAGTCCCGGGACCGAAACACCGCTGACTGATTTCCTCCGCGATCGGCGAGGCCCTGAGTATCTGTTTGCATCCACTGCCGCTCTGATGCTCAGAAGTCTGGGCTACAGCACACGGTTGATCTCAGGTTTTTATGCCCGACCGGAGCGTTATGAACCGCGTCGCCGGCAGACAGCGGTGCATGGTGAGGATGTGCACTTCTGGTGTGAACTGCTGGTGGGCCCGGGCACCTGGATCACGGTGGAAGCCACACCCGGCTATGAAGTGATCCAGCCACCCCCCGGTGTGCTGCAGCGGTTTTCTTCGTCACTGCTGAGTCTGCTCCAGTTCGCCTGGAGGCACTGGTTTCTGTCCGCCAGCAGTCTTGCGATTCTGACGTTGTGTGTCCACCGGCGGGCTCGGTTGCGGGATGCACTGCAGACTGTCATCTGGCGTGTCTTCCCTGCTGCAGATGATCGGGGGCGGGTGCAGCAGACGGTGCGTCTGGTGGAGCGGCGTCTGGCACTGGCGGGTCTGTCGCGTCCTGCACATCTCACACTGAAACGCTGGCTTGGCGAGTTGCCCCTGCAGGAGCCGGCAGCGGTGCAGCAGCTGGCAGCGCTGGCGGATGCTGCGGCGTTTGACGAGTTGTCGTGGGAATCGGGAGTGCCGGTCGACGTGCGACCGCAGTGCGATCAGCTGCAGTTTCAGTTGAGTCTGCTCTGTTGTCAGCAAGCGGCGATGCGCCGACGGGAGTCATTGCAGGGCGAATTGAACCCTGGCGTTTCCCGTGGCTCTGCCGCTTTTCGGCTGATTTTTCCACTGCGCAGTCTTTCTTCAGGTTGAAGGGTATTCATGAGTCAGGTGCAGGAAACAGGCAGCGTCAATGCGACAGATCCGGCGGTCATGGATCGGCTGCGGGATCGTCTGAATGCGGCTCTGCGCGGCAAGCCGGACGTTGTGGAACTGGTGATCCTCGGGCTGCTGGCGAATGGCCACCTGCTTCTGGAAGACAAACCTGGTCTTGGTAAAACCACGCTCGCCAAAGCGCTTGCGGCGGCGATTGGCGGTCGCTTTGCGCGCTGCCAGTGCACCCCGGATCTGCTCCCGGCCGACATTACCGGATTCAGTCTGTTCAATCAGAAGACTCAGGAATTTGAATTCCGGGAAGGTCCCGTGTTTGCGGACGTGCTCCTCGCTGATGAGATCAATCGCGCCACTCCAAGAACTCAAAGTGCACTGCTGGAAGCCATGGCGGAGCGACAGGTGACTGTGGACGCCCGACGCCACCTGCTCAGCCCTCAGTTTCTCGTGATTGCCACTCAAAACCCCGTTGACCAGCACGGCACGTGGCCGCTTCCGGAAGCGCAGCTGGATCGGTTTTCGATGAAGCTGAGCATTGGTTATCCGGCGCCGGAAGATGAGTCACAGATGCTGTTGCTGGCCACCCGTGAGCAGTTCAGCGAGCAGTTCGAGGCGCCGTTGTTCGGCCCTGGTCAACTGGTTGAAATACAGTCTGCGGTGGCTCGAGTCGCGGCGGGAGAAGCGGTGCGGGACTATCTGGTGCGACTCGCCGGAACAACTCGCCGCCACGCCTCTGTGCCGCTGGGTCTGAGTCCACGCGGACTGCTGACGTGGCTGCGAGTCTCTCAGGCGCGGGCGTGGGTGCAGGGACGCAGCTTCGTATCTCCGGATGACGTTCAGGATACGGCCCTGCCGGTGCTCAATGTGCGGCTTGGTTTGTCGATGCAGGAGTGTGCAGGGGTGGTGGAGGAGATTCTGGTACGAACACCTGTTCCGGAGTACACGCGATGAGGCAGGACGATCGAGTTCTGGTCAGACGATTCAGGCCGTTGCGGTGCCGGCCGACGACGCTGGCTGTGCTGCTGTGTCTGCAGTGTGTGCTGAGCGGCTGTGGTCGGGGTGGTGATGAAGGCAGCAGGTCGGCAGCTGCGGGAAGCGCAGCGAGTGATCATGATCATGATCATCACCATCATCACAGTCGCCCGGTGCACAAGCCGGATGATTTTCAGGAGTTACCGGAGGAACTGCGACGCAGGCTGACTGCTGACGAGTCGGGTCGCGTCAGTCCTGGCAGGCGTCGACTGCGACAGCTGGTGGACATCGTCGGCTGGATTCCGGAACTGGCAGCGGACAGTGAACTTCGTCGGGCTGGTTTCGAGCAGGCGGTGGCTCAGCAGCCGAGGCTTCAGCGGGTGCTGGATGCCATCGCTGCGGGTCGTTCGCCTGACATGGCGGAATGGCATGCGGCCGTATCTCAGCTGCAGCAGCTGGCGGATTCGCTGGGAATGGAATCCGGGGATGAGCAGCGTTCGGGGAGTGCAGAGTGATGGCAATTGAGATGCTGGCGGGGTTTGCGTTTCGATTTCTGATCAGCTTTGTGGAAGCGGCCCCCTTCCTGCTGGCGGGGCTGATCACAGCTGCCGTGCTGCGGCGATTTTTTGGAGTGGCCGGAACCCGCCGACTGTTTGGCGAAGGCACTCGACGGGGACTGCTTCGAGCATGGCTGATCGGTATGCTGCTGCCGGTATGTTCGCTGGGCGTGATTCCGGTGATCCGGGAACTGCGGCGTGCCGGGGTTCGGGGGGGCACGATTCTGGCGTTTGCGGTGAGTGGTCCGCTGTTCAACCCGCTTTCGCTGCTGTACGGGCTGACGCTTTCTGAGCCGGTGGCGATTGTATCCTTTGCGCTGAGTTCGCTGGTGATTGTGACGGCAGCGGGCATGATCTGGGACTGGTGCTTTCCGCAGTCCGCTCTGCCGGCTCCGGCAGAGGAGACGTATGGAATCGGTTCCCGGAGAATGCTGGCGGTGGCCGCTGCCGCCGCCCGGGAATCGGCCGGAGGGACGCTGCTGTGGGTGATTGCAGGATTGAGCGGAGTGGGACTTGTAGGTGCATTTTTGCCTCCAAACAGCCTGCAGCATACGTTCAACCACGACAACCCCTGGGCACCTCTGCTGATGACGGGACTGGCCATTCCGGTGTATGCAACACCGATGCTGGCGATGACGCAGCTGGGAATGATGTTCCAGCACGCGAATTCCGTGGGAGCGGCTTTTGTGCTGCTCATACTGGGAGCTGGCGTGAACCCCGGTCTGATCGGCTGGACGGCCGCTGAATACGGTCCGCGACGCGCTCTCGCATGGCTGCTGCTGCTCAGCGGAATTGCCCTCGGACTGGCTGTTGTTCTGGACAAACCCTTGTTTCCACGGGATGTCGAACCTGCAGATCATACGCATGCGTTTGACATTTACTGTCGCCCATTCGCCGGGGTGCCCGATGTGGGTGCTGCGTTTCAGCAGCGACTGGACCGCGACACAGCACCGTGGCAGTGGCGTCCGGTGATGATGCTGGGAGTGTTTGGAATCGCCGGGCTTGGACTCAGACTTGCTGACCGTCAGGAGCGTCTGGAAGCCTGGCTGCGTCAGACGCGCACGGTCACCACGCCCGGGCGGTTCGATATCGTCATCCCGGGCCCCGTGCTGGGACTGCTGTCGCTGGCCGGTCTGATCGGGCTGAGCATTTCCGGTTGCTATGCGTGGTATCCTGCGCCTGCTGAATGTCTGACGGCGATGACGGATGCCCGGATCGGCGCACTCAGCGCGGCGCTGGTGATGGATCACAACGAAACAAAGTACTGGTCTGAACGTTACGACGACTGGACGAGGAAGATGGAAGTCGGCGCGTGGCTGCGGCACGGATCGCTCAGTCAGTATCATCGCTGGAAAACGCGACTCGTCCGGGAACAGCTGGAGCTGCTGGAACATGAAGTGGATGCGGGGGACCGTGAGGTGGTGCAGAAACTGATCACGGCGATTTCAAAGTCCCATCGGCGGATGAGCAGGGCGTATCAGGAAGAGCTTTAACTGGACAGCGCCAGGTTCGAAGTTCCGCGAGTCCGCCCCGGAGGGGCCAGGTAGAGCCCTCGGGCTGCCACCCCACGCGATTCGAAAACGGCCTTTCAGGCCTGCCTCGATCACTCCAGTGGCGATCGGGTAGCCGGCGGAAAGAGACTCGTCATATTTCATCCGGTTGCAGTGCGTCTCAAGGTGTCGCAGGCTGCGGATCACAGACGATACGCGCCCCTGCAGCAGGGCGAACAGCTTTTCTTTCACACGAGCTGTGTTGGTCATCCATCAGCTGAATCAGTTTCTGTTCCGGCTGCCGACAATTTCTCCATGAACTCATCTGCG
>CAZLOQ010000237.1:1323-8225 GCA_964561125.1 uncultured Chitinophaga sp. | reverse complement strand
CCGGCGGCAGTCGCCGGACCGGCAGCCGCAATCGGGTAGAGACCCGGGAAAATGACGACGGCAAAGGGCAGCACGCCAATGATGATTCCGCCCAGTGCTGCGATAACGAAGACGACCCAGAGGGCTGCCGATACCCTGGCCTCGTCACCCAGCATGCCACCCTGAAACAGGGCCCAGACCATGGAGGCAACCAGCAGATAGGCCGGGATGGCGGCCGCAAAGGCCGCAGCCACAAATTGCTTTCGATTCACTGCGTTCCCCTTCACCTGCCAATATCACTGCCCGATGTGCGCTCCGCAGGACCATCTTCGGAGTGCATCGTCATCCTAAGCACGACAGTTGACCGTTGGCAAGACCCCGGCGGCAGTTTCTGCTGTCTGCCGCCGGTATAACCCGACTACTCGATGCTTACGGAATCGGCGGAAACACGGGAACTTCCCAGCTCGTCTGTTCAACCGGGTTTGCGGGTGCCGGCACGGGTGCTCCTTCCGGCATCGGCATCGGCACCGGAGTTTCGGCTGGAGGAACGGGCGTCGGCTGTACGGGCTCGTGCGGACTTCTGAAGTGTTCAGGCGGGCCGGACCGACGCGGCTGCTCCGGCAGTGAGCTGCCCGGGCCCGGCTGCATGGGAGCAGGGTGAGCGTAGGGGCCGGGCTGGCCGT
Organism: uncultured Chitinophaga sp.; assembly: GCA_964561125.1. GTDB lineage: Bacteria > Planctomycetota > Planctomycetia > Planctomycetales > Planctomycetaceae > SXXK01. Next base: position 7,563 of record CAZLOQ010000237.1, on the reverse strand, counting down.
GCGAGCCGGGCTGCATATGCGGGCCTGAGTGGCCGTGATGTCCACAGCTGCAGCCTGGGCCATGTGAGGGGGCTGGGTGAGTCAGGCCGAACGGGGAATGGCAACCGGGGTCGTTGGGAATGAAATGGGGCTGAGGAATTGCGGGTGAGCTGCAGTTGGGATCAGCGGTCCAAACGGGGCTGTGACATCCCGGACTATCCGCCCAGACGGGCTGGGGTGCAGAGCAGTCCGGGCTGTTGAAGGGTGGCAGCGGAGTCGGCGGTACGCAGCCCCAGTCACCGCAGGCACCGCCGCATTGACAGGGTTCAGCAACACCTGTGTGATGAAAACCTGTACTGATGTAACGTGATTCGTTCCAGCGATCTCCGTTGAACAGAGGCCGGGTTTTCCGCACCGGGCGGGTTGACTTTGACAGGGTCGGCTTACGGCTGAAGTACGAATGCTGATGACATTGGCAGTTGTCGTGGTGGCCGCTGCCATGAAAGACGGAATCGCGGCCGCCGGAGATTTCCATGCAGCAGCCGGTGAGTGATAAGGAGAGCGAGCTGATGAGCAGCAGAGAGGAGGGGCGCATGAGAGAGAGTTCCGATCAGAGAGCGGACGCATCCGCCGGAAAACGCACTTTTCCGGGGCCCGGAGGTCCGTGTGATCGTGGGATCGGCAGATCCACTTGGTAAGCTTTAACGATTAAGTCGACTTTTTTGATTTTTCTGATTTTGCCGCCTGTCTGTGGCCGATATGCTCTAATTGGCAGGGGTTTTGATTGACATCAGCAGGAATTGCTGAAACGGGTCGAGGGGTCAGGGAGGGGTGTGCGATGCGGATGTTGGTCTGTTGCGGGTTCTCGGCGGCATTTTCTGCCGCTGCCGTCCTCATGCTGCAGCAGCTTCCCTGGGCGGGTGCTCCTTTGCAGGCTCAACAGCCGCAGCGCGCTCAGCGGGTGGTCTCGCAGACAGTACGGTCTGACGATCCAGCGGAGTCCGAGGACAGCCGGGTGATTCAGGATGCCCTGAGCGACATTCCGGCCCCGCGTGTCTACAACGCTGCAGGTCTGGCTCCGGATGAGGCGGTGGCGGCGTTTGTTTACCAGGCCAACGACCGCAGTGTGGTGAACATCGCCACTCGCATCGGCGCCGCGAAGGGATTGCTGGGTGAAAACCCAACCGCCGATTCCGGCTCCGGTTTTGTGCTTGACCACCGTGGCCACATCCTTACGAACAACCATGTCATCGAGAGTGCTCAGCGAATCCTTGTAACCATGCATGATGGTCAGGAGTTTGACGGGGAGCTGGTGGGGCGGGATCCGATCAACGACATGGCTGTGGTCCGCATCAAGGCGCCGCCGGAGATTCTTGTTCCGGTGCGTTTCGCGGATTCGTCAGAGCTGATGGTGGGAATGCGGGTGTTTGCGATCGGGAACCCGTTTGGCCTGGAGCGTTCCATGACGACCGGGATTATTTCGAGTCTGGACCGCACACTGCCGGTGACGCGGGCTCGTTCGATCAAATCAGTGATTCAGATTGATGCGGCGATCAACCCCGGGAATTCCGGTGGCCCGCTGTTGAATTCTCATGGCGAAGTCATCGGCATCAACACGGCAATTGCCAGCCGCACCGGGCAGAGTTCCGGCATTGGCTTTGCGATTCCTTCCAATCTGGTCGCTCGGATAGTGCCCGAGTTAATTGCTCACGGACGTTTTATCCGTCCGGAGTTCGGGATTGATGAGGTATCGAAGACTGAGGAGGGTCTGCGGATCATCACACTGGTGCCGGAGGGTCCGGCGGAGAAGGCTGGACTGCGTGGTCCGATGATTCGCCGCACGCGGCGGGGCATTTTTACGTTTGAATCCCGGGACGTGTCGACTGCGGATGTCATCGTTGGGGTGAACGGAAGAAAGACGGTGAAGCCGGACGAGTTTCTGTCGGAGGTGGAGAGTCATCGGCCGGGCGAGCGGATTACGATTGAGGTTATCCGTGGTGGTGCGGTGGTGTCAGTCCCGGTGGTTCTGGAGTAGTGGCCGTTACGCGAAGATTTTGTCGTGCACGGTACCGGCGACGTCGGTGAGCCTGAAATCGCGGCCGGCGTGTCTCCAGGTGAGTTGCAGGTGATCGAGCCCGAGGAGGTGCAGGAGGGTAGCGTGCACGTCGTGGATGTGCATGGGGTTTTCCTGGGCATAGTAGCCGTATTCGTCGGTGGCGCCGTAACGCATGCCGCCCCGCACACCACCTCCGGCCATCCACATAGTGAATCCTTCGGGGTTATGGTCTCTTCCGTCGGTGGTACCCTGAGCTGTCGGTGTGCGGCCGAATTCACCGCCCCAGAGCACGAGTGTATCCTGGAGCAGGCCGCGTTGTTTGAGGTCTTTGAGCAGTCCGGCGATCGGGCGATCGACTTCGAGCGCGTTTTTGGAGTGCCCTTTGCGGAGGTCACCGTGCTGGTCCCACTGCACGAAGGCATCGCTGTGAGTGACCTGAATGAACCGCACACCAGCTTCGGCGAAGCGTCGTGCCATGAGACACTGGCGAGCGAAGTTTTCGGTGATTTTTTCGTCGAGGCCGTAGAGTTTCTGTGTGGCAGCAGTTTCCTCGCTGAGATCCTGGAGACGCGGCATTTCGGTCTGCATGCGGAACGCGAGTTCCCAGGTGGCAGCGCGGGCTTCGAGGTCCGGTTCGTCGGGGGTGGTGGCGGCGTGGTCGCGATTGAGTTGCTGGAGGAGGTTCAGCTGCAGTCGCTGGGCGGTCGGCGACCAGCGATCGTTGGAGATGTATTTCACGGCCGCTGATGTAGCCGGCTGGCTGGCGACGCCGAGTGGAATGCCCTGATTGCGGGCCGGGAGGAATGCGGATCCCCAGTTGTTGAGTCCGCCGTGGGCGAGTGTGGGGCAGATAGTGACGAAGGAAGGCAGGTTCTGATTTTCTGTGCCCAGCCCGTAGCTGACCCATGCTCCCATGCTGGGGCGGACAAAATTGTCGCTGCCGGTGTGCAGTTTGAGAGATGCTCCGCCGTGAGCAGCGTTGGTACCGTGCACGGAATTGAGAAAGCAGATGTCGTCGACACATTCACTGACGTGGGGAAACAGATCGCTGACTGGAATACCGCTTTCCCCGCGGGGGCGAAAACGCCAGGGCGATCCGAGCAGATTGCCGGTGGGCGCGAACTGCACGCGGGGCTTGGCGAACGGGAGCGGCTTGCCGTCGTCCTGCTGCAGTCTGGGCTTATAGTCGAAGGTATCGACCTGCGACGGTCCTCCCTTCATGAACATAAAAATCACTCGACGGGCGCGCGGGGCGAAGTGGAATGGCGTATTCCCGGCATCTGCGGCGGCGGCCGAATGGCACATTGCGGAAAAGGCCAGACTGCCGAAACCGACGGCCGTGTTTCTGAGCGCCTGACGACGGCTGCATGCTGCCGATTGCATGTCCAAACCCTTCAATCAAAGTCAGCGAATGTAGAGGAACTCGTTGGACATGAGGAATGTCTGGCAGAGACTGGTCCAGACGGCGACATCGTGCGTGGCGTCGGGGGCATCCCGCTGCAGCTGTTGTGTGAGCTGTTCGGAGGCCAGCTGGAGTTGCCGGATGTCGGCCTGGGTGGCGGGACGGCCGAGTGTTCGGAGGAGCAGCTGGTCGGCGCGAACGGCGAAGTCCGGGGAATGTTCCAACAGTTGCCGGGCGAGGTGTTCGGCGGCCTGCAGAACGAGGGGACTGTTCATCAGAAAGAGCGCCTGCGAAGCCACCGTGGACGAGCCTCGGTCACCATTTGGGACAGCACCGTCCGTGCAGTCAAACAGGGACATGGCGTCGTACAGGTTATTGCGGATCACGGGCAGATAGATGGAGCGGCGGAAGGAGTCGTAGCGGGTGCCGTCCTTTGAGGTGTGGTCAAAGAGAAACTCGCGGTTCTTCACATGCAGCATGGACTGTCCCATGGTTGGATCCAGCTGACCGCAGGTGGCGAGTACGAAGTCGCGGACTGCTTCTGCTTCCAGCCGCTGGACGCTCCAGCGCCAGTGCAGGCGATTGTCGGGGTCGGTCTCGGCGGCGGAGTTATCGCGGCTGGAGGCGAGTTGCCAGGTGTGGGATTTAAGAATCAGACGGTGCAGGGCTTTGAGGGACCAGCCGCTGTGGACAAATTCGCTGGCCAGCCAGTCGAGCAGTTCAGGGTGGAGGGGCGGTTCACCGAGCTTGCCGAAGTTGTCGGTGGAGGCGGCGAGTCCGCGACCAAAGTGCCACCTCCAGACGCGATTGACGATCACTCGCGGGGTGAGTGGGTTGGCTGGCCCGACGATCCAGTCGGCCAGCTGCAGTCGGCCGCTGTGGTCATCGGGAATCTGCAGTGCATGATCGGGGTCGAGCACAAGCGGCAGTCCGCGGGGAACGCGGCGTCCGGGAGCCAGATGGTTGCCGCGGGGCAGGATGCGTGCGGAGTCGACAGTGCCTTCGACAACGCCCATGGCTGTTGGGAGTTCAGGGGTGGCTGCTTCGAGCGACTTGAGTTCGTCGCGGAGTTGCTGGAGTCGAGTTTTCTGTTCGGCACTGAGCTGATCTTCGGGGATTGGCTGGCCGGTGGAGGCGGAGGCTGAGGTGAGAAAGGCATCGACTTCGGCTTTCTTGCCGCTGATGCGTTGCTGATGCATCGCGAGGGCCGCGCGGTCAGCGTCGGTGGCAATGGAATTTTCGTTCCATTTGGCGATGCGTTTGAGCGACTCCATGGTTTTGGTGCTGAGGAAAATTCCGGCGAGGGAATAATAGTCGGCCTGTGAGATGGGGTCGAATTTGTGATCGTGGCAGCGGGCGCAGCCGATGGTGAGGCCCAGCATTGAGCGACCGATGGTGTCCAGTTGTTCGTCGATGATGTCCAGATGGAGTTTGCGTTCATCGCCCTCTGCCAGGACCTTGGGACCAAGGGACAGGAAGCCGGTGGCGATGAGCCGCTGATTGCGGACCGCCGGGTCGGGGTGATCGTCGGTGAGGAGGTCGCCCGCGAGTTGTTCGCAGAGGAACTGGTTGATCGGCTTGTCGGCGTTGAAGGAGTCGATGACGTAGTTGCGGTAACGCCAGGCGTTGCCGTGGGCGATGTTTTCGTCGAGCCCGTTGGAATCGGCATAGCGGACCACGTCGAGCCAGTGTCGAGCCCAGCGTTCGCCGTAGTGGGGTGATGCGAGCAGTTTATCGACGGCGTGGTCGAGGGCGTCGGGGGAACTGTCGGCGAGATATTCCTGAATCTGCCGGGGGGATGGTGGGAGCCCTGTGAGTTGGGAGGCGGCGCGGCGGAGGAGCGTCAGGCGGTCAGCGGAGGAGTTTTGCTGCAGTCCCTGCTGCTGCAGCCGGTGGTTAATGAACGCGTCGATCGGGGTGCGGACGTGCGGGCCTGTGATGGCAGGCACCGGGGGGCGTTGGAGCGGCCGCAGGGACCACGTTTTGGCTGCTTCACGGGGATCGAACGGAGCATCCGGGATGACTGGCTGAACCGGTCCATCGGCGTGTACGGCCCCCTGTCGGATCCAGTCTTCGAGGAGCTTGATCTGGTCGGGTGTGAGCCGTCCTTCCGGGGGCATCTGCAGGGACGAGTCGACTTTGCGGACAGCAACGAGGAGGAGGCTTTCTTCGGGTTGGCCGGGAATAACGGGTGGTCCGGAATGACCTCCGGAGTTGAGCCCGGCGAGGGTGTCCAGACGGAGGGCGGATTCCTGGGAGTCGGGGCCGTGGCAGGAAAAGCAGTGTTGTTGAAGGAGTGGAGCGACCTGTGAGTTCCAGAGGTCACCAGCGGGCACCGCCGACACGGGCAGAGGACTTTGAGCCGCAAGGGGAGCCTGACAGAGGGCTGCAAGGAGTGCGCTGAGCAGGAGTTTGCTGAGGCGCGTTGCCGCGTGGGGAGCCATACTGTGACGGACCGGATCCGGCAGGCGATAAGAACGGGCGGGCATTTGGAGGATCTCCAAACAGATTTGAGGGGGCCTGCAAGGTTAGACTTTGGAAGGTGGTTTCACAAGTCGAAAGCGGGGCTGGAAGCAGGAATGGGGAAATTCGGAGAATCGCTGTTGGCGGATTCGCTATTTCAATTCGACTCCCAGTTCCTTCATAAAGAACTTCATGTCTTCCCAGACGAGTTTCTTGGCTTCGGCGTTGCGAAGCAGGTAGGACGGGTGGTAGGTGCAGAGCACCCTGGCGGAGCGGTAATCGTAGAATTGACCGCGCATTTTTCCAATCGGTGTTGTGGCACCGAGCAGATTCTGGGCGG
>CAZLOQ010000237.1:0-1243 GCA_964561125.1 uncultured Chitinophaga sp. | reverse complement strand
CTGGGGATTCACCACTGCGATTTGCGCGTCGAGGAATTCGCGGCAGTTGGCGGCTTCCTGAGGATGGGGGGTGCGGTTGCCGGGTGGTCGGCAGCGGAGCACATTACAGATATACAGGTCTTCGCGGCGGAGCTGGCTGGCTGCAAGGATGCGATCAAGCAGTTGTCCGGCCGGACCGACGAAGGGTTGACCGGTTTCGTCTTCTTCCTGCCCCGGAGCTTCACCCAGCAGGAGGATTCGAGCGGTGACACTGCCAACACCGAATACCGTTTGTCGACGACGGTTGGCGAGTTCCGGACAGCGCTGGCAGGCGGCCACCAGCCCCTGCAACGCACACATGGCTGCTTCCCGCTCGACCGGCGTTTCATGCGGCTCAGCGAGGACGGCCGCGACCTGCGGGAGACGCTCCGGGATGCGCACGGCGGACGCATTCAGTTCGTCGGCCGCCATAAGACCAGCGGCGCGTCTGAGCGGTTTCGGGGGCGGCGCACCACGGGTTGTGGCGGGGGCAACGCGGGCAGCGACGGGGCCGCTGACCGAAGCTGCTGCGGCTGCTGCGGCGGCCAGGCCTGGCGGCCGTCCGGCTGCCGTCCGTATGCCCGGCGGGACAGCGGGAGCAGCACCGTCAGCCCCGGCGGCCACCGAGCGTCGCTGCAGCTCGACCTTCGGCAAATGGGTCACACCAGCCGCCGAAAGGTGCTGCAACAGTTGGGCCACCGCACGTTTGCTGGTCATGAAAAACGTCCTGAAGAATTCAAACGGGTGCACAGACCGAACCATGTCCAGCGCGGACCATCCACGGTTCCTGCATCCGTGTGTGCCCGAAGAATACCGCAATCAAACAGCGCTCGCCACTTCACACCCCCGCAAAACTCAACTCCGATCTGCCCTGCTGGCGGGGCAGCAGGAGAGCATTCCGACCTGCTTCGGGAAGCCCAAAGGAAAGCCAAAGGTGCCATGCACCTTCGGTCTCAAGGTGCATGGCACCTGTAGGCTAATTTTTAGCGGAACGGCGCGAGCCGTCCGGTGATGGATGCTGAAATTTTCTGTCGTTACCGGACGGCTCGCGCCGTACCGCTTCTATCAGGAGCCGAAAGCAGGTGGCATTGGGCGCGAGCTGTCCGGTCAGGTAAACCCAAAGGTGCATGGCACACGGAGGCTAACCCAAAAGTGCATGGCACCGGCAGTCATTGGGCGCGAGCTGTCCGGTCAGGTAAACCCAAAGGTGCATGGCACACGGAGG
>CAZLOQ010000236.1:5262-8272 GCA_964561125.1 uncultured Chitinophaga sp. | reverse complement strand
CCTGTTTTTCCTGCTTGCAGTCTGGGTCGTTCATTGTCTTTTTCGCCCCTCGGACGTTTGTTCTGCCAGGAGCCTCCATGTCTGTTCAATCGCTCACCCGCAGCAGTTTTCTCCGGCGGCTGGCCTCGGATGGCCCCGATTCGGAAGTCTGGAGCGATCTGCAACGCCGGTATGGAGACCTTGTGTTTCACTGGTGTCGTCGCTGGGGCGCATCCGCAGCGGATGCCGAAGATCTGACTCAGGAAACACTGCTCCGAGTCTATCAGCACATTCAGGGGTATCAGCATTCGGGCCCGTTCAGCTTTCGAGCGTGGGTTCGCACGGTCGCCCGCACGACCTGGCTCATGCTGCTGCGTCACCGTTCTCGACGGCCGGTGTTGGTGTCCATGCAGCAACCGGTCCTCGGTTCAGCAGACAATTCAGCTGCGGAGTGGGACCTGTCAGCATTTCACCAGCAGCTCTCGCGGGAAGCTGAGCAGCTGGAGCAGCGGGAGCTTCTGGATGTGGCCTGCAATCGTGTCAGGGCTCGGGTCAACGCTTCCATGTGGCAGGCGTTCGAATTGCTGACGCAGGCAGAATATGCCGCAGAAGAAGCGGCTGGGATGCTGGGCGTCAGCCGCGCGACCGTGTATCTGTGGAACTCGCGGATTCGTCAACTGCTCGCAGAAGAACTCGTCAGCATGGAAGGGGGCTGAAGCCTCAACGGGCACATCAGCTTAGAAGGTTTTCATGGAGACGTCCTGCCCTACTCAGGAACAGTGGTCCAGGTTGCTCGGCAGGCTCTCGGACACCGACCTCGATCCGAAATGGGTCCATCATCTGGATCACTGCCCTGCATGCTGGTCGATGGTTGGTAAGCTCGATGCAGCACTGGTCAGTGCAGATGCATGGTTCGGGCCTGAGGGCTCGTCAAGTGCCGATATTTCTTCTGAAGCCCGATCGGCCACGCTGTCCGGATCTGCAGTCGCTGCCAACCGGCCTGACTTTAACGCCCGGACTTCTCTGCCGGATCAACTTCCACCCGGCAGTCGCCTTGGCCATCTGCGACTGCTCTCAACGCTGGGCCGCGGCGGCATGGGTTCCGTGTATGAGGCGATTGATGACCGCAGCAGTCGTCGGGTGGCCGTCAAGTGCCTCAATCCGGCTCGCAGGTCTTCCGAGTATTTCATGGGGCTTTCTCGTGAAGCACGTCTGCTGTCGCAGCTGCAGCACCCCAACATCGTACAGCTGTTCGAATTTGACCTTGAACACAATCCTCCCTACATCGTTCTCGAACTGGCAGCCGGCGGTTCGCTGCGAAGGGCGCTGCAGCATCGGACGCTGAACCAGCACCAGTGCGCGCAGCTGGTGGCTGCCGTCGCACGGGCGATTCATGCGGCCCATGAGTTCGGAGTGCTGCATCTGGACCTGAAACCCGAAAATATCCTGCTCATGCACAACCCCGCTGCGGACAGCCTGGCGTCCGCGGGCAGCGAACAGACATCGGGGTATCTTCCATGGGTGCCCAAGGTGGCAGATTTCGGACTCTGTGCCAGACTGCATGGTGACAGCCTCTTCGCGGATACCTGGCGGCGTCCCCGGGGCACGCTGGCGTGGATGGCCCCCGAGCAGATTTCCGGCCAGTCTGCGGACTTCGGCCGCGCAACCGACGTCTACGCTCTTGGAGTGATCCTTTACGAACTGCTCACCGGAGTGCTCCCGTTTCGCGGCAGCCATGACGTGGAACTCAGCGGACAAATCTGTCGCTGTGAACCATGTCCGCCGCGCAGACTGTGTCCCGGTATTTCCAGGATGCTCAATCGGATCTGTCTTCGCTGTCTGCATAAAGAGCCGGGCAGAAGATTTCAGACCGCCACCGAGCTTGCTGATGAACTTGATTCACTGACTGCAGGTGCGATGCTTCGGAGGTGGTGTCGTCGAGCGTCCCGACCTCTGCGGCAACCGCAGTTCACCGCCGTGCTGCTGCTGCAGGTGCTGTTTGCACTGGCGGGGTTTGCGTTGGGAGCACTCCTCAGCGGTCGCCTGCCGTCGTTTACCGTTTCTGCAGTATCGCCGACAGAGGTCGCTGCAGCAGAGGTCGCTGCGGTGGCAGGGGATGCAGGCCGGTCAGAAGCGGAGCGTTACGTTCGGGAACTGTGGGAGGTTGACCGGGCACTTGAAGATCTGCATTCATTAGACATTCCGGCAGACCAGTCTGCCTGGTCGCGCAGCCCGGCGAGGTATTTGTCGAGCATTGCTCATAATCTCGCCCAGGAAATTCTGAGCAACCCTCGGCTGGCACACGAAGTGAAAGAGACCGACCCGCGTGTCCTGCTGCTGGCTCGATTGTATCACCTCACGGGGCTCGCTGAAGCCGGATTGTGCGATGCTGCGCTCGCCTCATGGGAATCCACTGAAGAACTTGCCCGAGTGCTGCAGGAGAGGAATCTGCTGGATGAATGGTTGCGTTTCCGCGGCTTCACTGCTGTCCGTCTGCTGGACGGTGTGTTGAACCGGCAGAACTCGGGGCATGACGGTATCGCAGTTCTGGAGGCAGCATGGCACATTTTCGGGCCGGAAACGGCGCGGAAGCACGGTCGGACAGGCGCTTTCGAAGCGATTTGCACCGACTTTTACCAATACCTGCTGCAGCGAAAAAAAGAAGCAGGCTTAGTGACCTCCTCTGATGACTGACTGGCCTGTGTTTTCCGGTAACGTCCAATTGGCCGCTGTGTGCCTTTTCAATTCTGCTTCGAATCCTCAGAATCCCGGTCCTGTGCCTCTGCGGCAAATCAATGTTCAGAACCGGGAGACCAACACGTGACAAGAATGATCGTACGGCCGGAGCGACTGGATCTGGATTCTCCCGGGCGCCGGGACTACTGGGTGGCACTCGAACATGACAGCATCTGGGGCGATCATCTTCTGCCTCTGACGGTTTTTGTCGGCCCGGAGGCCCGTGACGGGCAGGGGCTCGTGTCCTTCGGTTCCAACCACGGCAATGAATATGAAGGGCCTGTTGCGCTTAAAC
>CAZLOQ010000236.1:0-5162 GCA_964561125.1 uncultured Chitinophaga sp. | reverse complement strand
GTGTCCTTCGGTTCCAACCACGGCAATGAATATGAAGGGCCTGTTGCGCTTAAACACCTGGTCCGGGAAATCCGGCTGGCTGACGTCCGTGGCCGGATTATTCTCATCCCGGTACTCAACCCCGCCGCCTTCCTTGCAGGGACTCGCGAAAGCCGCCTGGATGACGGCGTGAATCTGAATCGCGCTTTTGTGGACGGGGCCGGTCGCAACCCCGCTCTTGCCGGAATCACTCACCGCATCGCCGACTTTGTCCGCAATCATATCTGGCCCCGCGTGCACATCGTGCTGGACCTGCATTCCGGTGGCGATGTGGCCCGCTTTTCAATCTGTGCAAACTATCACCCCATCGATGACCCGGAACTCGGAGCCCGCATCGAAGACACGGCCCGCTGGTTCGGGACTCCATCGCTGATGGTCTACCAGAACCAGACTCCCGGCCTGCTCCCTTCTGAAGCAGAACGACTGGGTAAGATCACGGTCGGCACCGAGCTTGGCTGGGGCCGAGCGGTCAATCCGGAGGGCGTACGGTATGGGCGCCAGGGAGTGCTCGCGGCGCTCATTCGCAACAATCTGCTGCATGGCACGATCGAACCCATCGCGTACCACAAGGCCGGTACCCAGCGAAAACTCGAAATGGTCGATCGTGACTGCTTCATCCCGGCTCCCTTCGCCGGTCATTACGAACCGCTCGTGGAATGCGGCACTGCCGTTCGCCGCGGACAGACTGTCGGTCTGCTGCATGACTTTGATCAGTTCGACCTCGAGCCGTGGCCCTGCATCGCTGCTCTCGACGGCGTGGTGCTTGCCCAGGCATGGGCCGCCCCCGTCCCCAAAGGTCAGCACATCGTCGTGGTTGCAAGAGATATTACGTGATGCAGCCGAGCAACCTGATGAGGCCTGTCAGGAAGCGGACTGCGAGTCGATGTGCAGTTCGCGACGGATCGCCGCGGCCCAGGTTTCGGGCCGGCCGGGGAACGTGTCTTCATCGGTCAGCAGTTCCCAGCCGGCCTGTTTCGTGATTCGCGGAAGCAGTTCCAGCATCCACGACCATGCGGCTGGTCGATCGACGGGTGGCTGGGACAGGGCGATATTCATCGGTGTTTCGCTGCCGCAGGAGGCTTCGATGGCCCGCAGCACTTTCGGAACAATATCGGCGAGTTCTTCGAGGACGTCATTCTGAGCGGCATCGAAAAACGCAGCTTGTGGCGGGCGGGGTACGAAGCGTACATGCCAGGCACTGCGGGGTGCGAACGGGCAGACTACTGTCAGCCGGTCTGATGCGGTGATCAGACGACGTTTGAACTGTTCCTCAGCCTCCAGCAGATCCCGGAGCAATTCCCGCTGATGAAGGCGACGATACACTTCCGCGCGCTCCAGACGAGTTTGATCCAGCTGCGACAGGCGACAGGCTGCAAGAATCTGTGAATGGCAGTGTGGCAGGGAAGCGCCGGCGCTGAAACCTTCGTTGCGATAGATGGCGAGAGTGCGATAGCGACCTTCCCCAATGAGTGCCCGTGAGCGTTCCCGCCATGCCATGAAAATCCGCTGGATTTCCGCGGAGGACAGGTCGAGCAGTCGACTGCGGCTGTCGGGGCATTCGATGACAACTTCATGACGGCCGGTGAAATTGGCCGTCGGGAAGAATTCATGCCCGGCTTCGGACGCTGCATCGTCGGTCGGTACATCGTCAATCGGCGCGGCGCCGGGAGCATTGAGAGGGGCTGCGATCGGATAACGATTCGGAACGACGCGGAGCAGCCAGCCTGGACTGTTGGGGCACGTGGACTCCGGGCGGACCGCGAAGCATTCATCCGGCGTCTCAGATTCAGCACCTTCCGCAAATGGATCAGTTTCTGCGGTCAGGAGTGGATCCGGATGTCGCGCTCCAGGTCTGGCGGCACGTCCGGGAACGAGAATCACCTGGCGCCCCGTGAGCACATCCAGGCGAACTTCGGCAGGTGCGGTCTTCATGCCATTTTGAGTATGGGGCGCGGTAGTCTGCTGTCATCCGCGACAGGGGCCAGTTCAGCCGCCAGCGACCGGACAATGTCGGCATGAACAGGTGTTCCCGGCCATGCCAGAGCATAGACCTGAATCAGGTCACAGAGGCGAAAGAGTCGCGATGGAAGACCGCCGCCCTGGGCTGCTGTTTCGCGAATTGCATGATCGTCGCAGGTGCCAGGCGGCAGGCCCAGTCGCTGAAGCAGTTCGCGGACGAACACGGCAGATTCAGCCGCATTCAGTCGCTGCAGACGGATGGGAACATACACGTGTTCAGCCAGTTCCGGCGGAATCTCATGGCGGACCACGGCAATCACCGTCAACGGACAGGAACCGCTCAGAGCGATACTAATCAGGAATCTGAGGAAGAATCCTTCGTTGATTTCTGACCGATGCAGGTCATCGAGCAGCAGGGTGGTGTGCTGGCCGCAATGCCCGCGGCCGACAAATTCGTCCCGGAGTGCTGTCAGCAGTTCATGGCGACGGAGCGAACTGCGGGCATTGCAGCACAGGTGACCGGCCAGTTGCCACAAGGCCCCTTCGTCATCCATCCCGCCCATGTTCATCAGAACAGACGTTTCCCCGGTGCGTTGAAGTTCCTGAGTGGTGCGTTCGAGCACTCGCGTGCGACCGCTCCCATCCGGCCCGGTGATTACACCTGCTGGTTCGCGGGATTCCACGAGGTACATCAGCCGGCTGACGGCTTCCACGTGCCCGGAGCTGCGAAAAAACCAGGTCGGTTGAGTTTTCTGCCCAAACATACTGCAATCCTGAGATGCTGGAGCATTCCTCGCTCCCTCCGACCGTCACAGTCGGCAGAATCATGCCCGTCAAATCAGCAGAAACCTAAGAATTCCCGTAATCATGTCAGAACTCACCTATCGCTCAGCCGGTGTCGACCTCGAACTCTACGAACAGGCCATGCAGAAATTGCCGAAACTTATGCGCCGCACCTTCACTCCTGGAGTGATGGATCTGCCCGGTGGCTTCGCAGGGTTGTTCCGCCTGAATGCCGATCGCCAGTGGAAAGACCCGGTGCTGGTTTCGGGCACCGATGGCGTGGGCACAAAGATCAAGGCTGCAATTCACGCCGGAATCTACAACACCGTCGGCATCGACCTCGTGGCCATGTGCGTAAACGACTGCCTGTGCCTTGGCGCTGAGCCGCTTTTCTTCCTCGATTACATCGCCCTCGGAAAGGATGACCCCGCGCTGCTGGAACAGCTTGTATCCGGAGTCAGCGATGGCTGTATTCAGGCGGGCGCTGCACTTCTGGGTGGGGAAACTGCCATCATGCCCGACCTGTACGCTCCCGGCGACTTTGACATGGCCGGGTTCTGTGTTGGTGTTGCCGAACGAGATGAACTGGTGGACGGAAGGCACCGGGTGCGGCCTGGTGATGTGCTTGTGGGCGTCCCGTCCTCAGGCTTTCATTCCAACGGCTACAGCCTCGTTCGCAAGGTCGTGTTCGAACATGCGGGGCTGAAGGTGGAGGATGCCGCTGCAGGGCTTGGCTGCACCGTTGGCGAAGCGCTTCTGCGCCCCACACGGATCTACGCGTCCACGCTTGCTGCCGTTCGCAGGACCGTAGATCAGACTGGCCTGCACGCAATCGCCCATATTACCGGGGGCGGCATCGCCGACAACCTTGAACGCGTGCTGCCCAATTACACTATGGCGGTGATTGATCGTCGGGCATGGCAGCCCCATCCGGTATTCGGCTGGCTGCAGAATCTGGGAAACATTGCTGATCAGGAAATGTTTTCTGTGTTTAACATGGGCATCGGATTGATTCTGGCCGTGCCCCCTGCGGATGCTGCGGCCGTCGTTACGGCCTGTTCAACTGCAGACTATCCGGCGATGGTGCTGGGAGAAATTCGCGAACAAACAGCCGAAAGCCCGAGTGTTGTGCTCGCCGCAGCGCCCTGACAGCCAATCTGCAGCGGCAACCCTCCCGCTCCCCTCGCACGGGAATCGTTCAGCTTTCTGACGACAGACTGAGATGAGAATTTTGCGCTCCCCTTCATCGTGTGGCCGATCCAATATGAAACGCTGCGTCGTACCCTGCTCGGACGACAAATGGTTTTTGCAACGGGCGCGCGGCCCTGGCCGCCAATGCTGCTCCGAGAAATGAATCACTCACGAAATACTCTTTTGAATCCGGGTCTATTGCCACGAAATGACCATGGCTGTTCTTCTCAAGCTGATCTTTCAACTCAGATTCGTAGAACTCCTTCGCTGTACTTGCAATCGGCATTTCCGTATCCTGGAGCGTTGCACCGGAGTTGCGGCCGTCGGGTTTTCTGTTTTTCGAGCTTCCACCGGCCGCAACCCGTTGAACGCCGTCGTTCGCCGCGTGAATTGATCTCATGCCGACGATCTGCATCGAAACATCGATTGTGAGCTATCTGAGGCAGCGGCCAGGTACTCAGGTTGTGGCGGCGGCACGTCAGGTTCTGACACACAGGTGGTGGAACGAGGAACGGGCCAACTATGAACTGGTGACGTCGCAGTACGTGATGGCTGAAGCCGCTGACGGTGACCCTATGCATCGCAAAACGCTCGGTTTCGGAAGCTGCAATCACCATCACTGCGGTCCGCGGGCTCGCCCTTCAGCAACCTGCGACTGCTGATGTGATCTTCGACGGTTTCTGCGGAGCTGTGAGACCGCAGACAGCGTCTCTGGACGGCCAGCCTCTGTGAGAAATCGGCGACGGAAGTTTTTGACCAGATCCAGCCAGGATTCGAGGCTGCAGTCGAGCCGTGTGAGGATGGTGGAGAGGTGTTCCGGGATCCGGCCGGGTTTGTCCAGCCGCAGCTGTCGGCCGGTCCAGTCGACCAGTTGAAGGTATTGGTCGAGAGTCATGAACAGACAGCCGCGATTGGTGAGCCGGCGCGGGGTGGGGCAGTCGCGGGAAGCCTGACAGAGAGGCTCCAGAGCGATCGGGGCCAGCCAGCCTGCGTGGGTGCCGTGTTCGGTTCGCGTGGCCTGAACGGTCGCGGACGGTGTTGCCGCAGCAGTGTCATCAGCAACAACAGTGTCAGCAATAGTTTCAGGAACCGCAGCGGCAGCGGCAGACTGGCGATCGGCAATGCGGTCGCAGACGCTTGTGAACTGGCTGGTTTCGGGCGTTTGAGCGACCGCGGCACGGATGGGATTG
>CAZLOQ010000235.1:0-8358 GCA_964561125.1 uncultured Chitinophaga sp. | reverse complement strand
CACCATCAGGGCCAGGACTGACACCTGCATCACTCCCTTCCTGCTTCACAGACATTCAAAGTTCCTATGAGCGACCGTCTGATTCTGTATTCCACCGATCTGATGCTGATCAGTTCCGCGGGCCATGCGGCGCGTCAGGCCGGGCTGGAATTCCAGAGTGTCATGTCCAGTGAGTCTGCGATTCCGCATCTGCAGCACCCGGAAACGCTCTTCTGCCTCGACTTGTCCACTGCTGGCGCCGATCCTCAGTCCCTCGCGGCTCATTCCATTCCTCAGGTGCTCAGCCGGGCCATCGCCTTTGGGCCACACGTGCACACCGCCCGTCTCGACGCCGCTCGTTCCGCAGGATTCGGCACTGTGCTCGCCCGCGGCCAGTTTGTCAGCCAACTCCAGTCCGGCAGGTTGCTGGAATGACGGCGGCAAAGGAGCTGTACCTGCGGACACCCGGATGATCCCTGAGCGGTGGACGGTCAGCTCTGTTCTGCCAATGACCGCAGCGCGGATGCGATGAGGAAGAGACCGTAACTGGAAATCGCCATGTCTGGATTGTCAGATTGCAGCAACTCATGCTGCGTCATTAAGTTATTGACGTTGACGTGAAGAGCAAAAATAGACGCCCCACAGATGCCATATGCTGATTTTTTTTCGGTCTGCCCACGCTTTCAGAAAACGGCCCTTCAGTGTCAGTTCCAGTCGGACCTGAGTGCACTTTTCCAGCAGCAGGCCTGTCGCAAGGCATTACGTCGCGTGAGGCTGTGAGAGTCGTGGTGTCATCACAGGAGCCGGGTCTGTCGACGACTGGCGCTGCAGCAGGCAAGCGGCCTGACAAGGCCCGGCTGAGCCACTTGACTGAGCCCTCGAGGGAATCGTTTCAAAGGCAGCTGAGCCATCTTCCTGAACAGCTCCTTCGAGAAGCTGATCCGGCAAAGCAAGGACCAGACGACATGACTCCGGAACAGCGTCACGAGATTATTGTCAGATTTCATCAGGGCCAGTCAATCCGACGGATTGCCGGCAATATGCGGATGTACCAGCGAACTGTGAGTAAGGCTATCCGAGAGTAACCACGGTGCATATGTCTCAAAAATTGGCGCGCAAAAAAAGCAAACCGTTCACGGAGCGATCTGAAACACCGCCCGGCATGCAGGCTCAGGCAGACTACTGGGAATATACAATCGAATTCACAGCAGAAGGCCAACGGCGTGTATTTCTTTTCAGCTGTATTCCGGGGTATTCACGGCGACAATATCTGCGATTCGTCGAAAGCCTGGATTTTCCGACGACGGTTCGGGAGCATATTAAGCCGTTTGAGCATCCTCGAGGTGCCGCGCAACCTGTCTCGATAACAACATGAAGACGGTGGTCGAGCGATGGGAAGGCAATCAGTACTTCATGCCATGGAATCGCACACAGCCGGGCAAGACGATCGCTGTCAAAGCAACAGACTCAGATCCGGCGCGAGGTACCATGCACTTTGACGTGAGGAAGGCAGCAGGCTCAGGCAAAATCGCAGAACTGACTGGAGGTCATGACTTGCAGCCGTCCTGCCACTTTGCGACTTTGCGTCGTTGCCTGAGTGTGTCCGGTCTGCCGTCGTCCTGCTGTGAACGCTTCCCAGGATACCTTCTTTCCAGTCGTGTTCGTGGACGGGATGGCTGGTCACTGAGTCAGGTGTTCTGTGCGAGATTTCATCAGCAACTCACTCCGAGCGAAGATGTTTTCAGCGGGGAACTGCTGACGACCGAACAGGTGCGCCGCACGGCGAATGTGTTTTCAGGATCAATGAGCCTCCCATCGAGAGTGCGTCGCAGGCACTAACGAATCTGGCGTTGTCCAGCTAAGGTGCCTGGATCACAGTTGTGCTCCCGTCCCCTGAAGCAAGAATAATCCGGAGACCGTCGGGGGAGTATCGGGCGGTATTGCCGATTCGTCCGATCTGCTGCTGGCTGATAACGGAACCATCGACTGTGGACCACGTCTTCAGCTGTCCGGCATAGCCGTAAGAGAGCAGACGGCTGCCATCGGGGTTGAAGGCGACGGAGTGGATGTAGTCCGTATGCCCGGACATGCTGCGAACTTCGGTGCCGGAAATCAGATCCAGCAGATGCACCCTGCGATCGGCTCCTGCGGCAGCGACGAGTCCGCCTGCCGGATGGATGGCAACCGAATACATGGTGGTCTCCCATGCGGCCAGTTGTTTCAGCTGTCGGCCGCCGACGATGTCCCAAAGTCGCAGTGTGCCATCGGCGCCGGACGAAACGACGAAGGTCTCATCGGCACTCAGTGCCACAGAGTGCACAGCGCCGCGGTGGCCGGTGAGCGAAAACTTCTGCTGGCCCGTGATGTTGTCCCAGACGCGAACTGTCTGGTCGGCACTGCACGAAACCACGATGGTGCCGTCCTTCGAGACAGCTGTGCCGTAGACCGGACCACCATGGGCGAACTGCCGGCGCTGTTCCGGGCCGGCACAGGTCCATTCATCCAGTCGGCCGCTGGTAAGCGACGTGAGCAGTCGGCGGGCATCGGGGGTGAACTGCAGCCGCTGCACCGGAGCTTCGCAGACTGTGGTCTGATGCAGGATCAGTTCGACGGGGGGTTGAGTATTTGGCAGTGGCGGACCGTAGACCAGAATCTGTTCGGCAGAGGCGGCTGCCAGACGGCGATTGTCGGGGCTCCATGCCAGCTGAGTCACCGTACGGTCGCCCGGCAGCACCTGCACGGGCTTCTCGGCGTCGTTGATATTCCAGACACGCACTTCGCCGCCTTCAAGGCCCGCAGCAATCCGCTGATTGTCAGGCCGGACTGCGATTGAACGGGCAGGCTGGCCGTCGGTCTGCCAGGTGCGTTCCACTGCACCGCTGGTGGCATTCACCAGCTGCACGGCACCGGCACTGGACAGCACCAGAAACTGGACACCAGCGTTTACCGGGACGGCTGCGAGTATGGGGGCGGCAGCGACTGGCTGAGCGCGAATGATTGACGTTTTACGGGTGCGTACCTGTCGATCGTCACCGGCTGACAGCAGAGTCAGATTATCCGGCAGGTAGCGGACGAGAGCGGTGGGCGTGCTGGCTGTGTGATCAGCCTGCGTTTCGAGGAGCAGACCGGTGGTGGTGTCATAGATTCGCAGAGCTCCATCCGCTGCAGAGACGGCCAGCCGGGCACCGTCGGTCGTGAATGAGAGACTGCGGGGAGCGGCGGGGGGACGGATTTCAGAGAGCGCAGCGCCATCCGCCTTCCAGACATGGACAGCGCCGTCGCCGCAGGCTGCAGCCAGAATGCCGCCATTGCCAGCCAGTGCCAGGCAGGTGACAGATGCACCGGCTTCGAGTGTTCGCAGGGGTTCACCTCCGAGCAGGGGGCGGAGCTGGACTTTGCCGGAGGCCCCCGCGGCCCAGAGCTGGTTCTGGTCGGGAGCGGTAGTGAGCTGCAGCGGTCCCTCGCTGGCTGTGTCCTGCCACGCCAGCAGACTGCGGGTGAGCAGGGTGGCTTCGGGCGAGGCTTCGCCGGCGGCCACGGCTGTGCCCTGATCGGTCCCGTTCCAGTCGGCCACATGGCTGGCTGCCATGGTGGCGATCTCTTCCAGCACACGGCCGGTGTCGGCCGCAACCACACGAATGCGGGGCTGGCCGTCGGTGATGATCAGCTGAGTGGCTTCGCGGTTCCAGCGGGCAGAACGCAGGCCCTGGAAAGCCGGGAGTGAACGCAGCAAGCCGAGATCAGGACCAAGAATATGCAGAATACCGGTGTCCGTCCACGTGGTGACAATTTCGCCTTTCCGTCCGGACTGGAGTCCTTTTAATGTGCCACCGGGAGAGTTGACGGTGCCGGCAATCTGACCGTTCCACGAGAGCCGAAGCAGGCGCGTTCCGGAGGCGGTCAGCGCAGCGAGCCCCTGTTCGCCCGCCAGCCGCTGCAGACGCACCACCTGATCGGTGTCGGGGGCAGCGAGTTCCCAGTCGGGTTTGAGCCGCTCAGCGTCAGTCGCCGGGAGCTGTTTGGGGAACGGGAGCTTCCAGCGTCGCAGTTGACCATCGGCGCCGGAAGTGACGAGTCCGGAGCCGTCGGGGGTGAATTCGATGGAGTGAACAGGGCCGGCGTGAGCGGGAATCAGCCCTTCGAGGCCGCCATTTCCGTTCCAGACGCTGACCACGCCCGCCGCATCTCCGGTGGCGGTGAGTGCATCATCGTGCCGAGGTGCTGCACAGGTGATCGGTTGCTGATGCGTGGCTGGCTGTCCCGCGGGATTTCCGGCTGCATCGCGGAACCGCAGCGTCCTGTCATCGGACCAGGTGGCAGTCCATGCCCCGCTGGAGGCGGCGATGAGACCACGAATCGCCGCAGTATGTCCCTCGAGCGGCCTGGGGATCACGGGAAGCTTCCAGACACGCAGGGTTCCGTCGGTGCCGCCGCTGATGACCCGCTGACCGTCGGCATGCACCGCGACGTCGGTCACAGCACCGGTGTGTCCGGCGAGTCGACCGGTCTGTATGGCATCGCCGAGATTCAGAATGCGAATCTCGCCGGCCGATGTTCCCGCAGCCAGCCACTGTGCGTTGGGTGCAGGTGCGAGGCAGGCCACGTTATTTCCGGCGGCCGGAAATTCACGCGTGCGTTCACCGGTCTGCAGGTTGAGCAGCAGCGGTGGCTGGCCGGCGGCGACAATCAGGGCCATGTTCTGTCCGGGAATCAGTTCGCCATGGACAGCGGCGGCATCAAGGGTGAGCAGCAGACGACCGGGGACCACGGGAAGCTGCCATGCTCGCAGCAGTTGATCGTCGCCGAGCGAGACCAGCTGCTGGTTTCCCTGGACGAACAGCAGCTGGCTGACTCGGCCCGGGTGACCGATGAGTGTTGCGAGCGGTGCCTCGAGATCCGGGGACCAGAGACAAAGTCTTCCGGCGGTATCTGCTGTGGCAAAGCCAGCTGAGTCTGTGCGCCAGGCGGCAGCTGAGCCTGCCGCTGTGTGGCCGATACTGCTGAATGCTGCGCCAGTCTTTGTCAGTGGAAAGGACTGCACGGCGCCCGCTGCGGACGTGGTCAGCACTGAAGAGCCATCCGGAGCGAGCGCGAGACTGGTGATGACCGGGCCAGGTTCTGTATGCCGCCTGATCGGCAGACGCAGCGGCAGATCCCAGACGCGAACAGTATTGTCCTGCGCTCCCGTGACGAGCGTCTGCCCGTCAGCGCTGACCGCCAGCGTGTAGATCGGTCCGGTGTGCTGTGTGAAACTTTGCAGCACCCGACCGGATTGGACATCGTGAAAGAGCACTCGCTGATCGCTTCCGACCGTCACCGCCCGCGAAGCGTCAGTGACAAAGTCGGCGGCCATGACCGCACCGGCATGGTCGCTCAGCACCACAGGCTGCTGAGCCACAGCGGTGCCGGTGACCACGAAGAGTGCACAGAGAACTGCGAAGCAGCGGATGCAGGCAGAAAGGCAGGGCATGTCGGCGGGCCTTGTGTGGGAAGGACGGGTCCGGGAGGCCGGTGAGTCGCTCTGTCCGGTGAGTCGCTCTGTTATTCTGCTGTGGCAGCGTGGGGAACGCAACACTGCGGGCTGATTCAGCGGAGCTGCCAGTTGGAGGTGAAGACATCCGACCAGATCAGCGCCGCTTCGGCCTGACCTGTACTTCCCTGCGACAACCCGAGCACTCCGGCGTCCCCCATTCGCGGAAAGAGCCAGGCGTTTGATGCCCTGAAGTCCCGTTCGCCGAACGTGTGTCCGGTGTTGAGCACGATATACTTTGAACGGTTCAGGGGGTTTGGGAAGATCAGGCAAAGCCCGTGAGTGTCGGACGGCCATGACTGCCTGCCAACGGTAATGACTTCCCGGTTCCAGTCGAACGGCAGCTTTTCAGCGACGCGGGCATCGACAGCGGGAAACCTTGCGGCGATCTCCGAAACGTTGCCGCTGTCCGGAGCTCTGCCTGGCCGCGCGGCAAGCATGTGACGCAGGAGCAGGTTGGAACCGGGGTCACCGAAGAGGACCAGATGGCTGCGTTCCAGCATGTCGGCGGTGACGTCCACATCGTTGACCACCCGCACCTCACCCCGCATCCACCGCGCAAACTCTTCACGAAATACCTCGAGCTGCCGTTCTGACCATGCGGCCGGGAGCGGATGGAGTGGCTGGCCGGTACCGCGCACACAAACAAACCCTGACATAAACGCGTCGTCAATCGGGCCCTGCAGTCCCGGACGCTTGCGCACGTCGGGGTTCCGGGATAACGCACGGGATTCCTGATAGTCGACCACTTCCCAGCCGGCGGACGTTCGGCGATACCAGACGTCCGGGAGCAGTTCGCCGGCGGCGCCGCGGCAGTCCAGCAGCGTGCCGTCGATATCCACCTGGTCCGCAATGTCTCGTGCCAGTGTCAGCAGGCCGATATTGTCCGTGCGAATCTGCATCGTCCCCGACGGCGAACGCTCGGTTTCCACAGTGGCCGCCTTGCCCGTCTCAGACACTTCCTGAATGGCCAGCCAGTCACAGCGGTTGTATTTCAGAGTCTGCGTGGTGAAGCGAATCCGATCACGTGTGCCGAACCGCGGACGGCCTGTCTGCACGCTGGCCGCGTGGAAGGCCATGAATTCACTGCGGCTGGCCGGATCAAACGCATGTCCCATGTCCTTGCCGATGATCAGCTTCAGCGGCACCTGCAGGGTCTCAGCAGCCCGCTGCATGGTCGTTGCTGCCAGCAGCTGCGGGTCCTTTTCACCGCCGTAGCCCACGCAGGGGACGTTGAACAGATTGAGTGCGTAAGGGACGGCGTCATAGATGCCCAGCGTTTCATGCTGGGCGAACGGAAGCCGGTCCGCGGCGGACTCGGGGTTCTTTTTCTGGTAATTATAGAAATCAACAAACCCCGCGCCCGCTCCGACCGAACACCACACATGCGGATGATGCAGGCCCAGATGCCAGGCACCAGCGCCACCCATCGAAAACCCATGCAGCACCACCCGGTCCTCGTCAATCCGAAACCGCTGCCGCACCGCTGCCAGCGCCTCGAAAACATCCGTTTCACCTGCCCAGCGATAGGCGTTGTTGCCGCGGCCGTAGACATCCAGCTGAATCCAGTTGCCAGGCCGATCATCCTTCGATGCACCAGGTCCGCGACCGTCCATCCGGGTAATGAAACTGACTTCATTCATATCATCCGCGCGACCGTGCAGCACCACGTACAGGGGCCAGCGACGGGCATTCGCCGGATCCACTCCAGGCGGCAGCGTCACCGCGTAAGGCTGCACGCTGCCGTCCACAGCGCTGATATAACCGCGAATCGACGTTCCCTCCCGAAGATGCCAGTCCGGCTGGCCTGCCTGCAAACGCTCTGCCCGGCGCCGTCCCTCAGACAACACCTTCCGCAGCTGGTCAGCCGAACCGGGTTTGGGAAATTCACGAAACCGCAGCATCCACGCTGCCGCCTTTTCATACACCAGCGCGTCCGCCAGCAGCGCAGAACCGTCAGCCGAATGCAGTTCAGTTCGCGCCGCGAGCGAATCGAGGAGCTTCCGCAGGGCTGCGCGGTCCGTTTCCAGTTCCGCCAGTGTTTCAGCCGCCGGCACTGCTGACTGTCCAGCCTGCTGCGCCGGCAGCAGCGAGGGACAACAGAACAGCAGCAGACAATGACACGCAAACACCCTGAACAGGGTGATGGTCCGGGGAATCGATGGGATCTGAAAACGCTGCATACGATGGCCGGTTCGAAAAAGTGGTTGACTGACTGACTGGTTCACTGATTGATTGATTGACTGATTGGTTGAATGATTGAATCAGCGAAGGAATGCCTGCCTGATAGTGTTCCCGATCCGCCGATCCGGAGCAAGCGTGCCGGGTGCACGATTCAGTCAGAGCCACGTCCGGACGGCCTTGCCCCGTATAAGTCGGCACGGTCTGGCGAGGCGAAACTTCATCTGCGGGAAGCATTCAGAATCTCGGAGAAGGCCTTCGTCCCTGAGCACTCCGATGTCGCCGCCAGCCTCAATTACCCTGCCGGATTACTTAAAGCCACAAACCGTATCTCTGAAGTGGAGCCGTAATGTGGCTGCACTTTGCATGGACGCAGTCACAGTTGAGTCGCGACTGCAGGAACTGCGCAAACCGTTGAATCCCTCATAGATTCGCAGTAACCGTTCACAACAGGGCGACGGCAGACCAGACAAACTCAGGCAAAGACGCGAGGACTCAAAGTCGCAAAGTTGCCGGACGGCTGCAAGTCACGACCGCCACTCAGCGCTGCGCCTCTGCCTGAAGCTGCTGACTTCTTCACGTCAAAGTGCATGGCACCTCACACCCGGTTTAGCTGGGAACCTTCAGCTCCGACGGGGCAAGCCCGTCGGGGGCTTCGGTGGCGTTGG
>CAZLOQ010000234.1:1049-8362 GCA_964561125.1 uncultured Chitinophaga sp. | reverse complement strand
CCGGCGACGGTCGTCAGTCTGCAGATGAACGCGAAGTCCCTGCGTCAGGGCGACAGACGGCCGACTGCCAAACCGCGGACACTGCCATCGAGCCCGGCCGTACCTTCGCGCGCCGCGGTCAGCTCTGGTTTGGCGGTCTCCTCCAGCGATCTGCCGAATCGCCGACACGACGCATGGTGAATCCGAGTTGCGTCTCACCGCAGGCACGTCTCCTCCGCAGACGGCGACTCCCGCCGACCCGATCCGCCATGTCCCGACGTCCTCAGCTCGCTCTGCAGCCAGGTTGCTGACATCAATTCGACGCTTCAAGCTCCGCTCGCATCAACCGCCTGCGTCGAGCCCGGGTACTTACGCCCTCAAAAATGCGACTCAGAGTGCTGACCTGAAAAACGCTGAAAATGCGGGTGAAGAAATCGGCGTTCCCAGGCAGCCACGAAAAACTCAGAAGAACCTTCGTTTTTGGTGCCTCTGGTAATTTCTTCGTAGCACCTCAAGGGTACCAGATTTCTCTGGCTGCTGGTGGTCCCTTCTGCCGATGGAATTCTAACTTCTCGTTATCCCAATGCCTGCAACAGTGTTGTTGTACCTCACACCGCCCTCAACTCCCCCTGCTGCACCAGCCCCTCAAACTGCTGCTCCACCCGTACCGGCATCGTCCCCCCACGGATCAGCATGCCCAGTTCCATGTTGATTGTGAAGGCCTGTTGAGTCAAATTGGCTGAGGACAGAAACAGCCACTCTCCGTCAGCCACCGCACACTTCACGTGCAGCAGACCCGGTTTATTACTGTCGCTGACAGCGCGATGTTCCTTCGGCCAGTAATACAGAGTGGCACATGCTGCCACCTCGTCACCCAGCGCCCGAATCGTGCTGTATTCGTGCTCCCCGCCCAGTTTGTCCGGCGTCTCTATAATCACCGTCAGTTGCACACCCCGCCGCGCGGCCTGAACCAATGATCTGGCCACGTTCGGTATCGAATACACCGCAAAACTCACCAGCGTAATGCGCTCGCGGGCCGCGTCCAGCAACTGCAGGATCGCCTGTTCAGTCCGTCGGAATGTGGTCACACCCGCATCCGGTCCCGTCCAGACCAGCTCGACAGATTGCGATTCCCGATGCGCCTGCACCGAGATCGCTGCCGTCTGCAAAGCCACCGCCACCGCCTGTGCCGAAAGATGACGGCCCTCAACCCGCCACTGTTCCAAAAACTTCAACACCAGATCCCGGTGATGATGCTGCGGCACACGCTTCGAAATCTCCGCCCGCAACATGGCCACCGGAGTCGTCAGCACAGCCTGCGCAACGGATTCCAGTACGCTGCCCGGAAGGCCGCACGCCAGTCCATACGCAGACTCTGCCAATTGACGCTCAGTCAGCATCGGTTTTCCTGAAGAACATCACATCCTGACGCTGCACCGTCGGCACCAGCACCGCTCGGTCCAGATACTTGTTGCCACGCTCGCACGACGTCTCCGGCAGAAACGAACACGCATGGCAGCTGGCACCATGCAGAGTGTCGTCAGTGCCCACCACGTGCTCCGAACACAGCGGATCCGAGGCACACAAGGCCACCTTCTCCAGGGCCCGCCGAATGTGACGTCCAAGCTTGTCCGGTTCGCCCAGCGAACACAGGCCCCCCAGCGTTCCCTCACTGTCAGAGGCCGCTGTGTAAATCAGCACGCCGGCCATCGGCTCGCCAATGTCCGGCGTCCGCGAATAAATCCGCTCCGTAATCGAAGCACTCGTGTAACCACACTCAATCGCCAGCTGCCGGATCAGGGCATGCGAAAACGTATGCAGCAACACGTACCGAATCCCCGGATAAGACACTTTTCCCGACAGATTCTTCGATGCCTGCCACGAACGTGCGGCCATCTCAAACTGCCGATCATACCGGTGCTGCTGCAGCTCCCACTCCCTGATTCGCGACTCGGAAAACTGCAGGAAAATGCCTTCCCCACGAGTCTCGCTGGCGGGCAGCCACGTCGGCTTCTTTCGTGACAACGCACACCGGTGAGTCTCCGGCACATCGCCGACGTTATCAAAATCCCTGGGTGACATCAGCCGAGTAAAGCCGATCAGCGATCGCACTTCCCGCAGCTTCTCTACCAGCACAATCTTCTCAAACCACTCAGCAAACTCCGGCGGTGGCGACACCGCTCGCAGCTTGAAATTCCTGCCGGGCTCAAGCTGCTCCGGTTTCGTAAACACCAGCCACTCCGGCAGCTTCAAATCACGAGGATCCTTCTCATCAACCGTTCCCGCCTGTTTGGCCTGCACCGCCGCCCAGATCTGATCGTCACTGTACTTCACCAGGTCCTTCAGCAGGTTGATCGCCCGGAAAGCCTTCACAACCTCCACGCTGGTCGCTTTCTCCAGCATCACCCAGTTGTCTTCCACCAGCCGCGGCAAGTCGCCTTCAGACTGCGGTACCGACAATGCTGTGATCAGCACCGGAAACCACAGATTCGATGCGCCCTGCAGCATCGGCCGCACAAACTGCTCCTTGCAGCCATCCTGTTCCGACTCCCGCAGATGCGGCAGCCGGCCTCGACACGGTGGCAACACGCCTTTGGCGTTTGGCCCGAACGCCTGCCCCATGCGTCGACGCGCACCACAACCCTTGCACAGCACCTCCACATCCAAGGCCTCGCCACTGGCTCCCAGCTCCCGCAGGAACAGTTTCACCTGTCCGCAGTCCTGCTTCCCCAGATGTGCGAAATGCACCCACGGAAAGTCGTCCAGATGCCCGCGCTCGCACGTGACCATGAATCGCGCAGGGACAACCTGAGCTGGTCCGCGAGCTGTGCCACCCGCCGTCGAACAGTTATGCACATACCCCGCCTTCTCCGGGCGGTTTGCCGGAGTCTTCGGGTCAAACAACCCCGAACTGATCGGGGCCAGCAGACGACAGCGAGTACACACCATCCAGCGAGGAAAGGGTGCCACCGGCACACCAATCTGCCGCGATGCATCCAGCCAGTTCGGTGCCGGACCCGCCGAATCCGCGATCCGCGGCGGCGTCCGAAAACTCTGCACCTGCGCACCCAGAATGTCCTGAGCCGTCCGCAACAATCGCTCTTCCCCAATCTCCTGACTGTGGGCAATCGGCCAGTCGTCCAGCCCCATCACAAGCGCCGACATGTTCGGCAGGTCCACAATCGAACCCACACCATAGGTGGTCAGCATCTGGCTGGGGCGGGCTTCACCGACCTCGCATTTCGGCATGTGCTTCAGTCTGCTCATGTTGCGTCTCCCGCAGCAAAGTCCGATCCCTGCCTCGTTCCATCGTCCGCAGCAGACTGACGGCCCTCGCTGCCCCCATACACGCCGTCCAGCTCATCCAGACCGCTGTCATCCACAATAAATTTCACCGTTGGCTCCACATCCCGCAGCGAATTCAGGCAGGTAAATGGCTCCCACTTCTCGACTGTGGGCTGCCAGAGCAATTGCACCATCTCGCCCTTGTTCACGTCTTCCGTGCTGGCAAACGGAGTGTAAGTCAGCACGCGGCCACCCGAGCGGTTCTGCGCCTCATGCTGCCAGAAATCAACCTTCTGCTTCAGTTGCCCCCGGCAATACTCACCGTCAGCCACTCCATTCAGGCCGATCAATTCAGCCCGCCTGGCAATCGTCTCGATCGCCTCCTGAACCACGGGATCATTTGCCGACACGCGACCGGCCCCGCTGTTGGCATTGAATTTCTCTCCCGCCAGCCGCACCAGCGAGACCAGCAGCCCCGACAGACCACGCTGCAGAGCACCAGGCGAAAACGGAGTCACCGACAATGGCTCCACGTGCTTGTAAAACGTCGAATGGTAGTGCTCGAAGGTTTCATAATGCGACAGATCGCGAGGCCTGGCCCAGTTGAACACCGTGCACACCAAACCCGGGAACGTTCGCCCCACACGACTGGTTGCCTGAATGTACTCGGCCGTCGCCTTCGGCTGCCCGGCCACAATCATCAACCCCAGCCGCTTCACGTCCACTCCGACCGACACCATATTCGTTGCCAGGAGCACATCGAGCGGCCACTTGGTGGCATTACGGTTGTCCCTGCCGGCACCAGACTTCCGCTGCTGTTCCAGATGCGGGTCAAACACGGCTTCCAACCGGTCCAGAATCTGCGGAATATCCTCAGAGCGCATGCGACTGGTGAGCTCAGCGAGGTTGTTGCTGAACAGCCGGCGTTTGGCCAGACCACGACGGTCCTGCTTCAGACACAGCGACGTCACCGAATCGTCCACCAGTCGTCGCATGCCTCCCAATTCCCGCATGGAATTGAAATAGCCCACCAGCGTCATCCAGGGGTCAGCCAGATTCTCATACTTCTCATACAACGCCTGAGCGGAACACAGATAGGCCGTGTACACTCGAATCAAAGCAGCCTTCAGCCGGCGGCCCGGAGCACACAGGCCCATGTACCGCCGCCCAAACTCCTGCTCTGACGGCTGCCGCTGCACCGAAAAGAAATTGTCGCGAATATCAAGGCCCGGAGCTGGAAAGATATTCACTGTCCGCAGAAACAGGCTGTGCACCTGCACGTTGGCGTTCTTGATCGTGGCTGTCGACGCAATCACCTTCGGCCGAACCGAAAAGGTGCCGGAAGCAGTCTCACGGGAACCCGACGCCGGCGATTTCCCGCCATTCGCCACTCGCCACGCATGACTCACTTCCCACGTGCACAACTTGTCAATCGCCGTCTCGTACAACCCCACCAGCGTTCCCAGCGGACCGCTGATCAGGTGCAATTCGTCCTGAATGATCAGATCAGGTGGCCGCAATGGCGGATGCTCACGCAGCTTCGCTGGCGGCAGGCCCGTGCGAGACTTCGGGTGTGATGTCGAATCCGTGATCTCAGGCGACTTGAACCCGTGCCGATCACAATAACCGTTCACCTGCCCGAACAGCATCTGCACTTCACCCTTCCAGGGCATCTGTGCAAACTTGTCCACAGTGGCCAGCAGCAGCGTCGGCAGGCGTCGGTAAATTTCCTCGTCCACCACCACAATCGGCAGACCCTCTTTGGCAGCCTGCTTTTGACTGAAAGGGCAGGTTCCGAACTTGTCACCGCAATATGTCAGCGTTCTGGCGGCACCATGCGGGTACGTGTCCACTGCAAGATGCTTGCCCGCTTCGATGGCACTGCCACACCACGGACACGTGGTCAGTTGATACGGGCTGCCCGAACCACTGCTGAAATACTCATTGCCACGCAGCTGCTTGATCGCTTCCGCGGCTTCGTCGGTGCGATTGGGAGTCGTCTTGCGGCCGACCCACAATCCGATGCGGAAGGGAGTTCTGCCCCAGCGTGAATCACCCTGTTCCATCGCCTTCCGGCGAATCACCTCGCACGCACAGATCAACGCGGTCGCGCGCTGAAACTGCTGAATCGTCAGCAGCCGCAGCGTGTAACGCATGAGCACCGCGACACCCTCGTCACCAACTCGACCGTCCACAACCCCCTGCAGGCGTCTGAGCCCCATGGTGTAGGCCGACAGCCCCAGATAGGCTTCTGTCTTGCCGCCCCCGGTCGGGAAGAACAGCAGATCTGCCAGTGCTTCCGGCCCGGTGCTGCGGTCCGGGTGATCCAGCCGAGTCACACCGGGGATGTTCAGCAGAATGAAGGCAATCTGAAATGGACGCCAGCTGCGGTTTTTCGGCTCATCCACGTCCTTATCGAAATCGACCTGTTCACCGCGACGGATACGTTCGGAGAAAATGGAGTGCGTCCGCTGCATCCACATCGCCCGATTCATGAACAGAAACGCTTCACAGGCTTTTGAATCCTTCGTCAGCAGTTTCAGCCCTTCTTCGATACGCTGCAGCGTCTGGCGGCAGTTGTCGATCACTTCCTGGCCGGCAGTCCCGAACTCAGCCAGTCCCTCAGCCGGATCCTGCAGCCGCAATTCTTCACGGCTTATCCAGTCGCGATAGGCCACCACCAGCGGTTCCAGTTGCCTGATCAGCTTTTTCGCATCGGACTCGGCCAGCACCTTCATATCCAGCACCAGCCCCTGCAACCGCCCGAACGCCGGATTTTCGTCTGCGTTCTTTTCGGTGGGTGGTGCAGTGCGCGGTACCTCGTACGTCGGGATCACGGCGGTTTCGAGGGATGTGGCGTGGCGGGTGGTGGGTGGCGAGTGACGGGTGGAGGGGGATGAGTGACGGGGGGCAGCGGGCGAATCGTCAGCAGCGACTTCAGCATGCACTCCGACGCCATGGCCGACGGCGAACTCAATCTGATGCCGGTACAGCATTTCGGTGCGTCGTTCTTCCGAATCCTCCTGCATGCTGACGGTAGCGCGGCGGCAGAAAATGGCCTGACCATCTTTGCCGGTAACCTTCAGCTTTGGCTGAAACAGGTGACATTCGTCTTTGGGGCGGCGTTCCTGTTGGTTGTTGACCAGAAACAGAGTCACAATGTAGTGGGTGTCTCGTTTGCGAATCTGCCCCTGAATCTGGACATCGTGGAAGTCCGGTACCGGTGCCCGCATTGCCACCGGCCCGGCGATCACCGGGATCGTCAGCGTGCCTGACTGCGGGTATCGTTTCCAGACCTTCTGTGCCTTCCCGTCATGGTCCGACCGTTCTTCTCGTACCTCTCGCTTGTAGTGCCCCCATTCGGCTGCCACCACGAACTCTTTCGCGGCGGCATCGACGCAGAAGCTGAGCCCCACTGATGACGGCAGGTGTGCCTGGGACACCGACACGTCGGCATCCGTGGTGCCGTCATCGATGGAGTCACTGCCGCCTTCGGAGAGTTCGTCGAACACTTCCGGATCATCGTCGGCATCGTCTTCTTCGTCGTCGGCGGGGACCGTGGTGCGTGAACCGGGGACCGTGGACTGGGCATCTGATCCTTTGCGACTGGGGGCAAGGATCCCGACGAGGTAGCGTTCGCGAACGGAGCGTTCGGTAAGTTCTTCATTCGGCCCCTCAGCCGGCCCGAGCAGGTCACGGATAACCATGGCCTCGAGTTCGGCTCGCAGCCGGTGTTGGGACGGTGGAGCGTTTGTGGTGGACATGATGGGGATCAGCCGCAGCAGGGGGGGCGGGAACGGGATGGAACCACACTACTATGGTACCGAACTTTTGCAAGGAAATCCTTCGCATCAGAGGCAGATGAGGGTTTGGAACTACGAAATACACGATGATCAACCACGGAATACACCGAATACACGGAATGAATCGCAAGACAGCAAAAACTGACTGCTCAACGCCAGACCAACTCCTGCCCTTTTCCGTGTGTTCCGTGTCTTCCGTGGTTCAACAACAACGCTGCGGTGATCAGCAACCACGGAATACACAGA
>CAZLOQ010000234.1:0-1019 GCA_964561125.1 uncultured Chitinophaga sp. | reverse complement strand
GTCGAATTACGCTGATCCTGAAGTTTGGCACAACCGTACCAAGTGGCGTAAAGCCATTGCCAGATTGCTCTTCCGTCGTTTTTTACCCACCTGCATTTACGCCGAAGTATGTCGAATTACGCTAATCCCCCTTTGAATCGCACTCCAAATCCGGGAACCACAGCCCTGCCTTTGTTCGTCCCACAAGGCGGGCGTGCCCTCGTTGCCTCAGCGTTTTCAAAAGTGATTGGACCGTCCCAGCAGAATTGGTGCGGTCGGCTTGCGCGGGGCGAGTGCGGTCCGGGTGAATGGTCAGCAATGAACCTTCTGGAACCATTTCGCTCAAAAATCGATTCCGAATTCCTTCCGGGTATGGGTTGAGCAGGCCGGCAATCCGGGCGACCGTCAGTGACCGGCGCTCGCACAGCTGGCGAATCAGCTCCTTCATCTGCGAAGGTGGAAGCCACGCCTTTCCCCGTGCCAGTGCAGCGATCGCCAGCAACTCGGCATCCGCCAACACAGGGGCGTTACGTTGGGAGCTCGCTGCGTTATGTTGGGAGCTCATCACGTTATGTTGGGAGCTGACGGTGTTGTGTTGGTAGCTCTTTGCCTTACGTTGGGAGCTCTCAGCGTTATGTTGGGAGCCCGCGGGTGTTGACTTCCCGGTTCTTTCAGCGTCCGTTGTGGACTGGGTCAGCTTTTCTGCCAGCCGGTACGGCGCCCGGCGACGAGAGCCGTCTTTGACCAGATGGCCTATGGCGGCGCAAGGGACGAAGCTGGCGGCGTCAAAGTGCATGGCACCTTGCGCCGCACTCCGGTTTCCCGGTGACTCGTCACGTTGTTTTCCCTTCAGAATTCGCGCGGTAGGATTGCTCGGGGTGGGTGGGGTCGGGGTGCGTTGTCAGCAATGAGCGTTCTCGTACCATTTCGCTTAGAAATCGATTCCGAATTCCTTCCGGGTGTCGGTTGAGCAGTCCGGCAATCTGGGCGACCGTCAGTGACCGGCGCTCGCACAGCTGGCGAATCAGCTCCTTCATCTG
>CAZLOQ010000233.1:0-8500 GCA_964561125.1 uncultured Chitinophaga sp. | reverse complement strand
ACACACCATGGGGAATCGGGAAACCGGAAGACACCGGCCTCCAGACTACAGACCCCGGCAAGAATGGATTCGTCGGACGCTTACCGAACAAGGGCGGCACCCTGCCGCCTGCGGAGGGAGTAGAGGAAAGACGACCAACTGAGGGGAACACGCCGAAGGCTGCCGCGTCCCGGACACAGAGCCGGACCAGCGCGTCGATGGCTCGACCGCGTGTGCATGAAGTGGCACGTCGAGATCGACGTGCACGGTTCACCGCGTTACTGCACCACATCAGCCCTGAGCTTCTTCGAGAGAGCTTTACGCGCTCAAGCGTATGGCAGCACCGAGAATCGACGGCGTGACATGCAAACAGTACGAGGTCGACCTTCAAGTTTCGATGCCAAACACCCGAAGTAAGAGCCGGATGCGGTAACTCTGCACGTCCGGATCTGTGCGGGGGGGGGCCGCCCGAAAGGGCGGTCCCTACCGCGACCTGTTGACCTGAAAAGCGCTGAAACTGCGGGTGAAGAAATCGGCGTTCCCAGTCCTCAATGATCGGCAGAAAGGGATCCACAATCGACGGCCGTGGTTTCGCTTTTTGATATCCCGGCGGCTCAGAATGACTGAGGATTTTTTCCAGAGTCTGCCAGTGTATTTCATACTCACGACAGGCGGCTCGCTTGCTCAACTCGCCGGTCAAAACGCGACGGCGCAGTTCCACCCAGATTTCCATGTCGGTGAACACCCGCGTCACTTGTCTCCTTCGGATTTTTCACCCGGAAACCCGCCAAATGCTATGGTGCCTAGCCCAGGCAGGGATCCCATGCCGATCAGCGAAAATTTGATCCCGGCACAGATTGTGGTCACGACTGCAGGGAACTCCCCGGTAACGTTTTCTTCGTACAGCATCAACAGCATGCTGATATTCTCGATGGCATCCAAACAGCCAGCGACTGGCTGCCCCCACGACAACACGATCAACAGCCCGCTCAGCGAGATGTGCGAGGTACGAGTCGCCGCGTATCCGCAAAACAAAGTGACGGCCGTCGAGTAAATGACAATGAATCCAAAGTCAAGCCATGTATTTTCAATCGCAACCTCCAACAGTGCTGCTCCTGGATCGCGGAACGACTTTCGCGAGTTCCAACTCTCGAGGATCCTGTTAGCCCTGTCCGCCGTCCAGCAGAGTTCGAGATCAACAATTCCGCGGGGCGTCGAGGTGTATGTTTCCTTTGGTTCCTTCAGCGGAGCCCCATGGTACCCCATGACTGCGAACATCAGGATCGACGTCAGCACCGCAAGGCCCGTATAAGGTGCTCGCCGCCTGCCCAGCTTCAAATATGGGTTCAACATCGCCGTCATCTGATCTCCACATGCTGGACATGTCAGTACGAGGAACGTGGTCAGAGAGAAAAGAGTCTTCTCTGCATCCATCGCGACAGGAAATTCAAACGCAGACAATTGCAGCAGGCTATCTTCGAACTCCGTCGCGCAGGCTTTTGACGCCGAGGGCCACCATGGTCATGGCTCGATTGAGGTCCGCCGTTGTCAGCAGGTTGATGTACTCGTCGATGTTCAGATGAGCAATCTCGGCAAGCCGTTTCAGATCAACGGAACGCAGGTATTCCAGAGCGTTCCATCCGTCCGTTGCTCCGTCATCTATGGTGCAGGGGCCTTCTTCCGGGGGAAACGGGTACTCTGATCTGTACATTTGCATTGCGGCTCGTGCTGGTGCCGGTGTCGCGAAATGGGATCTGTCTGATTCAGACAGTCGACGCCGCAGAATCGCCTCGCAGATGACTCGCGATATTCCACCTATGGCACTGGAAATGTACAGAGGTTTCTCTGCCTGAATGGTCAGGATGGCCTCTTCCAGCACTCCGGACAGGCGGCGTTTTGGTTTGTTCGATCCTCCTCCTAAACAGATCCTGACATCAGCGAGTTCCGTGATCTTCTTTCGCATACCGGTGAGCGCCCTGGTTCGGCAGAACACGCCAAGATCCGAATCCGGATCTACGCCATTCAAATCGATCCCTTCCACCCCGACGGACTGAATCTCCAGAATGCCCTGATCCAGAAGCCGTCTCGCAGTTCCATCCTGATCGGTAGGCGGTGTATCGGGCCAGGCAATCACGTTAGTGATAGATGCTGGTTCCTGCGATACATTTGCAGCAGGGCCACGCCATAGTCTGAGATCACGTGCTTTTGATGCGAGATGATGCATGATGCCACCCAGTTTCCAACGGTGGCCGAGGACAAGTCGGCCGCCTTCACGAAGAACATGGCTGGCTTCCTGGAAAGTCAGTCGATTGATGTAGTCTTCAGTCGTCGGGGAAGCGTCTGCAGACAGATCCGACGCGGAGATGGTGATGCCGAAGCTGGTGCCAACAAATTTTCGCGAGTCTGTAAGGTCCATGAATGGATACCTGTGCCGGATTTCCAGGTGCTTCAATTGATCAATCTGTTCAGCTCGGAACCGGTCGAAACAGTTCAAGAACTTCAAGCTTCAGACTGGCATTCATTGAGGCCAGCCAGTTACGAGATGCCTGCAGCTCCGCATCGAAAATGTGTGACTGAGGAATCAACCAGTATTGTGATGACCTGACCTGTGAAGTCATCGCTGAAATGCAGGGGAATCGTGGCCAGACTCGAACGTCAATGCCTGCACAATCGACCGTTTTCTCGTCCACCATCGCCTGCATCAACAACAGCCGCATGTGTTCTCGCAGTGCTGCCATCAGAACGCGATGGGTATTGCCATCAGCGATTCGGACTGTCGGCATTGCCGCGAACGGCAAATGACTGGGGCCTGAAACAGACGCCATGGACATTCCATCAACCACAACAATTGGGACGCCAAACAACAGAGCGGTTTCGAACTCCTCCCGACACGCCAGTCGCTGCTCATACGCGGGCGTTCGCAGTGCAATCATCACGCTGTTTGCAGCGGCATCCTCAAGCTTCCATGCCCAGTCAGACCCGGAAGGAATATCCGTGTCATCATAGATGCACTCGAGTTCAGGAACCTGATCGATCGAATGCTTCAATGCCTGAGCGAAGAAGACACCATCTACTTTTGCATGACTCAGGAACATTTTGAGCTTGTTGGAATTGGCTGGCAGCCCAAGGACAATTCGTGCTCGATGCAGAGATTGGAGTGCCAGCCGAAACGGGCGGATCCGGTTTTCACCCAATACGGCCGCTCCCCGAATCTGACGGCTGCTGAGTTTTGCGGGAAGAGACTGCATCGCTGTATCAGAATAGGAATAGCAGATGGCGTTTCGTCGGCCCTGATCTTCTTTCGGCAACAACTCTGCCACCTTGTCGAGGGCTGCAGCAAAGTCGGCGGAGTTGACCAGAAGATCCGAAACAAGAACCAGATACAAGGTCGGTGTTTCTTCTCGTGTGAGCGCCCGATTCAGGTCTTCGGCTGTTGTACAACACAGGACCTGAACTCGCTCCCACGGATGTTCCGCCTCAGAAAACGGCGATACGGTCTTGTCCGGCCGCAGATACTCAAAGGCGCGTGTGACCGCGTTGACGTAGGGCTCCGAGACGCGATCATCGGGGTGATGAATCAGCACGATATCCAGCAGTGATTTCTTCATTGCTCCTGTTCCCACAGTTTTCGAAGAGCCGGACGAGGAGTATCAGCGTTTTCATCCCACGACCAGGACTTCAGAGCCTGCAGCGTGGCGTAATTGGGTTCCGGTCGGAAATGACGACGACGACGTTCTGAGTCCGTGAGCCACGACTGAAGCAACACTGGGTCTTCAACCCATTTTCGGATCAGTGCATATTCCCAACGTACCCGATCATGCAGCCGCACGGGAATGTTGTCTGGATCGTAGTAGGGCATGCCATGGTCCGGATGTTTCGGAAGTATAATTCCCAGCAGCCCTGCGCCTGGCAAGCCGATCCGGGGCTTTGTGGCCAGCGCGATTTCCATATCAACCCATCGACTGTCGCGAGTCTTTGGCCCGATCAACACAACCACCAGACTGCAGTGCGAAAGAACAGACTCCGCATGCGCCTCTGCTTCGCAGCTTGTGTCTGCATCGCGAATACTGGTTACCGCGAAACCCATTGGATCCAGCAACTCAGAAAAACGCCTTGCGTACTCCTCATCGGAGTGGGCGTAGCTCAGATAGATCTGCTGCGAGGAGTTGTTTGAGGGCATGGGACGATCGCCGAAACGATTATTGAGAAATCGACTGAATGTGCTGAGCCGCATCCTCAGGATACGGTCAGCACTTCCACCAGTGTAACAGCTTAAAGCGACTTCATGTACTCAATCAACTGCTTCCGTTCTGCCTCAGAAAACGAGCGACCGTCATCATGACCGTAGTCATGGCCGGTGTTGAGGTTTCCGGCAATGGTTGGGTTGAAGTCTTCTCCGCAATCCGTCTTGAATCCAACTTTGACCGGATCAAATTCACGACTGCCGACTTTGAAGACTGCCTGAGATCGCTCATTCGGTCGTTTCAGGAGTTCGTCGAGGTTTGGGATCGAGCCGTTGTGAAGGTACGGAGCACTCGCCCAGATGCCATTGAGCGGTCGGGCTTTGTACTTGAGTGTGATTTCCTGCGGGTCGCTGAGTGCTTTCTCAAGACGCGATTCAGCGGCTCGAAGTACGCGGCCGGATAGATCACGAACCCGTTTGGTGACGCCTCGTGTTCCACCAAAGCTGAAACGACCACCCACAGATTGTTCCCCGGCAATCCCCGATGTCTCCCCGTCAATCTGGTAATCCACAGTCGAACGCACTTCATCCAGAAGCAACGAAATATGCTGTTGTCCTTGAGCAAGAATCTCGGGCTTTGAGCGGATGATGGCTCGCTGAACCAGGTGTTTCAGCATCAGCCCGACTGGTGCTTCAGATTCAAATTTGTCCGTATTCGTGGAGAGTGGTTCGACTCGACGGCCTTGAAGGACGCCGGTCTTTCCTTTGCGAGTCAGAAAGTTACGAGCCATCATCGGATCAGTCTTTTCGTCGCTCATGCGAGCCGTCACAGAGCGATTCATGTCATCCCGAACGATTGGCTCGTGACACGAGGCACAATGCTGACGAAACAAAATTTCCCCACTTGTCTTCAAGCTTTTATCAATCGACGGAAGTTCGGCAGGCCATTGCGGAGACCATAGTTTCATGAGCGAATCCTCAATCGCAATCAGGTTTTCACGCCTGGCCGAATTCGGATAGTGCCGCAATTCGGTGATCGATGGCTCGACGGATGCATCAATCTCTCCGAACACTCCAAGAACTTCACCCGTGTTTCTGCCGAGTGCACCAATGTGCTCAGTACCGCCCAGGGCGGCGATGAGCTTACTGCGTTTGTTTTCGGCGGCTCCGTTCCATTGCACAAAGTCGTGCTGTGGAGCGTCCCAGAGAACCGGATAACTGACTGGTGCATTCGCGGGTGCCGCGTTGTCCGGCACTTGAGCGAATCGAACGGCCACTTCATTCATGATGGCACCGAATGCGTCGACTCGCCCGTGACCAAACGGAGCCGCAGTTCCTTTTGGCAAGTTGCGTTCATTGTAGGCTGTGCGGTCTGCGAGAGCCTGCTGCAGCCCGGATTTGAGCTTTGCCCTGTCGTCGCCTGCGGCCGAAGCTCCCAGAACTCTGGTGACGAAGCGATCAAACTTTGCCACGTCGTTTGTCGTCGCTTCAATCGCGGCCACCAGACCTCGCTGCAGCTTCTCGAAGTTGCCATTCGTGGGGGCTCCGTCGATGATAAATGTCTTGCCAGCGTAATTGACGTGCCCCGTATGACAGGCGGCACACGTCATACCGAGATAGCTTTCCACTCCGCCCGTTGGCAACGGCTTGTCATCACGCACAAACCCCACTGCCAGCCCATGCGGATTATCGCTGCCTTCCGCTCTGGCTAAATATCCCAAAGCCTGAAAATGGCTGGAGTCGCGAAACAGCTTCTCTGAATCGCCCTGTTCCAGATTCACGAACCACTCATACAGCAGCAGGTAAGACCCTTGAGGCACGTTGTAGAACCAAGCAGCTTCCGCATCGTCCCAGTTCTGTGAGAGCACTTTCAGGTCATGCCCGGGCTCCGGAATCAGTCCTCGCGGTGGATCGGCTGACACTGCCAGGCAGCTCACAAAGCATGGGGCAACAACAAACAGGCTACGCCTGAAGTGACTCATCAACATGACTGCTACTCCTGCAGAGCTCCAGAGCCTGAACGGAAGACCGCTACTCTCACACCGTAAGAATTAAGCACTATCCAAACGCGGATCACTGCAGAGTCGCGGGGTCTTTCGGAAGAGTGCGGAACAGTGCCGATGCCTCGTACACGGCACGCCGAAGTCGATTGATTCCTCCCAGCGGTCGGTGAGCTTCTAATCCGTGCCACGGCGTAAACACCAACGCTTCGCAACGAGCGTTCTGCTCAGGCGTATCGAATTCCTGAAGTGGAATGGTTAGTACTGCAACGGGAACGAATGGGATATCGTCCGACCATGGCAACGAGGCGTTTTCGATGTCTCGATCAGGATCGATCTCAGAGGCAGAACGAACCTGAACCTCAAAATCAAAGATTACCGGTCCCTGACACTCGTCGCTCAGTCGACGGACCAGTGCATTTCTCAGGTAGTCCGGATCATCGACGTTGGGCTCAGCAGACGACGGGTTACGCGGACGCACGCGGAATCGCATCACCTGATCCGATCCCAGCAGGAACGGCGACGCACCGAAATAGTCGTTGTCGACAGGGCTTGCCGGGGGATGTTGAAAAGCTGGCGGAGTCGCTGTCAGGCCTGAAGACCGAATTCGTGCAATGATGCCGCGGGTCTTGACAGCACGCAGTTGAGACGGTGTTGGTGCCGGATCATCCGCCTTCGGCAGGCGTTCTGTAAAAAAAGCCGCCGGGTTGTCTTTGTTCTTCACAAGGACACGGCTCAGCACTTCATAGTCCTCAACATTGGCAAACGCGAAGACAGGCTGATTTATCAACAGAAAATCCTGAGTCAGATTTCCATTCACATGCCCAAGTGGCGTTCCTTCAACACCGGGCAGCCTGATCGCCATGCCACGGCTGCCGTGTTCAACACCATTGGCGCCGCGGATGGAATCCGGAGTCACAAGAGTTGCGGCATTCGAAAACCGAACCATGGATGAGTATTTTCGTCCGGGAACAGCAAACACTCCATGGCTGAGATTTTGCGGTAAGTTGTTCAGAATCTGGAACTCAGCCGTGACGCAGCCATGTGATTTCGGGTGAACGCCACGGAGAACGGGCTTGATTCCAGGATATCGCATCTGCAGTTGCCGAACCGTCAGTTCGACAATGTGCTGAATCTGCTGCGATTCATCGGCCGGTATTCTTTCGAGCTTGTCGAGCTGAGTCATTGGCGCCACCAGGGTAGGATGAGTCATTGCAGATGTGCTTGAAGGCTAAGTCTCTGCGGGTGTGACCGGAATTCCGCACGCCTGAGATGAAATTGGGGATGCGGAAAATCGCCCTCCGTGAGATGATTTGGGTAACTTAGATCCACTTCATCCGAACCACGGAGGGCGTACGATGAGCATCTCAGGAAATGGCGGTGTCTGCAACTGTGATCCGACCCGGACAATGAAAGAACTCTGGGAATTTATGTCCGCAGCAGTCCGTGGGGGAGTCGGCCATGCGAGACTTTGAGTGTGTTTGTTCGATCGTCTTCCAGCGGTTGGTTTTGCACTCACCGTGTTCGGCGACACCGAAAATCGGCTGTCGCAGCTCGCCCCATCGACGAGCGCGTGGGGATCGGTACAGAGCGATATTCCCCGCTGCTGCAGGAGTTCTCGATGATGTTCTGCAGCGAGATGGCTTTTCGTCCAGGATCGGAGGCATTTGAGGCCATTTTCGGGCAACAACTTTCCGTAGATACCCTCGAACGGCTGAGCCGCGCCATGGGCCGTGACGCAGATGAGTTCATGGAGAAATTGTCGGCAGCCGGAGCAGAAACTGATTCAGCTGATGGATGGCCAACACAGCCTTTGTGAAAGAAAAGCTGTTCGCCCGGCTGGAGGGTCGTGTATCGTCTGTGATCCGCAGCCTGCGACGCCTTGCGACGCGTCAACAGCTGCGAGGCGCGAGGCTCGATGACATTCGGCGCGTTTGCGGATACTTTGAGGCGCACTTCAACCGGATGAAATATGACGAGTATCTTTCTGCCGGCTACCCGATCGCCACTGGAGTGATCGAGAGAGCCTGCAGACAAATTGTCAAGGATCGAATGGAACGCAGCGGTATGAAATGGACTGAGCAAGGAGCTCAAGATCTTCTGAACCTTCGATGCCTTAGAGCCTCCGGGCTTTGGGAGCAATTTCACATGGAACGCTCAAAGAGCACCCCTGAAAGTCAACTTAGCAGCCAGCGCGGAACTCCGGTTACACCCTTTCCGCAGTTGGAAATCTGAAGCAGATCAAAGAGTTGTAACTCGCACCGCACCACCCCGGTTTCTCTGCGTCCCGATCAACGCTGCTGTGGTGGCTATTCGAATGGATTGATCAGCGGAACCC
>CAZLOQ010000232.1:0-8660 GCA_964561125.1 uncultured Chitinophaga sp. | reverse complement strand
AATACCAGAAGGAATCCATGTTTTCGCGGTGCTGCACCCTCCGGGAGCGGACTCACAGAACATCGAACCCGGCGCTGTCCAGCTCAATAACGCCTCCCCTCCCACCTTGCTCCCGGATTACTGTTACCCACGCAAAACCGACGGTCTCGCGGAGAGTGCTCGCAGCGAAGGCCCGACTCAGACACAGGCAATGACACACAGGCTTGTTCGTTCGCCTCTCGGCCTCGCAATCTGGTTGCCAGCCCGTCGACCGTCACCGCAGAGCTGAGCTCCGCGCGCAAAGGCATGGCCGGGAGGCGCGGAGCTTCAATCAACAGCCGAACGACGACAAGGGGACCAGTCACCTGCGGAGTCGTCGTCGCGGCGGGCGTTGGTCCCTTCCCGGCCGGTTGCTGCTGCCCGGAATACAACGACTCTGCCAGCAACTTTCCTGGCAGTCAACGGACGCCATGGAAACCTTTTGAACACTCAGACACATCACCAAAGGCAATCGCGAAAACGGAAGACTGCGGCCTGCGCACGACAGAACGTGGCACGAATCGATCGTCAGACGCTTAACCTTCATTCGACTCTGTCGCTGTCAGTGTGGACTCGAATCCCTGAGACCCCGCCCACTCGAACTCGTACCATCGAACGAATCTGCGATTCGAATCGAGGCTTCAACTTCCTCGAGCAGCACCTGCTCCTCAATTCCGTCCTTCGTCTCAGTGATGATTCCTTTCAGGAGAACGGTACCGTACCGGCTTGAGTGCGCTAAACAATTCACAGCAACTCTGCGCCCGTCAGTCGTTTCCGCAGATAACTTTACCCTCCTGAACTGCTGGCCGTTCAGCGCGACGTCTTCCGCATGCTGAATAGTCACACGTCCGGTATCGCCAATTTCAGCCACCTCCCGTGCGAGAATCTGCTCGCCAATCGATGAAATGTCCTCTTCGTCAGCATGAGCCATCACGCACAAAACGCCACCTTTGGGAACTTTAAACATGTGCTCAACCATTGGTTCTGAAGACTCGAGCCGTCTCCACGCCACTGGAACTTTGATCGTGTAAGCCATCGAACTGCCACGAACTGTCTGAACCACATTCTCCGGTGCCTCTCGAAACTGCCTCCTGATTTCGTCGTTGAAAGTCCGAGTAAATTTAACCGACTGCAGAATCTGGAGAATCTCCGCCTCCTGCTCCGGCCCAGGACTCTCAATTGAGATCACGTTCATCCAGAATGTTCCATCGCTGCCTGAATAGGCCAGAATGCGTTGAAACTCTTTCCCCACGACCCGCCACTCATTCCGGACCCGCACTTCAAGACACTCACGATCGCCTAACATCTTCTTTGTAGTCGACTCAGCCACCACGTTTTTAAGCAGGGCATCCCCTAAGAGTCCGGCATTCGCTCTCGTGTTCTTCTCAATCAGCGACTCTGTAAGGAAGTAGTACATAATATCTAGTTCAGGATGAGCACCTATCCAGATACGACCGACTCCCGGCTTAACAAATTCATGCTCCAAAGGAGCCTCTGTGTCCGTAGTTGGCACCCATGATTCGGGAATCTCGACTTGATATGGAAATGCAGCACCAATGATGGTTCTGGAGGGTGAAGGAGCATAGTTTACCGCAAATCCCGTCAAATGAGTGTCTTGCACCAGCCAAACACCAAAAGCAACTAACCATGCTGAAGCGATCAACCATGCAACTGCATACGTAAACCAGCCATGCGAACGTACCACACGCGGTTCCTCTCGTTCGCCCCCTTCAATGCCCTGTATGAATGGCTGCAGCGTATAGTCCAGGTCAACAGCATTACCACTTATTATCCACGATGCAGGCGACGTATACGATACTTCTGACCAGCGTACAGCGCCGCTCCGTTCGAACCATAAGAAAATCGGCGAATTGCGAAAAGGGACGCTCACAGGAAACCTCAGGGAACTGCTTTTCTCCAGATGCTCCTTCAGATTCTCGTAGTCATCAGCCATGCCGGGGCCGCCTGCAAAAACCAATAAGATGCGTTCGAGCGGGACTATCCTGAACACAGCATCGATTTCCCACTTCATTCCTTCAGTTTGGCTCGGCTGAAGAATCACCGCCTGGCAGTTCTCCATGCGACTTAATACGGTCGCCTGCCAATCGGCATCGCCCACGTATTCACGGTGCGCGCCAGACGACGCGATTCTCTCACCGGGTTTTCCGATCGCGTACACAGGACCCAGTCGGGAGAAAAACTTCACAATCGATTGTTCGGTGGAATCAGCAACAATTCCAAGGAAAAGTCGCAGCAGTCGAAGTGGGTGGACGCACTGAACGAACCCTGGGCTGTACCAAAGATTAATGCCGGGTTGCTTTTCTGTGAACCACGCCTGCAGGGAGCCGGAACCCGAAATCCCAAGGAACGCCGCAAGAGACCCATTTGGCTGCAACGTCGTCTTACCATCGAACGCAAATGATCTCAAAAACAGAATCGAACGACGCTGATCTGTAATGCCTGCTGCCGCAACTCCTGCCTGCATCAGACCATGACCGACATATAAAAGCACAACGGACGGAATACTACAGACAGCAACCAGAGTTCCAATGGTGAGGTCTCGAATCCGCCTGTCGTTCGCATTATCGAGTTCGTAGTGGTGGATTTGATCAGGAAGGTAAACGATAACCGAAACAAGGATCACCATTGCCAGCAGCTTCAGTGTCATTCCCCAAAATCGTGACCTCAACGGTTTTGTAACACTTGATCCTGCTTTCGGAGCCAGCCACGCAGGTTGAGTGAGAACCTCGACCGGGAATTCCTGCTTCAGGAATCGTCTTCCGATTCGGAGCTCAAGACCATTGGGTACCAGATCCCGCAGTCTTTGGCACAG
This sequence comes from uncultured Chitinophaga sp., assembly GCA_964561125.1. Classification (GTDB taxonomy): domain Bacteria; phylum Planctomycetota; class Planctomycetia; order Planctomycetales; family Planctomycetaceae; genus SXXK01. The sequence continues at coordinate 5,809 of CAZLOQ010000232.1, read as the reverse complement.
AATGCCAGCGTCACGACGATCAAAGAACAACGGCACAGCCCGATCATCAGTCGTAATCGTCAATCTCACCAGAGGATCGATTGACAGACCGACAATCGAGTTGCGTACTGTTGCTGTGAGCGTGGCGCGGACGATACACGAAACTGGAATCACCGCTCTGAAGACCAGGGTTTCCATGAAACGCGTCAAACCGTCTTCTGTGCAGTCTGTTTCGCTGAGTTTTGGATATCGCACAGACTTCCCGCTGACAACGCCCCCCTGAAATACTGCGGTGACCTGGTAACCGTGAAAGAGCGACAGCAGGCCTCTTTTTCTGACGTCAGTTATCCGCGTGATGCGAATCAGAGGGTGTTGACATTTGTTAGCTTGCTCCCTTACCCCGGCCTCACTCCCGGCGTCAGGAACAGAGTCATTCCCGGACGCGCTGATTTCCGCGGGGAGCATACTTGCAGCTTGTGGAAACAAACCCTGCACTGACGATGCCGGCACCTTGCTGTCACTTCCCTGCTTCCACACTAAGTCAGTAAGCAGCAGGCGTCCGCCAGATGCGCGGTCCCGGAGTTCCGTGTATGAGAAGGGCCCTGAAACTTCACCGTTCCTTGAATAGTAGAATTCAGGTTGTTCAGCTCCGTTCAATTCTGCCATAGTCGTTGCCCTCGGTTATTTCGACTGCATGTTCAACAAATTCTTTACCTGAAACTCACTGAGTCGTTTGGGCTTGTTCTGTGATAGTTTTGCCGTTTCGCAGGGGAAAAGACGGTCACTTGCATCTCTGCGAAAGCACCTCGTCCGGGCCATGGTGCCGCGGAGCAACGAGGCTTCTTCTTCGCCGGGCGTCAAGTTAGCGCACTTCACGAAGAATTGGATAAGGTTTTCTGAAGAGTACTGAGATTCCTTATGAGAAAAGTAACATCGCGCAGCAGACAGACCGAAAACAGCTCCCCACAGAAGATCGCCGGTGGGACATATGTTATGTCAGTTGCAGCCGGACGCAAGCGTCGGGGCCTGAGGAAACTGTAGACAGCAGGCGCAGACCGGTTTGCGTCTCACCGGACTGCCGGAACAGCATCAGGTCGCTGAAGTCCGCACTCTACGCGCGAATCTCTGAAATTCACGCTGAAAGCGGGATGCTTCGACACACCGGAGATTCCGCACGGATTGTGAAACTTTGCTCGTCCGTCGCATCCCGGAAAAGTCAGGGGGCCCCACGCAAACTCCCGGCAAGCTCATTTGATCAGGCGAATCGAGATTGGATACCGCTCAGCAGGGTCCGCGTGGTGCTTCATCCGGTGGCTGGACCCAGCGTCGTTTCGCCACGGTCGCCAGCTTGATTGCTCCTGACCCAATCGGCTCAGCAACTGAAGCCGACCTGCAGCTGCCTGCCGGACCTCGCTGACTCAGACACCTCCAACCCGCCTCTGCCGGCCACCATCAACTGCACAAATCCCTCTCCCGCCCCATCACCACGATTCACAACCAGTGCCTTGATCACCCCCGTCTGCCATGCCATACTCCCGGTGCCCTTCTGTTTTGCTTCCTCGGTCTGCTGAACTCCGTCAAGCATTGCAGGAACGACATTTGCCCACACGCTGTTACATCTTCACATATCGGGCAGACGCGTTCTCACGCACATGACAAGGATTCAGATGAACGATCAACCGGCTCCCGAGACAACTGAACTGATCCTCCTGACAGGCGCCACAGGCTATGTCGGCGGCAGATTATTGTCGCTGCTCGAACAACAGAACCTCCGTGTGCGTTGCCTCACCCGCCGCCCCGAAGCACTGCAGGACCGCCGCTCAGCAACCACAGAGGTTGTTGCCGGTGACGTGCTGGACCGTGATTCGCTCTCCTCGGCGTTTCAGAATGTTGATACCGCGTATTACCTCGTCCACTCAATGGGCGCACACGGGAATTTTCAGGAGCAGGATCGGACCGCAGCCATGAATTTCGCCGCAGCCGCCGCAGCCGCTGGTGTCCGACGCATCATTTATCTCGGTGGTCTCGGAAATCCCGACCACGAACTCTCAAAGCACCTCCGCAGTCGACAGGAGACCGGGGATGCTCTGCGCGCACATCACTCGCAGGTGATTGAGTTTCGTGCTTCGATCGTCATCGGGTCCGGCAGCCTGTCCTTCGAAATGATTCGGGCACTCGTTGAACGCCTGCCTGTCATGATCTGCCCTCGATGGATCCACGTGAAGGCTCAGCCCATCGCCATCGAAGATCTGCTCGATTACCTTGTCGCAGCTATAAAAGTGCCGACGCTGGGCTCGCTGGTGTTTGAAATCGGTGGCCCTGATCAGGTGTCGTATCAGGAGATCATGCTGGAGTACGCCCGGCAGCGAGGACTCACCCGGTGGATGATTCCTGTGCCGCTCCTGACGCCGTATCTCTCCAGCCTGTGGCTGGGTCTGGTCACACCTCTCTACGCCCGCGTCGGAAAGAAACTCGTGGACAGCCTGCGCAACCCGACGCTTGTTTCCAATAACCTCGCGCTGACGTCATTTCCGGTTCGTCCTCGCACCTATCGCGAAGCAATCGCACGCGCACTGGTCAACGAAGACTGCGAATTTGCAGCAACCCGCTGGTCCGATGCACTGTCCTCATCCGGCGAACTTCGATCGTGGGGCGGAAGTCGCTTCGGTTCACGACTTGTCGATTCCCGAACCGTCGTCGTCTCTGTGCCTCCCGACCAGGCCTTTGCACCGATCCGGCGCATCGGAGGTCGCACCGGCTGGTACTACGGAAACTGGCTCTGGACGACTCGCGGTTTCATCGACCTGTTGCTCGGAGGAGTCGGTGTGCGGCGCGGGCGGCGCGATAACGAATCTGTTCGCGTCGGAGATGCTCTGGACTTCTGGCGAGTCGAATCCTATGAGCCGGGGCGTCAGCTTCGTCTCTTCGCAGAAATGAAAGTTCCCGGCCGCGCCTGGCTCGAATTTGAAGTCACTCCCTGCGAAAACGGCAGCAACATCCGACAGACAGCCATCTTCGATCCACTCGGATTACTCGGCATTCTGTACTGGTACGGCATTTACCCGCTGCATCAATGCGTGTTTGCCGGAATGCTCAGAAACATCGCCCGGGCCGCAGAAAAATCCGCTGTGCCCCCTGAACATCGCACAGCCCGCAGCTGAGTTACATCAGAGTGTCTTCAGGTATTCCAGCACTGCCTGTTTTTCCTGTTCCGACAGCACATCCGGGAAAGTGTGCCCAGCGCCGCTCTTGCCGAACTGACGGGTGTCGAAAAAACTGCGGCGGAACACCATGTCGTCAACCTCGGCCGGCACCTCTGAAACCTGCTCGATTGTGAGTCCCACTTTTTCTTTGTCCATGCCAGCGGAAACCGGCCGCCAGACGACCGGTCGGCGGTCAGGATGCAGCAGATGCCAAAGCGTCGGAACACTGCCGTTGTGCAGATAGGGTGCACTGGCCCAGATCCCGTCGAGCGGCGGAGCGACGTAGCCGTCCGGTGCAGTGATCGTCGGCTGAGCATCCGCTTCACCCGCGTGCGCGAACCAACTGTCGGCGTATTTCTTCCGGCCTGCCTCTGTCAGTGCCGTAAGCCGCACAGGATCAGTGCCGATTTCGTCCAGCGGAACTCGCACGTTCAGATAGGTCCACTCGTCGCCGTATGTTCCATGACATTGTGCACAGTTCTTAACGAAGAGCGATTTTCCGTGACCGGCGAGCGTCTGATCAATGGGGCCGGGGTACTTTGGAGGCCGGAGCGATGTGATGTAGGCCAGAACGTCTCGAAAATCATCCTCGTGTTTCCTGTAGAAGTCCGGCCCGTTCTCCGGGACCAGCGTGAACTGCATCAGCCCACGATGCCCCTTCATGGCGAACCCGTCGATGTACATGGCCGGCCGCTTGAAAAAGTACCACCACGGCGGCGCGTCCATGTCATGATTCACAAAGACTTTTGGCGGAGCGAACAGCAGGTTCAGCCGGGAATCCCGCGCGTTCATCAGCCCCATGCCAAACACCACCGCGTTGGTGGTCCCGTTGGTTGTGCCCAGCGGAATCGCGATCGCACCCAGATCCATGCGACTGGGAGGTTTCCCCTGGCGCAGTTTGGTCTGGAAAGTCTCTTCCGTGAGCGACTGCAGGGCGAAACGGTTATTCGGCGCGCCGGGCAGCGGCGTTCCGTACACAGTGCCCCCGTGACACGCGAAGCAATTCATCGACCAGCCACCGTCCGCCGTCACCACGTACTGCAGCGGTTTTCCGGAATCATCACCCGGTCGAGTCGTCAGTCCATACCGCTCGAAAGCCATCGCTCGTCGCTCGGCAGAGGAAACCATCGCTGCCTTTGACCGCAAGGGCTGCGGCCAGACCCTCCAAACCTCGTCAAAAGTGGATCCATGGAAGTCCGCAGGAATCAGCGCCGTGTCCGTCAGAAACCGGTACCCACGTTCAGCCGCAGAATTGGCCAACACAGCCGGATCTGATGCAAGGCACTGAATCTGGCTGAAGAAAATCAGCCACACGCTGATGGAAAAAAACTGGAACTGCTGCAACATGGCCTGGTGCTCGAATCGTCGCGGACTCCGGATCGGGGAAATGCGTCTCGCTGAAGATGATAGACCTGTCTCTCCTCTTCGTTGAGCGAAAACTTCCTGAAGAGCCATTTTCGTTCTTCAGGACATCAGTCAGATGGCAGCATGGCCCACAACTCCGGACGACCCACGTTGCAGTGGACGGCCCTTGCGAGCGGACCACCGAACGCCCAGCTCAGGTACAGCGCAGTTCTCGCGACATTCCACGCAATCACGTGTTGACGTCACGGAGTAAAAAATCAGCTGAATTCCAACGGACCGAATCCAGCGTTTCAGCCACAAGTCCAAAGACCTCCGATGAGATCAAATGGCAGAAGCAGGAGTGCAACTGAGCAGAAAAACACCAGGAACGCTGTCAACTCAGCAGGGCCACCGCTGAGCAATTCCGGGAACAGCGCTTCAGGCACGCCCAAAAACAGCATCGCAGCGGCTGCTGTCACCATCGTTCCCACGCAGCTGATTCCTGTTAACAAACGTGCCTTCCCGGGACTCATCTACTCTCCGCAGTCCGATGGTCGATCACAAAACAGCCAGGCACACTCTCCAGGCTGCAACGTGCCAGCGGACTCACAGCCTCGCCCTTTACCGCGGTCGATCGCCACAGATAACACCTCAGGCGATAAACTCCCGGCGTTTTGCGGAGATCGCGAGGGTGATCACCACGGGTAACCCGACTGAGATTCGCTGAAGGTCCAGCACCCGTCGCCAGAATCCTTCGATGCCCCGCACCTCAAACAAGAGCCGCAAGCCTGCACCCTCCACCTCCGGAACCCGCCGCAACCCACATTCACCGCCTTCCTCTATGCCCCTCTGTGCCTCTGTGTTTCAAAACCCCTCACCCCGCGATACACAGACCCGCTTAGTAAACACAGAGGCAGTAGAGTAAGGAGGGCCGACCGAGGTCGGGCCCTCCTCCTCTTCAAACCGTACGTGCAGATTTCCCGCATACGGCTTTCGCAGAAACGTTCATTCAGAGGTGTAGTCAGGGAAGTCGCGAAGGGACCAGTCACGGACGTCGCAGGCCGAGGCCATGGACGTGAGCATAGAAGGTCTCGCCTGCCGGAGGGCGGTAGGCTCGCTGGCTTCGACGTGGTTCCTGTTTGGCCTTCTGATATAGCTTCCACCGCTGGGTGGACTTGCATGTTTCTGCCGCGGGGACTTCGCCCCATTGGGGTTAGCCGACTTCCTTACTACTATTCCCCGCTCCGACTCCCGCACCGGCCAGCGACACGGTTATTGATTCC
>CAZLOQ010000231.1:0-8668 GCA_964561125.1 uncultured Chitinophaga sp. | reverse complement strand
GGGCAGTGGGCGGTGAGAAGTGAACGGAACGTCGAACCTGGCGCTGTCGAGCTAATTGAGTTTTCTTCATTTGCAGCGATCCTCTCTGTCACACAAGTCAATCTTTCACGGAGATAAGGATACCATCCGGATCATGGGCGGTCGACCGGAAGTCCCGGAATCGACTCAGGAAGTCCGTGCCATCGGGACCGACCATCGTTCACCGGGTGCTGCCATCCCCTCCCATCCGGTGTGCTGACTGCAATTTCACTTGCATCCACCTGTGCCGTGGGGAGGAACAGTGCCTCTCCAGCCTCTGCCCCACATACCGTCGGCGCCGGATGATGGCCAACACGATCCCGTGCTTCATCACGCAGGACAACCTGGCGTTTCGCCGGGAAGCCTTCGATCGGATTGGCGGCTGGACCATGACCAGGCGTGGTGATTTTGAACAGCAACTGATCGCTCAGCAGACCGCGATTGAAGCTCCGGGCGATCCCTGCCGGCTGGATTCGCCGTCCTGGATCTTCCGGTGGGGCCAGACACCAGAGCAGCTGAATCAACAAGGGTCCGGCAGGACGTTCGAACCGATGGCCTACCAGGCCTGCCGGACCGTTTGTTGATTTGGCCGCTGATACCTTGCGATCGTCAGCCACTCCATCACCCGAAACAGATGCTTTTCGATTAGTACCCCCAGCGAATACCGATGCTGCCGCGGAAAACGGCCAATCTGCTGCACACATCACAGCAGCAGATCATACGTCTTCGTCAGCACTATAAAGTCCTCCGCCCCGCGTTTTTTCATAGCAGTTTCGCGTTTTTGAGAATTCAAATTTCATCGCGACCGCCTGCCGGCGGTGTACGCCAGTCGCAGGAGGCACAGAAGCACAGGAATCGCAGTTAAGGGGTCAGGCAGCTAAGGGGGCAAAGGGTAAGTCCTCGAAACACGGAAGCCGAAGTTGTTGTTACGGTTACCCGGCCGGTTGAAGACACGGCTCGCAGAACGCATGAGGGTTGCGAAATCGTAGAAGGAACCGCCCCGCAACACCCGGCTGGAGTTACTTGACACTTTTCCCCCCTGCCCAGTGTCACCGGAAACGCTCGTCGCCGAAGCATAAAGCACCGCAACATCCAGACACCACTCGAAGGCGTTACCATACAAGCCAAACAGTCCCTGACCGTTCGGAAGAAGCGCACTCACGGGCTGCATCAACTTGTCACCCGAGTTTTTCGTATACCACGCATAAGCACCCAGCAGGCGATCCGTCTGACCAAAATAACGCGAGGTCTGCGTCTCACCACGACACACCCGCTCCCACTCCGCTTCAGTCGGTAAGCGATAGCCACGCAATTCCGCAAAATTCGGCTTGATACGCATGCCCTCGGCATAGCCATCATCACCAGGTTCATAACACCAGTCCGATGCTGCAATATTCTCCTGCTCACTCAGCCAGTTACAGTAGGCAGCCGCATCATGCCAGGAAACCGTGTTTACGGGCGAATCCGCTGTCGGCGAGACGATCCTGTCCACGTTGTGCTGTGGGCGGAATTTCAGGAACTGCGCCACCGTCACCTCGTGCATCCCGATCGCCACCACACGACCGACACGACGACGATGACGGCGCTCGTTCGGACCGTTCGGCCCCCCAAACCGCTCGGGCTCGCTCAACGGTGAACCCATCACAAACGGCTCCCTCTCGTCCACGATCGCAAAACTCAGGCCACGGTCGGACGAAACACTGCCACCGGTCTTTGTCAGATACCAGCGGCGGCCGCCAGTCACCTCGCCCGTGCGAAACTGCTGTTCCGACTGCAACAGTTGTTCCGCCGCCCCCAACTGACGCAGGCTCCATTCGCACATCCCGTGCACACCCGCATCCGGGTCCTGCGTAAAACGCTGCAGCAGATCCGACGTGACCTCACTGGCCAGGTCCGGCGGCAGCAAGTTCGCCGCAGCCAGTTCACCCAGTCCCTGAATCAGGCTGCGCCGTCGCGACACCACCGCGGTGTCTGCCGATCCGGATTCGGCCTGCAATTGTGTCAGCAGGGCCCGGCCATCCACACTGTACAGACCCAGTCGATACAGAATCTCGCTCCGCAGACGCGGATCCGGACGCGATTCCAGCAACGGCCAGACGTTGCTGGCTGCCCCCAGCCGCAGCAGGGCCACGGCAGCCGCACCCTGCCGGTTCGCCAGCGCTTCCTTACGAGCATCGGCGATGAGCGGACGCTGCAGCACGAGCACTGCAGTCCGCTTCCCGCCGTCGGGGTCCAGGTGCACGGCGATCGGACGCCACGAATCGGCCAGCCATTTCCCGACCTGCGTCTGCAGGTCGCCAGCAGTTGCAGCCTGCAGTTGCATGGTTTCCACCGTCGGATCAGCATGCCACAGTCCCGCTGCCCGTTCTGCAGGCAGCAGTTGCGACAGCAACCGGGTAAAACGAGGATCGGAATGCAACTCCGCGAAATCCGCGTCGCTGCTCAGGTGCTGACCATCGCTATAGCCACCCGTGATGCAGGCCGTCAGCAGGGACAGAGCCTTCTCACGCAGCTGCGCTGCACCGTCAGGAACCTCCAGTTGCCTCAGAATGCTGCTGGACAATGCGGCGGCACAGGCGATGTTGTACAGGTCGTCCACACTGCTGGCATGTCGAGCAGCGGCAGCGTCCAGTGCGGCGATGACAGCCGCCGGATCCTTTCCGGCCGCCAGCATCTGGATTGCCACGTACTCACTCAGTGATACACCCGGGGATGCCTGCTGGAATTCGGCAAAGACTTTCGCAGCGTCGTCCTTACGCTGCAGCCGAGCTAGAGCCACGCAACGGTACTGCAGCACTGTGGCATTCGGCGTCGGCAGGTTTTCCGTCAGCCAGTCGAGTTCTGACAAGGCGGCTTCCAGCTGATCCGTCTGGTACAGGGCAGTGGCCTGAATCAGGCGAACCTGGGGCTGCTCCCGTCGTTCCGCAGGCAGGGCGGAGATCTGTTCCAGCTGCTGCCGATAGCCGGCACGCGGATCGGTGAGCTGCGGCTGTCCGGTTGCAGCGGACGCCACATCTTTCTGGACAAGGTCGAGTCGGTCGTGTCCGGGCCATGAAGCCAGCGTTTCCGAAACAGAGCCCTGCGTCGAAAAGACTCCGGAATACAGTCGTTGTCCGTCGCCATCGGTATGCACACTGACGGTCAGCTGAGAAAAGTTCGGGGCTGCAGCTTCGGCCGCTCCTGCCACCTGAGCGATGCCCTGCAGGAATCGATCTTCAGCCACGCCCACGAGGCACCGGCGTTCCTCCCCCGCAACAGCCGGTTCGCTCCACAGCGTCAGCCAGCCGGCCTGCGAGTCGCTGCCCGGTACAAAGGCCAGATCGGCCAGCAACAGGCCGTCACGGGTGGCATTCATGTCCGGCTGTGGCAACTCAGCCTGCGGCAGACTCGGCTGCACAGCAAATCGGCCGCCATCCCGCACCCAGACCGCCGACATCCGCAGAGTCTGATCCGCGGTGTCGACCACCGGCCGCAGTCGAACGGGGCGGTAGCCACTGCCCTGCAGGTTCTGCACAACCTCCAGCAATTCCCCCAGCGGCATGTCCAGACAGAACGCGCTGCGCTCAGAAACGACGCCGTGCGCGGCGGTGACTTGTGCTTTTACCGTGTCGGTCGGTTCGGACCACGCGGGGTTCAGTGGTGGATCGGCCCAGTCAGTAGTCACCTGTTCCTGCAGCACGGTCTGCAATTCGGTGATTGCCCTTTCACGATCGGCCTCCAGCAGCGGGAACAGCAGCTTGTCGGCGACGGGATCGGCAGTCAGCAGTGTCTGAGCGAGGACCGGGACATCGTCTTTGGCGTAGTCAGCCAGCAGTCCAGTGACGATCGTACGGGCGACTTCCGATTGACCGGGATCGGCGAACAGTGTTGCCAGCGGTGCGGTCAGGTGGCGGGCCTGTGGTCGCAGAACTTCCTGGTATGCGCCGACAAACACGGGATTCTGCGCAGCGAGCTGGCTGGCCACAAATGTGGCCGTGGCGGGCTGTGCCCAGGCCGTTTCGTCTCCGTCGCTGGGTTCCCAGCCTGCCAGCAGGCAGGCGGCGTGGAGGCGTTTACCGGGCTGCTCCGTGGTATTCTGCAGGAGGGTTTTCAATTCCGGCGTCATTTGCCCGGCCCACGGCTGCAGCAAACTGACCAGTGGCCGCAGTTGTTCAGGGCGACACTGCAGAGCCAGGTCCTGAATTTCGGGCAGGAGTGCGGCAGGCTCATCACCGAGTGTCAGGCGAGCAATTGCGAGGTGCAGTCGGGCTTCGGAGCTCTGTTTGCTGCGTTCGTACAGTTGCTGCAGCTCGGGCAGGGCGTGCCGCTTCATGGACAGCAGCACATCAAGTCCGGACGCCAGTTCGCTGGTCTTGCGGTCGGCGATTGTTGCAGCGAGATCTTTGGCGCGACTGGCGGTGACCTGTTCCTGTCCGATCAGCCCGGCGCAGACTGCGATGGAAATGATCCCTGCGACCACGGCGGTTCGCAGGGAATGTTTCCGGCTTGCGCGGTTCATCAGCAGGCGTTGAGGTTCCGTCCAGTCGGCAGCTTTCACATGCCGCCGGATTTGCAGGTATTCGGTCAGCGACGGCAGTTGTCGGTCTTCCTGCCGCGACTGCCAGACCTTTGTACGTTCTTCCAGCAGCAGTTCTGCGCGGCCCTGCCGGGATTCTGCCTGTTTTCGAGTGAGCCAGGTGCGGAGGGATGGTACGAGGAAATCGTGGGTGAGCTGATAGCAGCGGGCATCTGCGGTTGTATCCCGTGACTGTGAACCGTGGCCTTCGGCGTCTGTGGGAGTGATCAACCGCAGTTCGCCGTCCAGAATCCGCAGCAGTTCGTTGAATTCGCCGGGTTTGTTTGCATAGCCCGCCGCCACGCGAAGTTCCTGAACGGATTTCATCGCGCCCTTGATTTCGGTATCGATGGCCGGCAGCAGCGATTTGAGGACGCCGCGAACGGCCACGGTATGCACGCGATAGCGTGCGTCGCTGTGACGATTGCTGAACGTTTCTTCAAGAAACGAAACACCCACGCCACTGGTGCCGCCGATCTCCTGCAGGGTGGCGGGCCCCCATTCACGAGAACGGATCATCTCAGCGAACAAGGCCAACCGCACTGAGATGACACGATCGCCCTCTGCCAATCCTGCTACGCTGGCATCAAGAAACTGCAGCTGGTCCGGCGTCAGTTCGGCGGGAGGTTCGGGAAGTTTGCCGTAAGCGGTGCCAAATTTTCGCAACACGGATATGGCGTGGGCCGTGTCGAACAGATCCACCATCGCGCAGTTGTGTTCCTGCAGAATTGGGCGATCAATTTCCTTCATCAGCCGGGACACGCTGACATAGAAATCATCCCGGATCATCAGCACCGTCTGCAGCCGGTTGCCGTCGCACTGTCGCAGTGCCCGCACCAGCGGGGCGTCCTGGCTTCCGGGATTTTCGTGCAGCCACTGTTCGAACTGATCAAGAAAAATCGCCACTTTCGGACCCGGATTGCGGCGAATGGCAGTGAGGAGTTCAACAACTCCTCCGTCGGCCGGAAGGTCGGGAAGCCGTCGCCGCAGAGCCGTGCAGATTCGCAGTTCCGTTTCCTGCGGCGTCGCTTCTACGTAGATCGCCACAACCTCCGGTGCCAGCCGCGGGAGCAGTCCGGCCTTGACCAGCGACGATTTCCCACAGCCGCTGGGACCGTAGATTAAACCCACGGCGAAGGTCTCGGTTGAATCGCGGGCTTCGATTCGCTGCTTCCAGAAGGCGATGCTTTCGGGCAGCCCGTGGCGATCTCGCGTTCCCGGGAGCAGATCCAGGAAGAAATCAGCGTCGGCGGCGTCGAAGGAACGCAGGCCTTTGGGTTTGATCACTGTCCGCTGCCGGGTTTCGGCCGATCCGTGCTGAGGCTGCAGCCATGCCTGCAGGTCTTCCGCGAAGGCTGCTGTGGTGAGGTAGCGATCGGAGGCGCGTTTCGCCAGTGCCTTCAGACAGATGCGTTCCAGTTCCGCAGGGATGTCCGGCTTCAGGAATCGCGGCTGGGTGGGATTCACGGATATCACTTCGTGCAGAATCTCCAGCATTGTGCTGCCACGGAAGGGCCGTGAACCTGTCAGCATCTGATAGAAAATCACGCCAAGGGAAAACAGATCGCTGCGGCCATCGAGGCGGTGACCTTCCCCGCGCGCCTGCTCGGGGCTCATGAAGGCCGGAGTTCCCGCGATCTCAGCGTGATCCAGGTATTCATCTTCACGGATCGCAAGGCCAAAGTCCGTAACGGAGGCTTTCCGGGATTCAGAGTCAATCAGAATATTTGCCGGTTTAATATCGCGATGGACCAGACGACGCAGGTGAGCGTGGTGCAGGGCGAGGGCAATGTCGCGAATCATTTCGACGGTTTCCCGGACACTCGGAGGCTGCTGCTTCAGCAGATCCTCCAGCGTACCACCCTCAATATACTGAGAAACCACGTAGATCGATTGATCCTCGGTGCGGCCAACATCGTGGACAGCGACAATCTGCGGATGTTTCAGAGCAGCCACGAGGCGGGCTTCATTGAGGTACTGGTCGGCATCCGCAGCGGATTTAAAGCGTTCAGCTTTGGGAACCTTCACCGCCACCTGTCGCCGCAGTTCCGTGTCATAGCCCAGGTAGACGCGACCGAAATTGCCTTCCCCGAGGATGCGATCGAGGCGATAACGTCCCTGCTGACCAACCTGAATACCGCGGGCGGTGATGTACGTTGCGGTCAGCGATACTTGACCGGGTGCTGCGATTACCGTTTGAGCTGGCTGATCCATCGCAGCGCCAGGAACGAGCTTTTGTTTCAGCGTTTCGCTGAGATCCGGAAAACGTGAACTCAGATCTGCAAGACTCAGGGGCTGCGCTGTGTCGCGTCGGGCTTCAAATTCCCCAACGGCCAATTCGAAACGCCAGTCTGGTCCGGTCGCCAGGGGCAGCCGTGAAAGGTAATCTTCGGTCAACCAGGGATTGGCGGATTTCCAGCGGCGTTTTTGATCGAGTTTCAGTGCTGTCAGTAAAGCGGCCGCGTCGCTGTGATCTTTCACGGCATTCACCCACGACACGAGGTCCGGCGGCGAATCGGAGGTGGACCAGAGACGATCAAGATCATCAGCGAGCGACATTGCGAGCTCCACACATGCGCGGCAGACTGAAGACAGGGCAAGCCAGGTAAAGAGCGGCCGTTATCATTCTGTCCGCAGAAGGCCCCGATGGCAAACATTTCCGGGGTGAAAACCGCCAAACCGCCACACACAAAGTCCGCGATTCGAGCCGCGCCCGTCAGGAAGCGGAGCCGCTTACCGTCATCGTAAAGCTAATTGGAATAATAGTTTGCCGCGCCAGGTGCCATGCACCTCGACGTAAAGAAGCCAGCAGCTTCGGGCAAAGACGCGGTGCTGACTGGAGGTCGTGACTTGCAGCCGTCGCGTCACCCGAAGGGTTTGCGTCCTCGCGTCTTTGCCTGAGTCTGTTTTGCCTGCGAAGAGATTTGCCACCGCTTCGCGGATCCCGGCAAATGCAGAGAGGCCTTCTCGTCTGCAGGTCTCAACTGTTCACTGGACAGCGCCATGTTCGGTCGGCTGCTCCAGCTTCAAGCAACGCTGTGGCTCTGACCTTATCTCTGAAATCCGTGTGATCCGGTGCCATCCGTGGTCAAAAATACGTTCGCATTTTGACCACAGACACGGATGAATCGCAAAGGTGACAAAACCGGCAGACGATCACTTGCTGCCGATGGCGTAGAGCGTCCTGCTGGATCGAATAAACAGCGTTCCATCTGCCAAAGCAGGAGTGGACCAGAATCGCACGTTATCTGTGGCAGGCAATACATTTTTCCGGGTTACGTCGAGCGTTCGACCGGGCTGCAGCACGAACGTCTGGCCGCGGGCGTCGAGGCAGTAGATCCGGCCCTGATTCGACCATGGCGAAGCCCAGAATTCGCCCGCGTCCGGGATCCGGCCCTGCGTCACCACGACACCCGTCGCTGAGTCCACAATCGTGGCTTTGCCGCCTCGTCCGTCCAGCAGGTAGATCATGCCGTCGACGATCAGCGGTGATGCTCGGTTCGGACCAAACTCCCTGGTGTTCCAGACGACCAGGGAGGCGGAATCGCCACCACGAGCGGCTGCCAGTTGTTCGTCTGTGCCACTGCGAATGGCAAAGCAGCTGGTCCCGCCACGGCCGCTGCGCCCCACGACCAGTAAATCACCGCTGGCCGTCGGGGTCGCGTTGAGTCCGCCGTTGCCGATGTCAACCTGCCACAGCAGCTTGCCAGTGTCGGGATCGTACGATCTTACGATGGCGCCGCCGGTGACGAGTTCTTTCCGATGACTGTTTTCCCAGATGATCGCCGAACCCCAGTTCGATCGCTCTTCACGTGGTTGACGCCAGACTTCTTCGCCGGTGCGAATGTCGATTGCGGCGACAAATGACGATTCTTCGTTGTCGACCTGGACGAAGACTTTCCCGTCCAGAATCGTTGGGGAACTGGACGTGCCCCAGTCCTGAGCCATGGGATGAAGACCCGGATCCTTTTTCCAGATCAATGCTCCGTCGAGGTCGTAACAGAACATCCCCATCATGCCGAAATAGACCACGACATACTTTCCGTCGCTGACCGGCGTCTCAGAAGCGTAGGTGTTGTCGCGATGGGTTTCCAA
>CAZLOQ010000230.1:0-8706 GCA_964561125.1 uncultured Chitinophaga sp. | reverse complement strand
CCTGCCCCTCCCGGGGCAGGCGTTTTTCATTACTGCACTGCCGGCAGTTCCCGCACATTGCAGCCCGGCAGCATTTCGCTCAGACGCGGTCCGTCAAGGTCCACCAATTCGGCCGCCGCCCATGGTAAGTCGCCGGCTGTGGCAAATTGTAAATCCGCATACAGCAACTGCAGGTCGGGCAGCTGGGCTTCCGGCAATGCAGCCGGCTGCCCAAGGCTTCTGTCGATGTAAACAGCCGGCTCTGTTGCAGGTGGAACGACGGCTGGAATTCCTGTATCCCCGTCTGCGGCAGTGATCCGCACGCGAATGGACGACGATGTCCAGCCCTCTGCCGGGCGAACGCGGACAATTGCCATGCGGGGCTCAAATGCCGATTCGCTGCAGACCAGTTCCGCATCGAGCTGCTCGGGCCTGCGATCACTGCCATCGTGCACGACAAAATCAACCACGCTGAAGCCAAACCGCTGAGTGACGTGGGTCAGATCAGCTTTCCAGGCTGAGTATCTGGCATCGCTGATTTCACAGAGCATGCCCCCTCCGCGGCAGGCCAGCAGCACGTTGTGCAGCGTGAGCGACTCCGGGGGCTGATTCATTGCAAATCCATAACCTCCTCCGGCGAAAACGGAACGCCTGATTGCGATCTGCCCGCCACTGCCCGTCGGCACATACCATGACACGCCGGAAAATTCGTCGGCCGCCGAGGGTGACTGTACGACACAATCTTCAATCGTGAGCGTACGAGACTGCACGGCGGTGAGCTGTGTTGTGGTGTTTGTGGATGCGGGGGCTCCTGCAACTTCCTCAGGGCGTGACTGCTGGATCTGCAGTCCTCGCAGCACCAGTGTATCCGCCTGAAGAATCCATGGTTGATCGGGGGGGACAAGCACAAGAGCGCAGCCGGGTCCCTCAGATTCAATTCGCAGTGGGCCGGGAGCCCGCAGCGGTCTTGCCAGCCAGACCTGGCCTGCCGTGAGCCGCAGCAGCCCGGTTGCATCAGGCGCCGGGAGTGGCTGAGGTTCGAGGGCTTGTGTGCGGAGCAGTTGCAGTTCCGCCTCGACTGCTGGTATGGATAACGCTGAAGGAGCGGTGAGGGGCGTTCGCTGCAGGGCGAGGGTGAGCAGTTCGGGACGGAGGAATGGCAGGGTGGCGGCAGCGGCGAGCAGGCTGGATGCCAGCAGCAGTATTCCGCGTCGCAGGGGTCTTGAGCGAGGAATTCGCGGCGGGCGTGCCAGTGCCTGCCGCACGCGCCGGTCCGGCAATTCCCGGACAACGCGCCGCAATCCCGCGAATCCGCCGGATGCCTCCGCAGTCCATGCCTGCGCGAGCTCCGATATTCGTGTCGGTCGCAGTTCGGGGAGCCGCCGTGTCATCGACAAAACCAGCCGCGCCATCCACTCCGGACAGTCAGGCACGAGCCCGCGTACATCCGGAACATCGTGGTCGCGCAGACACAGCATCCTGCGGACAGGATCTGTGGTTGCCACCGGGGCTCTGGCTGTAAGAAGTTGCCAGAGCAGGCACCCGGCCGCATGCATTTCGCTGCGAACATCCGCTGGCCGGGCGCTGCCGAAGAGTTCCGGGGCGACGCCTTCACACTGTCGCAGGGAAAGGGGCTGTCCCAGCATTGGTCGCTGCTGACTGAGGAACCGCGAAAAGGCATCCACGAGCACAACCCTGCCACGCGGCGTCAGCCGCAGGTTTCGCAGGACGACTTCGCCATGCAGCGTTCCGGCTGATTCCAGCCATGCGAGCGTCTGGAGCAGTTCTCGACCCGTTTCCGCAACCACCTCCCACGGCAATCGGCCGCCGCGCACAAGCAGTTCAGCAAAGTCCCATCCGGGCACAAAGGCACCAGCCAGCCACACGAACTCGTCAGCTTTTTCCACCTCCGCCACCGTCGGTATCACGAGGCCCCGCGGTGGCCGGACGCCGGACCGCTGCACCTGTGTGAGCAATCCCGAAGCACGCTCGGCTGAGACGGCCACGCGTCGCAGCACCTGCAGGGACCGGGCATTCACGGCGTGGGCCAGAAACGTGCTGGTTCCCAGAGCATCACGAAGCCGCCGCCCGCCAATCATCAGGCGTCCCGGCGGTTCCAGCTGCAATTGTGCGGCCTGCCAGCCGGTGAGCAGCTGTTGCTGAACGAGGGCATCGAGCCAGACGGAATCGAAATCCGGCAGGTCCCGTGCCAACTGTCGCACGAGCGGTTCGCAGTCAGACCACCGCGCACAGTCGCCCAGGCCCTGATCACGAAGCAGAACGGGCAGGCGATCGGAAGGAAGTCGCTTTCCACGGCGAGTCAACAAGAATCCCCGCTCCCTCGGGTGTTTCTACTGAAAACATCGTACGAACTGAAAGTCTGGCAGAAATTGCCGAATCCGGAAAGAGAAATCCTGAGGCAGTTTCCGCGCCACCGCTACCGGTGTTTCCCGTGTCGATGCTGCTGGCGCGAATTTTGAGTTTTCCATGAGTCTGCCGGGATATGGCAAATTCTGCCGCCAGGCGGGGCGATACACCAGATAACTGCCGGTTCGCGCGTGGCGTGCCGGCTATCGAACGGTCGGACTCGCCGATCGACTCGGCGACCTGCAGGCCGTCTCACAGAGCAGATGCAGGAGTCATGAACTTCAGTTGTGGGAGGAAACAGCTTTGAACGGCATAAACCAGACAACCATCCAGCGGCGAAGCAATTCGGAATTGCGGGCATTCCGCCAGTATCTCTGGCTGAGCGTTCTGATGGGGCTTGGAGTGGTGTTCTTCGGGATCCAGCTGCTGGTCGTCGGACCACTCAAAGGGCGACTTGACGGCATTCAGACGCGTCTCGACAAATCCGAATCCAGCATGAATCGACTTGTGTCTGTCAGCGGCACAGCGGGGAAAACCAACGATCTGCTGACCAGTCTGAATCAGCAGGCCGGGCAGCTCGCCGATCTGCGCGGGAGCCTCTCAGAGATCCGTGCTCTGCGGGATTCAGTGGAGCATGAGGGCGCAGCGGCCAGTCAGGCGATGTCCGCCGTTGAACAGATTGCCTCCGTTCAGGAACGTCTGATTGCCGGCAGGGATCGAACCACCGCTGCCGGTGAACAGCTCGCCGCCATGGAAGCACTCCAGCAGTCGATACTTGACGGGGCCGAGGCAACTCAGGTGGCCGATGCCTCCCTCCAGGGAATCGTCGCCCTGCAGAACCGGCTGATTGCTTCTTCCGGCAACTATGAACAGGCCAGCAAAGGAGCCGCCCGCATGGCGGACCTTGCTCAGCGCGTGATTGAAGAATCAGATGAAGTGGAAGTGGCGGCCGGGAAGTTCAATGAGTTTGTGGGGCTGCGCGACAGTGTCGTGGCCGCTGCCGCAAATCTGCCGGAGGCAGCCACCGGCATCGCAGGGCTTGCCGAGCTGCGTACAAGCGTGCTGGGCGCAACAGACCAGCTGCAGGCCTCCCTTGATAACGCTCGCCAGCTCAACGAACTCAATGCCATGCTCAGCGGTGACGCAGAACGTATTGCGACAGCGCGTCAGAATCTCCAGGCACTGCTGACCATTCAGCAGCAGCTCGCGACAGCAACCGAGCAGGTCACGGCCGCTGTGCAGAACTTTGAGATTCTGAATGAGTTCCAGGCAGAAGTCGCGCTGCACATCCGCTCACTCGAATCCCTCCGCCGCACGCTGCTTGAAATTGCCATGATGGAGACCACACTCGGACGCGTGGCGCGGACCATTGAACCGCTCACACAGATCGGCAACCTTCGCCGGCTGGGCGATGATGAAGTTCGGGAAGCAGCCCGTGTGATTCTTGACCGCCGCATGAACCGCTTCTCTCAGGTCAATTCTGCTGCAGAGAAGAGTGATGCCGCCGGCGACGCCGCAGCGGCGGAAGCCTCTGCCGAAGAACCCGGAGTCCCGGCTCCCCGTGATGCCGCCGTGCCGATTCCCTGACCCGATTCCAGTCAGGTGAGGTCTCCGCACAACTGAACCCCGGAAACGAACGCAGCCCCGGACAGGTGTCTACCCGTCCGGGGCTGCTCTGTTCGTCGACAGCAGCAACTGTCGTTGCTAGTTTCCGAAGCCCTGGCCGCCAAGACTCCAGAGGAAGTTGAACTGAATCAGGTTCAGGAACACGTTCCCGACTTCTTCTTCGAGCGTGTACTGCAGGACAATCACGTCCTTCGGCTGAATCAGGATGCGTTCCCCCGGGTTGGTGAGTGCTCTGTTGAGGTCGACTCGAATTGCGATCTGGTCGCCGCAGGCAAGTTCGCGGATCACGATGGCCTTTGAAGGCTGGCAGTACTGCATACGGCCACCACCACCACCCATGCCACCACCGCCACCACCATTTCCACCACCAACAGCTCCGACTCCCGTGCCGATGCTCCCCAGAGGTCCGCGGGCGATGGCAATCGCGGCGAGGATATCGAGGTCCTTGTCGCGGGGCAGCGGATATTCACCGCCACCAAGCACCCCGGCCGTGAAGAATGTTTCTTCATCCCGGCTGCGGATGATCACAATGTCGCCTTCATCAAGAATCACATCGTCCTGAGAAAACCGAGGCGGATAGGCCGGATTGAATCGCAGCGGAATCCGCGTGACGTTCGGAGGATCCGGGAGGGGTGCTTCGCTGCAGAAACAGGGGTCTTCACAGTCCGACTGACACATCTGCGAGAGGATCGCGTCTGCATCCACACCGGACTGATAAAGTCCGCGATAAATCATGATCTCGTTCTTTGCGTCAGTACCCGGCATGCCGCCGGTTTCGCTCAGAGCGTGCAGGACGTCATTTTCGTAGGCAGGCAGGTCCACGACCTTCCCGGTCCCGCGTTTCGACACTCCCTGCTGTCCGCCGGATTCCTCGCGGATCACCATCACGCGAACCTTCCGCTTCTGGATCAGCGTCACGATGATGCTCTCTTCACCCTCCCTGAGAATCGGCTCGGGATAGATGTAGGCCATGCGAATCGCATTGGTCGCTTCGACAATCGACATGCCGTTGACACTCACGGCGTCGACAATCGGCAGAGCAATCGTGCCGTCCTCACGGATGGGCACCGGATATCCGACAGCCGGCGGACGATTGCCGTCCTCGGGATAGTGCACCGGAGGAAGCTGCTCTTCGTCCCCCAATACCCCCTTGATGTACACACCAAGCACATCGCCGGGGCCCAGCTGGTAGGTTTCAGGAGGATCCTGCCGCAGACGCAGCAGCGAAATGTCCTTGTATTTGTCCTTGGAATCGGCAGCCAGCAGTTCCGAAGGAACTCTGGACACCGGAATCGCATCGATATTGCGGTTGGAAAAACAGCCGGTCTGCAGCAGACAGGTACACACCAGAGCTGCCGTTAATCCACAAACCGAATTCGAGCGACGTTTGTCGACTCGCCCGATTGTCATGTGCAGAGACATATTTGAATAACCTCCAACGGGTTTGTTTCGGCCTGATTCGCACGGTTCAGTTGTTTTCCACACCACGGTTTCCTCCGCGGCTCAGCCCATCCAGCACTGAAGACGCCGAGGATCCCGGGAACACCGGCAGATCATCAACGCCCCCGAGGTCCTCGCCCATAGGCTCGGGCAGCATTTCTTCCTCTGCTTCCATCCCGACCGGTGGCGGGTTGAAGCTGTCCATATTGACAGGCGCCCGGCGAGTCATCAGGTTGGCTCGAGCTGTCGGGGAAATCGGAAGATCACTCAAATTCGACATACCGTCCTGATGGGCAGCCAGCGCGCCGTGTGAAAAGCCATCAAACCATGCGTGGATCTTTGCACGCCCGGCCGGTGTCTCGTAACAGGGCTTCCAGTAGCATCGTGGCGGGAGCGTCGGCTGACATCCCTGACCACCGCTCACAACGTTGCGGTAACCCGCCTTGAAACCTGTCGCGAAGTCCGATGGATGCTCGAGGTCGTCGTAACACCACGACCACTCACCCCACGCCTTCTGCGCCAGAATCCCGTTCCGAACGCTCGTTTCCGTCTCTATCACATAATCATGCAGGCTGCTGCATCCGGTCGCAGTCATCAAAGATGCGGCCAGCAGAATTCCTGCTGTCTGGCGAATCATGATCCGTACTCCCCCTCGAACTGTTTGTGTGCCCAGGTTTCCAATCAGGCAGATCACTTCACACCACGAGCCAGCGAGGCTGCCGCTGACTCCCGCACTTCTTCTGACGAATCGTCCGCAGACAACGTCTCCAGACGCTTCACCGTTTCAGCTGACAGTGGCCGGAAATCACTCAGTGTCAGCGCTGCAGCAGCCCGCACGTCAGCATGCGAACTCTCCAGCAGCCCCGTCAGAGTGCTCACACAGGCCTCGCGACAGCTGAGCGTCGAGCAATGCCGCAGCATCGTCACGCCCTGCACCTGCACTGCCGGTTCACATTCCGGCAGCAACCTCAGCAGATTCCTCACCGTGTCGGCATCCACTGCACTGTGCTGCTGCTGCGAATCCAGAACAGCCAGCAGCAGACACGCATCGTCTGTCGTTCTGCCCGATTCCCGAAGCACCTCAGAAACCTGCGGATCACTGCCGCTGCATTCGCCGAGCAGAGCAGCGGCAAGACAGCGAGCGTCAGCACTCTCCCCCGAACGCAGACAATCCACCAGCAGCGACAAGTTCTCGGCAGGCGAATCAGCCACTGCAAGCACATCGTCAAGACTCACAGCCGGCGAAGTCGTTTTGGGTGCCGCTGTTATTGAAGTTGAAGTTGAAGTTAAAGTTGAAACGGCAGGTGCAGGTGTGCCGGAAGCTGGTGCGGGCTCGGCGGCGGGTGCCGGAGTCGGACCGGTAACTGCAGCCCCCTCTACTGCCGGCTTATCTGCCTGGCCCTGCAATGGCAGCTTCGGAGTGACCGTCTGCGGAGCAGCAGGAACGCCTGCAGGGCCGGGTCCGGATGGCTGCTGACCAGCAGCCGGACTGCCAGGCGGAACGGTTGGTGGAATGGTTGGTTGAACGGTTGATGGAACGGCTGGCGGATTGCCGGCGGTTACATCCTTCAGTCGCGAGACTGGCTTCACGGGTATTTGAGCGGTTGCGGGTGCGGGTGTCGCGCCCGTCGGCACAGCTGTTGCCTGACCGGCAGTTTTCTGAGAGGCGGTTGACGCCGCGGTGGCGGGCGGCTTGCCAGCGGGCTGCGGCGTCTGAACTGCCAGGGCAGTTCCTTGTGCAGGGGCCCCCATTGTGCGGGCGGGTCTGCTGGAGGCAGCCACGGCCGCTGTCTGCGTCGTGCGACGGCGAGTCTGGACGTCAGAGAGCAGTTGTCGCGCTTCCTGACTCCGCCCGTTTTTCTTCAGGGCTCCGCGATACATCGCTTCTGCCCGGTCGAGCTTGCCCTGTTCCTCGAACATCCGACCGATTGCCACCATCCGATCGGATGATGACTGCCCCATCGACTGTCTGGGCCGCTGGTCTGTGAAGAGGGCGCTGGCGGCGGAGCAGCCGATTGCTGAGGCTGTGACCAGCCCACCCAGCAGTAACACCACAGGCTTACGAAAATACATATCAGCATCCCCCACGAGCACATCGGATCCCGCACCTGACTCCAGGCGGCGTCCCCAGGTGCATCGCCTTCCCCCGAAGGCGGTTGTTGGTGACAGGTGTCTTTGGCTCGAATTCGTGAATCGACCGGAACCACCGTCAATCGCATAACGGCAGACACTTCCCTTTTGATTCATCGGATTCCTACAACTCCGGACGTTGATGCTTTTTGCAAATTCCGCATCCATGCACTAACCTGACCCCCAAACAGGGAATTCTTCAGCTATTCGGGTATTTTCACTGGACCTGACATGTACCGAGTTCTGGATCCCGAAAAGACCATCGGCACTCTTCACACCCTGAATAACCGCATTGAAGAGCGGTTTCCTCGGGCCAGCCTTGGCTGTGTCTGCCGCGAACTGCTCTCCATTGCCCGTGAAACGCACTCGCGAGTGCAGTGGGCCGGAAGCAGTCAGCTGACGATTCGGCTGGCTGTGCTGTTCGTCATCGGGCTGGGTCTTTGTGGCCTTGTGTGGGGCATTCGCTATGTTCGCATTCAGGGAAATCCGGGACTGGAAGAGCTGGATGCCGGAGCCAACGCGGTGGTTCTGCTGGGCGCGTCCGTCTTCTTCCTGTTCTCGCTGGAATCCCGCATCAAGCGTCACCGCATTCTCACGGCCCTGCACGAACTGCGATCGATCTCGCACGTGATTGACATGCATCAGCTGACGAAGGACCCCAGTCAGATCGTGATCCCGCTGACTCGCCGGACACCGTCCTCACCCCAGCGATCGCTCACTCCGTTTCAACTTGTCCGCTATCTTGACTATTGCAGCGAACTGCTTTCGATTGTCGGCAAACTGGCCGCCCTGTACGCTCAGAGCACTTCCGATCCCGTTGTGCTTCAGGCCGTGAACGACATTGAACAACTGACCAATGGTCTTGCCAGAAAAATCTGGCAGAAGATTATGATGCTCGACAACGACATATCTGAGGAGCAGGCTGCCCTGTCGTCGCCTGAGGGGCCAACGGGCAGAGCATGACCGGTTGTCATCTGAGTCCGCGGGGGCGGGCAAGAATTTCGTTGATGAGGATGGCCTGTCGGACGCCGGCTGGATTTTTAAGCAGTTCCCGGATGGAAACGCCGGTCTGGAAGGCTGGATCTTCGTGGCTGGGGGTGGCAGTGGACGCCTGATTGCTGCCGATATGGGCCTGAACATGCTGATCGATATGTTGCTGGACAC
>CAZLOQ010000229.1:7832-8736 GCA_964561125.1 uncultured Chitinophaga sp. | reverse complement strand
CCAAAGGTGCATGGCACACGGAGGCTAACCCAAAAGTGCATGGCACCGGCAGTCACCGGCAGGCCCTCCTGTTTTCACTGGCAATCGCAGTGAAAATCGGAGTACACTGACGGGCGGTCGAGGTGTCCGTCTGCCTTCAACTCCCCCGCGAGGTATCTGCATGCAAGCCTGCATTCCCCGACGAGAACTTGTCTGGAAAATGGGTAACGGCTTTGCCGGCGTCGCTTTGGCGGGGCTTCTGGAACAGGACGGATTCTTCGCCCGCAAAGTCTCGGCCGGGTCCCCCGGACCGCTCCGTCCGCGCCCTGTGCACTTTCCGGCGAAGGCTAAAGCCTGCATTTTTCTGATGATGAACGGGGCTCCCAGTCAGGTGGACACGTTCGACTACAAGCCGGCGCTGGAAAGATATGCCGGCCAGCCGCTCCCGCCGGGCCGGCGTTTCATCAATTCCGGTGGCCGCCGCGTCGGCTTTCTGACTCCCGCCTTTCGCCCCTTTCGACCTGGTGGTCAGAGCGGGCTGATGATTTCCGATTTTTTCCCTCGTGTGCGGCGACACGCGGACAAGCTTGCAGTGATTCGTTCCTGTCACACGGACAGCCATGCACATGGATCGGCGCTGGTCGCGATGAACACCGGCAAGACATTTATCGGTCGGCCGAGCCTTGGGGCGTGGTGTGCATACGGCATGGGCACGGAAAACCAGAGCCTGCCGGGCTACGTGGTGATCCTGGATAAGCGTGGCGGTCCGATCAGTGGCCAGCCGAACTGGTCCAGTGGTTTTCTTTCGGCGGCTTATCAGGGGACGCTGTTTCGTCCGGTTGGGGATCCGATTCTTGACCTGCGGGGTCCGCGTGAGCTGACTCCAGCGATTCAGCGTCAGCAATTGGATTTGCTGCAGCAGCTC
>CAZLOQ010000229.1:0-7822 GCA_964561125.1 uncultured Chitinophaga sp. | reverse complement strand
CTCATCTCCGGGAACCGGGAGGTCAGGGATTCCCTGCTGCAGCAGCTCAATCACGAACATCTCCGCGAGCGTCCTGGCGGGGACGATCTGGCGGCGCGGATTAATTCATACGAGCTGGCGTGGCGAATGCAGTCGGCCGCTCCTGAAGCTGTCGACATTGCTCAGGAATCGCGGGCGACGCTGGACCTTTACGGTGTGGGCCAGCAGCCAACTGACGAATTTGGCCGCAATTGTCTGGTCGCGCGGCGGCTGATCGAGCGGGGTGTCCGCTTTGTGCAGCTGTATTCCGGCGGCGGTCATCTCGAAGAAACCTGGGATGCTCACGAAAGCATCGAGAAAAATCACGGTCGCCATGCAGCCGAGGTGGATCAGCCGATTGCGGCGCTGCTCACGGACCTTGAGCAGCGTGGAATGCTCGATGAAACGCTCATTGTCTGGGGCGGTGAATTCGGGCGGATGCCGTTCAGTGAAGGCCCCAATGCTCCGGGCCGCAATCACAACCCGTATGGATTTTCGATGTGGCTGGCTGGTGGCGGGGTTCGGGGCGGAATGGCATGGGGCGAAACGGACGAATTCGGTTTTGAAGCGATCGTGGACCGAGTGCATCTGCACGACCTGCACGCCACCATCCTGCATCTGCTTGGATTTGATCATACGCGGCTGACCACGTTTCATCAGGGACGCGACGAACGACTCACGGATGTGTTCGGGCAGGTGGTCACTGGGGTGATTGCATAATGTTTTGTACCCTTTCTGAAATCCATCTGGATTTCCCTTGATTCGCTCAGACCATACGTTCCTGATCTCAATTGCTCCCCCCTGAAGCTCAATTGCATCCCGAAGGCCAGCAATCATCATGCGTCCACTCCATCGCCTGCTCATCGCCCTGACCCTGCACCTGTCTGTGAGTGCACCTGTGTATGCGTGGCAGGTGGCGTTCAATCGTGACGTGCGGCCGATCCTGTCTGACGCGTGTTTTCAGTGTCATGGTCCGGACGAGCAGCAGCGGAAGGGGGGGCTGCGGCTGGATCAGTCTGAGGCCGCACTGAAGGGGGGCGATTCGGGACCGGCCATCGTACCCGGTCGTCCGGCCGACAGTCTGCTCTGGCAGCGGGTTGTGAGTGGTGATGCGGACCTGCATATGCCACCTCCCGAAACCGGACGCACGCTGACTCCAGGCCAGCAGGAAACGCTCCGCCAGTGGATTGAACAGGGCGCGACATGGGAGGGCCACTGGGCATTTCAGCCGGTGCAGCGTCCTCGTGTGCCGCAGCTGTCCGCCGGCGGTCAGCATCCGATCGATGCATTTATCGGGCAGCGTCTGGAGGGTTCGGGGCTGAGTGCAGCGGGCGAGGCATCCCGTGAGACGATGATTCGCCGTGTGACTCTCGATCTCACGGGGCTCCCGCCAACCCTCGACGAGATTGACGCTTTTCTGGCGGACGCATCCCCTGAGGCATATGAACGTGTGGTTGATCGCCTGCTGGCTTCACCGCGTTACGGCGAGCGAATGGCTCAGCAGTGGCTGGACTTTGCCCGCTATGCCGACAGCAATGGTTTCCAGGTGGACTCGTCGCGGCAGATGTGGGCGTGGCGGGACTGGGTGATCCATGCATTCAACCGCAACCATCCCTTCGATCAGTTTACGATTGACCAGCTGGCGGGGGACATGCTGCCGAATCCGACTCAGGATCAGATCATCGCCACCGGCTTCAACCGCAACACTCGACTGAACGGCGAGGGCGGTCGAATAGCAGAGGAATGGTTTGCGGAAACCGTGATTGACCGCGTGGAAACTGTGGGGCTCACATGGATGGGGCTGACCCTCAACTGCTGTCGCTGTCACGACCATAAATACGATCCGATCTCGCAGCGTGAGTTTTATCAGCTGTTTGCATTCTTCAATTCGAATGACGAGACCGGCGTGCTGGACAGTGAAGGGGGTTCGCCGGGACGCGGAAACAGTCGTCCGGTGCATACAGTGATCACACCCGACCACCAGCGCGCCCTTGAAGAGCTCGCCCGCGAAACAGCGCTCCTTGAAGCCCGCCTGAAGCAGCTTGAGCAGACGGCATCCGCACGACAGCCTGCCTGGGAAGCCGAAACACTCAGCAAACTCGCCAGCGAGGAACCAGCCTGGCGACAGCTGGACCTGGCGAAGGTCTCGAGTTCCGGCGGAGCGGTACTGGACCGGCAGCAGGATGGTTCGTGGCTTGCCAGCGGCCCCAATCCTGCGCACGACGAATACCGCGTGGAAAGCTCCATCCCCGCCGGGCTGTTCACCGGATTGCTGCTGGAATGTCTCCCGGACGGGCGACTGCCGAATCAGAGTCTGGGGCGTTTCAGTAACGGCAATTTTGTGCTCAGCGGAATCCTTGCCGAAATCACCGCACCGACGCTTGCCAGGCCCATTCCCCTGCAGTTCGTCCGTGCTGTGGCCGACTACGAGCAGAACGGCTGGCCCGTGGCTAAAGTGCTTGACGGACAGCAGCCGGACCGGCGCAATCAGGCCGGCTGGGCGGTCGATGGTCCGACGCGGCGCGAAGTTTGCCGCGCGGTGTTTGCACTTGCGGCCCCCGTTGACATACCCGCGGATGCTCAACTGCACATCAGACTGCGACATGACGCCATCAACGGCCACAATATCGGCCGATTCAAACTGTTCTCTTCCGCACTCCCGCCCGAGACACTTGCTCCACAGGGCGCGTCCTTCCCGGAAGCGGTTCGCGTGGCGCTGCAGATTCCCGCGGCCCGTCGCGCCCCCGACCAGCAGCAGCTGGTGACCCGCTACTTCCTCGACAACGGCGACAGAGAGGCCAGCGCGGCCCGCGGACGGCTCGCGACCGCCCGCAAAGCGGTCGACGAGCAGCAGTCACGGCTGCCGATTGTGATGGTGATGAAGGAGCTGGCAAAGCCGCGCGAAGCTCGAATTCTTATTCGCGGAGAATACGATCGGCCGGGTGATCCTGTGCAGCGCGGCGTTCCTGCCGCCATCTCGCCCTTCCCTGAAGACCTTCCCCTCAATCGGCTCGGATTCGCCCGCTGGCTGGTGTCCCCCGATCATCCGCTGACGGCCCGCGTATGGGCCAACCGTGCCTGGGAACGGTTCTTCGGGACCGGAATCGTGAAGACCACAGAAAATCTGGGGTCTCAGGCGGAATGGCCCAGCCACCCGGAACTGCTCGACTGGCTGGCGGCGGAATTTATGCAGCCCACCACGGTGACCACTGTCGCCGGACAGCCCGTGCACTCGTGGGACATCAAAGCTCTGGACAAACTCATCGTCCTCAGCGCCGCCTATCGCCGGTCCGCCAAAGCATCGACGGCCGACTATCAGGCAGACCCTGAAAACCGGTTGATTTCCCGCGGACCACGCTTCCGCCTGTCCGCAGAAACGCTCCGCGATCAGGCGCTGGCACTGAGTGGTCTGCTGGTGCCGGAGATTGGTGGTCCGAGCGTTCGTCCGTATATGCCGGATGGGGTGTGGGATGAAACCAGCCGCTACGGCGACCTCCGCGGATACAAGGCTGACCAGGGCAGCGGACTTTACCGCCGCAGCCTGTACACCATCTGGAAACGCACTGCAGCGCCCCCCTCAATGCTCCTGTTTGATGCTCCCAGCCGTGAAATCTGTACGGTCAAACGCTCCCGCACCAATACCCCGCTTCAGGCGCTCGCACTGCTGAATGAAACAACCTGGGTCGAAGCCGCCCGCAGGCTGGCAGAACGCAGCCTGACCAGCGGCGGAGATACCGCTGCTGCACAACTGGAATGGGCCTTCCGCACCGTGACGGCAAGACGCCCCGATCCCGCTGAGAAAGCGTTGCTGCTGAAAGGCCTTGAAGAAGACCTTGAACGCTTCCGGGCGGACCCTGCCGCCGCACGGGAGCTGCTTTCTGTGGGCAATTCAGCAGCCAGCACCACCATTCCCCCGGAAACACTCGCCGCCTGGACTCTCACCACCACGCTCCTCCTGAACCTCGACGAAGTCCTCGTCCACTAACCGACAACCACTAACCGACCACTAACCAGCCACTAACCAACCCCACTGCCCACTGCCCACTGCCCACTGCCCACTAACCACTAACCACTAACAACTAACAACTGCCCCCCTCAAGGAATCTCCCTGTGAAGCCCATCCGCCGTCTGACAACTGTTGCCCTGTTCACCGTTCTGTTCGCCGGCTGTGCGACGGAAACTCCCGGCACATGGAAGCAGCCCAAAGTTGAAGCGGAGGTGAGTGAGCGTCTGGAGCTGAAGAGCATTTCGCTGACGCCGTCAGCGGGTGGTTATGAAGGCACCGGAACAGCTCAGGATGGCGAGACTTACAAGCTGAAGATCACGCAGGATGCGGCGAAGGGTCGACTGGACTGGGTCGCGGAGGGCGACCGTGGTTCTGAGGAAGAGGGATTTATTGAGACGAAGTAGCCAGCTGGCGGACGATCTGCTGCAGGAGCGGATCATCGACGACGGCCCCTTTGGGGAGTTGTTTGATGCGTTCGGCAACGGCGGCTGTAAAGGCCTCGTCGTGGGGGATTCCCAGGCACTGCAGTCTGTGTGCGACCGCTCGGCGACCGCTGTGCCGCCCCAGCACGAGGCTGATTTCACCACCGCCGACGGCTTCCGGGCGGAAGGGGAGGTAGGTGTCGGGGTTCTTGAGCAGTCCATCCTGATGAATGCCGGCTTCTGTGGCGAAGATATTCGCGCCGCCGACGGGTTTCATGCGTGGGATCATCACGCCGGTCAGTTCGGCGACGAGTCGGCAGAGGGGTGCCAGTTGTGTGGTGTCGATGCGATGTCGGCGTTTGTACTGGTCGGGGTGGAGTGTGAGGGCCATGACGACTTCTTCGAGCGCCGCGTTGCCGGCGCGTTCGCCGATGCCATTGACGGTGCACTGCACCACATTGGCGCCTTCGGCGATGGCGGCGAGCGTATTGGCGACGGCCAGTCCGAGATCATTGTGGAAGTGCACGGCGAGCAGAACGCGATCGAGTGTGGGTACACCGTCCTGAATTGCGCGGATGAAGCCTCGGGCTTTTTCGGGTGTGAGCAGACCGACCGTATCGGGGAAGCCGACGGTGGTGGCGCCCGCAGCGATTGCTTCCCGATAACATTCGCAGAGAAAATCAATCTCTGTGCGGCTGGCATCTTCCGGACTGAAGGCGACGATTCGGAATTTTTCGGCCGCGTAGCTGACAGAATCTGTGATGATTCTGAGAATTTCTGAGCGGCTCTTCTGAAGCTTGTACTGCCGATGCAGCGGACTGGTGCCACAGAACAGGCTGACTCCGCGTTTGTGCACGGGATTGCCGTGGAGGGCTTCATCGGCTGCGTCCACATCGCTGCGAACGGTGCGGCAGAGTCCGGTCAGTACAGGACCGGTGACGGTGCCAACCATCAGCCGAATGGCTTCGACATCGGCCGCAGAGCTGGCAGGAAAGCCGGCATCAAGTGAGTGGACGCCGGCGAGTTCGAGGGCTTTGGCGATGCGGAGTTTGTCGTGGGGATCGAGTGTCGCTCCGGGCATCTGTTCGCCGTCGCGGAGGGTGGTATCGCTGAAGAGTACCACGCCGCTGCGTTTGTGGCGGCGAATGATGGCTTCACGAATACGGTCCTGCAGTCGGGCAGAAAGCTGCTGCGAATGGTTGTTTTTCATGCGGGAACGGCTCCAGAACTGACTTCCGCGACTGACTGCGGAATCCGGGGGTGCGGCCGCACCTGCGGCGGCAGGCGCAGCGCCGCAGAGTTACTTATCGTCCGCCGCAGGCTGTTCCCCGGATCCTC
Source organism: uncultured Chitinophaga sp. (assembly GCA_964561125.1). Taxonomy (GTDB): domain Bacteria; phylum Planctomycetota; class Planctomycetia; order Planctomycetales; family Planctomycetaceae; genus SXXK01. The sequence continues at coordinate 2,038 of CAZLOQ010000229.1, read as the reverse complement.
GGGGACGGCCTTTTGCCCCGGACCGGCCGGTTCGTTTTCGGGTGCCCGCAGAATCGCCAAGGGACGAACGTCGCCGCAGCATGTGATGATAGTGCTGGGCGAAGCGGTGTGCCTCATCCCGCACGTACTGAAGCAATCGCAGAGCCCACGCATGACGGCTGAGACGAATCGGTTCCGATTCTCCGGGCAGGTAGATCTCTTCTTCGCGTTTGGCCAGCGATACGGTTCTGGGCGGAGTGATGCCGAGCAGCTGAAATGTTTCCATGACAGCATTGAGCTGTCCTTTGCCGCCATCGATCATGAGCAGATCCGGAAAGGCTTCGCCCTCGTCCGACAATCGGCGGAATCGTCGCGTGATCACTTCCCGCATGGATGCAAAGTCGTCCACACCTTCCACGGTTTGAATCTGATATCGCTTGTAGCCCGGTTTGAACGGGAGGCCGTCGATGAACTGCACGAGGCTGGCAACTGTGTCACTGCCCTGCAGGTGTGCGATGTCGACACCTTCGATGCGGCGGGGGATTTCCGGCAGGCCGAGTACTTTTTTGAGTCCTGCCAGTCCCTTGCGCGGGTCGGTGTAGAAGACCTCCGGCTGCGCATGACTTTCCAGATCGCCCCGCAGATTCAGGCTTTCAAGAGCTTTGATTTCGTCACGAATCCTTGCGGCCTTTTCAAACTTCAGATCTTTCGATGCCTGTTTCATGGCCGTTTCCATTTCTTTAAGCAGACTGGAACGTCCGCCGTCAAGAAACAACCGCAGCCTGCGAATATCTTCACGGTAATCTTCGCGACTGATCCGCAGGTTGCAGGGTGCAGTGCACTGATTAATGGAGGCCAGCAGGCACGGGCGGAACCAGCGCCAGCGTTCATCGTGCTCGTCAATATCCAGACTGCAGGTGCGGAAACGGAAGATTTTCTGGAGCACCGCGATCGTGCCGCGGAGCTGTCCGGCGCTGGTGAAGGGGCCGTAGAGCTTCACCCCGGCGGACTCCGGCTGCCGCGTAAACTCCACACGTGGAAAATCTTCCCGCGTTGTGATCTGCAGATAGGGAAAAGTCTTGTCGTCCTTGAGCAGGCTGTTGTATCGAGGCTGAATGTCCTTGATCAGACGCGCCTCCATGAGCAACGCGTCAACCTCGCTCTCCGCCTCGATGAAGTCCAGATCAGCGATTTCCGTGACGAGGTCGGCCGTACGCCGATCCACCTCAGCCGCCGCGGTGAAGTAGCTGGACGCCCGATTGCGCAGATTCACAGCCTTACCCACATAAATTACCCGCCCCTGTGAATCCTTCATGAGGTACACGCCGGGCGTCGTGGGGAATAACCGCACCTTTTCCCGCGGCGAAAGGTCAGGTTCTGCACCTGCTTGCCGCCTTGATTCCGGCACCGGCAAATCGACTGAATCCTCCGTCATCCACTCCGCTCCCGTCCAGCTGGCCCACGAATCTGCACTGTAGCGGGGGGATTGTAGAATCCTCGCGGAACTTCCGATCCCTTTGATTCTCAATTTCCGCAATTCCTCATTCCGCTCGCGAGAGATCCACTCACCAATCCTGAAACTGGTCTATTTTTCTGGACTCCCCTGATTGCATTTTGTCGGGTTTCTCGTAGTTTACAGTGCGGTACGCGGGGCTCGGAACGGGGGGTTCCGAAATTTTTTCTCCGCTGTCACCAACTTTTTAAAGGCTGGGTCTCATGAAGTTCGTTCGCTCTCTCGGTATGCTCGTCCTGCTGGCATGCGTTTCCATTACCCTCGGCTGCAACGGTGGCGAACCCGCCGGCACTGCCGCTCCCGCTGCCGGCGAAGCCGCAGGCTCAGTGACCGGTGGCGGTGCCCCGGAAGCAGAAGCACCGGCTGCAGAAGCTCCTGCTGCTGAAGCTCCTGCGACAGAAGCGCCGGCATCCGAAGCACCGGCTGCTCCTGCAGAAGAAGCACCGGCTGAAGGTGCCTCCGAAGAAGCTCCCAAGTAACCAATTGCACTCTCGCGATCCGTTCGGGGCGACACCCTGCCCGGATTTTTTGTGCCTGCAATCACGC
>CAZLOQ010000228.1:0-8815 GCA_964561125.1 uncultured Chitinophaga sp. | reverse complement strand
TTCACCACCGGGCGTTCGGGCGGCCACATGATGAACGAGCCGACGCACGCCCCAATTCGAGCCGCGCCCGTCAGGAAGCGCGAAGTCGCTGCTCACCGGACGCTCACGCGTGCCTCCTGATCGCGTCTGCAGCCTCGCCCGGTGATGTGATCTCATCTCTCGTCCTTACCGGACGGCTCGCGCCGTACCGCTTCAAGTGGCGGGTGGCAAGAGGGCCAATGCCACCTGCTCTTAGCGGAACGGCGCGAGCCGTCCGGTTGGGTTCACCACCGGGCGTTCGGGCGGCCACATGATGAACGAGCCGACGCACGCCCCAATTCGAGCCGCGCCCGTCAGGAAGCGCGAAGTCGCTGCTCACCGGACGCTCACGCGTGCCTCCTGATCGCGTCTGCAGCCTCGCCCGGTGATGTGATCTCATCTCTCGTCCTTACCGGACGGCTCGCGCCGTACCGCTTCAAGTGGCGGGTGGCAAGAGGGCCAATGCCACCTGCTCTTAGCGGAACGGCGCGAGCCGTCCGGTTGGGTTCACCACCGGGCGTTCGGGCGGCCACATGATGAACGAGCCGACGCACGCCCCAATTCGAGCCGCGCCCGTCAGGAAGCGCGAAGTCGCTGCTCACCGGACGCTCACGCGTGCCTCCTGATCGCGTCTGCAGCCTCGCCCGGTGATGTGATCTCATCTCTCGTCCTTACCGGACGGCTCGCGCCGTACCGCTTCAAGTGGCGGGTGGCGAGGGGGCCAATTCACACCACAAACGGAAGTGGCTGGCCGGTGCTGGCGGGCTGGGTGAAGCCGTCGGGACTGAGTCGTGTAGCGGGGTCAATGCCGAGTGCGGCGAGGATGGTGGCGCTGAGGTCTTCGGGGCTGACGGGACGTTCGCGGACGTAGGCGGCGGTGTCATCTGAGGCACCGTAGACGAGGCCGCCGGGGATGCCGGCTCCGGCGAGCATTCCGGAGTAGCAGTTGGGCCAGTGATCGCGGCCGATGGCGGATGCTCCGCGACTGATTCGCGGGGTGCGTCCGAATTCACCGACGAGAACCACAAGAGTGGATTCGAGCAGTCCGCGGTCTTCGAGGTCTGTGATGAGTGCGGCGACGGAGGCGTCGGCGCGAGGCAGTGCCCAGCCGAGTCCGTTCCAGCCGTTGTCGAATATGCCGATCCCCGCGTTGCCGTGCATATCCCAGGTTTCGACGCTGACGAATTTGTCGTTGGGCGCAAGGCCCATCCACGCGACCACGTTCACCAGCCGGACTCCCGCCTCAATCAGGCGTCGAGCAAGGAGCAGGTTCTGGCCAAAGGGGTGGCGACCGTAGCGTTCGCGCATCGCCGGTGACTCCTGTTCGACATCGAACGCGGTCCGCGCTGCAGGGCTGTGAAGCAGGGTGAAAGCGCGTTGCTGCAGATCACTCAGTGATGCATCGGGCGTCTGCGGCTGCTGGAGCTTTTGCAGGAGCTGCCAGCGGGCTTCCAGACGTGGCAGGGACAGATCGGTCGGCGGTTGAAACAGGGGCACGCGGTATCCGGGGGTTCCCGGGTTGTCGTCGTGCCGTTCGCCCACGAGGAGCGGGGCGTACTGGAGTCCGAGTGAGCCTCCGCTGAGCCAGGCCGATTCTGTCGGCGCAGCACCGCCTCCGAATTTCTGCAGCCAGACGTGAGCCGGCATCACGGCGGAGGCGGGCCGCAGTTTGCTGACCACTGCCCCCAGCGAGGGGGCGTTTCGAGCAGGTTTGGAGTTGCCGGCCAGCAGCATTTCATTGGCGATGTTGTGCACGGGGACGCTGTGGCTGAGCGAGCGAATCACGCAGCAGCGGTCGGAAATTGCAGCGAGTGACGGCATGAGTTCGCCGACGTGGAAGCCGGGGGTGCGAGTCGCGATGGGTTTGTAGGGCCCGCGAATCTCTGCTGGTGCCTGTGGTTTGGGGTCCCAGGAATCAAGCTGGCTGAGCCCGCCATATTGATAAATAAAAATGCAGGATCTGGCCGGTTGATGCTGATTGGCAGGGGTCGTGTCGGATGCCAGTAACCTGGGTAGTGAAAGCAGCGCGGGGCCAGGCCCGGTGGCAGACTGCAGAGCTGCCAGTCCGCCGATGGCACCGCAGCGGAGCAGGCTGCGGCGAGTGCCAGCAGCGGCATGTGCGGTCGTTGTGGTGGGGGCAGGCTGAGCCACGCAGACGGATCCTGTTCAGGCGGAGTGAATGCGGCGAGGATGCCAGGCTGCTTATCCTGCGCTGAAACGGACCGGAGTGCAAGCACAATCCGGGTCAGTCGGTCGGATGGACACCGCGAGCGAGTTCCTGTTCCCATTCGTCGAGGAGCGGCCAGTCGACGGCGCAGGTGCCAAAGTCGGCCATGTGCTGATAGCGGTCAAGTCTGTCGATGGCGGATTGCAGGAGCCTGCGATCATTGCGAAAAGCCGGCCCGTGGCTGGGGAGCAGCCATTCGACACCACTGTTCTGGATCCGTATGAGCGATTCGATGAAGGCGGGGATGTCGGAGCCGTGGTGAGCATCGATGCTGCCCACGCAGCCATCGCGGAAAATATTGTCCCCGGAAAAGAGCAGTTTGCCGAGGCGAAAGGCGAGTTGTCCGACGGCGTGTCCGGGGGTGTGCCAGACCTCAAGTTTGAGGCTTCCCAGGGTCAGCGAGTCGCCGTCGTCGATGGTGCGATCGATTTTGAGTTCCGGAAGATCGATGGAGATCTGCTGGGCGGGAATTTCCGCAAACGCGGCGATGCGATCGTTGGATTCGAGGATTGTGCGGGCGTGGGGATGAGCCAGCAACTGGGCGCCCGGGAGCAGTTCCTGGGTGCGACGGAAGCCCTGGACATGGTCCGCGTCGGCATGAGTGGCCACAAGATAGCGGCAGTTGGCAAGGGGAAAGTCGAGTTGCCGAATGATTTCGATCAGGTCATCCACGGTATCTTCGTAGCCGATATCGAGGAGCAGCCAGTCGGAACCGGAGTAGACAAGGTACACGCAGCAGCCCAGCCTGCGACGCGCCTGGAAGTTGAGTTCAATGACGTTTGGAAAGAGTTCGCGTCGTTCCAGCATGAGGTGGTGTTCCGAAGGAATTCAGTATCCGAAGCCATTTTTGCGGACATGCACCCACGGATCAAAATCCGCAGGGTCACGGTGGGCCATGGCAGCGGTCAGAGTGACCAGGAGAATGTCATGGTCGCCGGCCGACAGACGGGCTTCAATGCGACCTTCCACAGAACACATGGCGCCCTTGAGCAGCGGCAGACCAGATGGCCCCGGAGCCCATTCGAGTCCGGTAAAGGCGTCTGCGCCCGGTTCGAAACCTTTGCCGAAATGCTTGAGCAGCATGGAGTCGCCCCGGGGGGCCTGATTGAGCGTCACAGGGGTGCCGATCCGCAGCCATTCATTGATCCAGCGGACCTTATTGACCGCCACTGTGACCTGAGGCGGAGAAAATGAAGCCTGCTGAACCCAGCTGGCCAGCATCCCGGTAGGGCAGTTGTCCGGACCGGCAGCCACCAGCACAAACAATCCGCTGGGAATGCGTCCGAGAATGGGGGCAAGCTGTGTTTCAAGCGAATCGGCAGACATGGAAGGGCACGTCGAAAGGAGGAATGAAGGGATGGAGCCCGGAGTATGGTGTGTGGAGGTTAAAATCGCGAGTGCAGCGGTCTGCGCAGGCGGAAATTTCCTGGGTATCGGCCGGAACTTCCTGCGGGCGCTGCTGCCGCTGAGGCCGCCCGCGTATGATGCAGCCTCAACCTCCGCACCACACCACTCTGGAATCAACATGCCCGCCAATCCCTCTCCGCATGCCTGCACCTCTGACAGCTCTGCTGCCTCTGCTGCCTCTGCTGCCTCTGCCGCCTCTGCCGCCTCTGCCGCCATCGCTGCCACAACCCCGGAAACTCCGTCTGTTGCAGTGGTGACCGGAGCCGGACGTCGCCTCGGCCGGGAGATTGCCGTCGCCCTCGCCCGACGCGGACACTCAGTTCTGATCCATCACCGCAGCTCACGCGCCGCTGCCGCTGAGCTGGTGGACGAACTGCGCCGAACCGGCGTCACAGCCGCCGCCGTGCAGGCTGACTTCCAGCACCCGGCTGCGGCAGCCCGGACCGTTTTCACCGCCGCTGCAGAGCTTGGGGAGGTCCGCATCCTGATCAACAGTGCGGCCGTCTTCGAAGATCGGCCACTGGCCGACATCGATGAACCACACTGCAGCGAACACCTCGCCGTCAACCTGCTTGCCCCCCTGTTTCTCACCCGGCATTTCGCGGAACAGCTGGCCACCATATCCGCCGGACATGTGGTGAATGTGCTGGACTGGCGAGCACTGCGGCCACGCAACGGCTGGCTGGTTTACACCGCTGCGAAAGCCGCTCTGGCCGCCGCCACAAAAACGCTCGCACTGCAGCTGGCCCCGCGAATTCAGGTCAACGCCGTCGCCCCAGGCGCCATTCTACCCCCGGATGATCGGCCCGACTGGCATGCCGAACGAGCCACTGCGGCAATTCCGCTGAAACGCACAGGCACCCCGCAGGACCTCATTCGAGCCATCAATTTCCTGCTGGATTCCCCGTTTATCACCGGAGAAATTCTGCACGTTTCCGGGGGCGAAGAACTGCACTAAACGAATATCAGACTCTGCACACCGGAATCTCAGGCTTCATAGCGAACCTGGCTCCAGTCATGAGCGAGACCGCAGAGCAGTTCCAGGACTTCGGGGTCTTCGCTGCAGGCGACGATGCCCGGGTAACGCAGCATCCCGGCACGTTCATCAAGCCACAGCGAACGATAGTGGACGGGCTCTTTGCTGTGGACCCACACGGCGTCCCCGCCACGCACACGCGCGATGTGCATGGAAACCGGGAAGTCGTAAATGTTGGGAGAATGAATCAATGAACCAATATAGTCACCGCAGGCCATCAGCGGATAGATGCTGCCCTGCATCTCATCAGAGGTGCGACCGGCAAGCTTGAGCCCCCGCGTTTTCCAGGACAGCTGATCGACCTCACGCGCACGCTGCACGTCCCGCTGTTGAAAGCCGATCAGGTAGATCCCCGGTCCGGGCTGCACACACGGCGCGACAAGATTCGGCAGCGCGTCCAGAACCGCACGGGCAGGACGATCCGGGTCGTCAGGACCACTGGCAATGCGACCGTCAAGGACCTCAACCCACGTTCCGGCAGGACCCATTTCCGGAGCGAAGACGAGCGAGTAAAGCGGAGTGGTGTCGGTGTGCAGATGACAGATAATGGAATAGCCATTGCCCGTACGATCACGGTACTGTTTGGTGCCATCGATGGGGTCAATGGCGATCGACAACGGGCTGTCGACCGCAAACCGCTGCATGTCTCCTGTGGTTTCTTCGCCTTCCATGCGACACTGGCGGAGCACCGGAGCAGCATCCCGCAGAGCAGCCACGAGCAGTTCCTGGACGGTGAGATCAGCAAGAGTCAGCGCGTCGGTGTTGGCATTTCCGGAAGCTTTGCCATCCACTGCGATGTTGTAGTGTCGCATTCGGGCTGCCAGTGCGCCACCCCAGCGCATGATGGAGGGCAGGGTGCTCTGGAGTGCCGCGATCACCGGGGACGGATCCATAGGCGGGGCTCTGATGGTGCCGATGTTTCAGGGAAAAAGGATTCATTCAGCCGGACATTGTGACGGTGCCCCGGCAGGCGCCGTCAGTAACCGACTATACAGATTCGCAAAAACTGCTGCACCGGTGGCGGAGATGGAAAATCGAGTTTGCTCCGGGGCGACCGCTGTCGTCTCGCCGACTGAGTTGCCGTTGACTTTCAACGCCATCTGCCCGTTCTGCACCAGGACCGCAATTCTGGACCAGCCATCCTTCGGCAGCTGATCCCGCTGGAGCGATCGACCGGCAATGGTCACACTCTGACAACCTTTGCCCGGTCGCACATCCACGATGAATTCGCGGTCCGCGACAGGCTCGGTGCTGGTGAGCGTTGCAGGAGCCTGCGACAGGCCGTCGTAATTCAGCACCCAGTCCTGCACCTGCCAGTGGCTGCGGACGGTTTCGGCTGCTTCCCAGCCGTCAAGGTTCAGTCCGGTGTAGAGACTGCGAAATCCCCGCGCTGCCACAGCAACCTGCTCATCAGGCACCGGCGTGTCCGGCAATTCCTGAATCTTCAGATTTCTGTAATGCACCACGCCCCCCTCTGACTCGATGCAGATGTAGCCCTTGCGGGGACTGGCGTCGCTGCCGCGGGTGACCACTTTGCCGTTCACCGCCAGACTGATCGCCCCGTCGCGACACTCAATGCGGTAATGGTTCCATTCGGGCGACGGTCTGGAACGCTCTTCGGTGGGAAACGCACGGCTTCCGCCACGGCCGTTGACCGGCGTCATCCGAGCACCGTGAATCGGGAAGATATCGCCGTGAGTGGTGTGGCCGGAACTTTGTCCGTAGGCGTTTTCAAGCACCTGCACTTCGACGCTGCGGTGAAACGGAACACCGGGTGCAGTGATATCATCGGCCCAGACAAAAATACCCGCATTGCCACCGGGAACCATGTGCCTCCATTCGACCTCCAGAATGAAATTCTGATACATGCGGTCCGTACGGATTTCACCCGTCGGACGTCCGCTGCAAATCAGCATCTGATCTTCCACCGACCATGTCGCGGCAGGTGTGTTGACCAGCACCCAGCCGGTCAGGTCCCGGCCATTGAACAGCGGCCGAAAATCGTCCTGTCCCGGGGCATCTGCAGCGGCGAAGAGAATTGCCAGCGCGGGCAGCCAGCGAGCGACAGGAAAACGACTGCACATGGAATGACGCCTTTGTTCGGGAATGAAAGCGGGGCGTCCGAAAGACGCCCCGCTTGATCGGCAGTTGGCCTGGGACTCCGCTGAGCGATCCCGTGGCAGGACGGGAACGACCGCGTTGCGGAATTCTGTGCCTGATGTCAGCTTACACCAGTTCCTTCATCGGCTCGCGGACGTCGACAAGGAACTGCGGACGCCCGGTTGGATCCGGGATTGTGGTGTTCATGACATCGATGCCAAGGTTATGGTAGGCGGTGCCGATGATTTCCTGGACGTGCACGGGACGCGACACTGCGTATTCGCCAAGCCGATTAGTGGCGCCGATTGCCTGACCGGTTCGCATACCGCCGCCGGCCATGAGTGCACAGCTGACCTGAGGCCAGTGATCGCGGCCGGCACCTTCATTAATCCGCGGGGTACGGCCGAATTCGCCCCAGACAAGAACGGTGACATCCTTGAGCATTCCGCGTTGTTCCAGATCGAGCACCAGAGCACTGACGGCCTGATCGAGCTTGCGGCCGTGATCCCGGACCAGATCGAAATTCTGGCCGTGGCTGTCCCAGCGGCCGTAGGAGAGAGTGACGGAACGAACGCCGGCTTCGACAAGCCGACGAGCCATCAGAATGTGATCATTACAGGTGGGAGCACCGTCGTACTGGTACTTGTAGGGCTTGCCGTCCCCGTAACGTTCGCGAATTTCGGCCGGTTCGCGGGAAATGTCGAGGGCTTCGGCAAGCTTGCTGGATGTGAGCACCCCGAAGGCTGCTTCTGTGAACGCGTCGACACCGTGCAGTTGGCCTTTCGCGTCTGCGTTGCGTTTGAGTTGGTCGAGGCTGGTGAGCAGCGTGCGGCGGTCAGAGAGACGTTCGAGTGTGACGCCGTTGAGCGTCAGGTCTTCCATACCCTTGCCGTTGGGCCGGAAGGGCTGGTAGGCAGAGCCCAGAAATCCGGCGGGGCCCGGTTCGGACCAGGGAACATGCGATGTTTTGTCGGCGAGCGCCACAGATGCCGGAATGGCAGGATCCCGAGGGCCGTAGAGTCGGCCGAGCACAGAACCGACAGCAGGACGACCACCAATAGATTCGAGGTTGCGGCGGTTCCAGCCAGTCAGGCACTGGAAGCCGTCGTGAGCACCTTCGCAGCCGACAACGGAACGGACAACCACCAGTTTATCCATGATGGCGGCGAGCTGCGGGAAGCATTCACCGATCTGAATTCCCGGGACGGCTGTGTCGATCGGAGCAAATTCGCCGCGGATTTCGCGAGGCGCTTCGGTCTTGATTTCCCACATGTCCTGGTGCGGAGGACCACCGCCCAGGAAGATGTTGATGATGGCCTTGCCGGAGCCGGCGTTTGCGTTTGGAGTGGCTGCCTGAGCCCGCATCAGGCCGGGCAGACCGACAGCCGCAGCCGACCCCATCGTAAAACCGCCGATACGCAGAAAGCCGCGACGCGCGATGCCGTCACAGTAGCGAGAAGCACGACCGAGAATCGTCAGCATGGGGAGGCTCCGGTGAGCAGGCGGGAAACCGGACTGGTTGCCGGGATCAGCCCAGGCAGGCTGAGACAACCGAGTGGGAAGGCGGGAACGATGAATTGAGAGAACGGCATTGATGGAGATCGTCATGGACACCGTCCGGTAATCTGGAGGATTTGCCGGACCGGTGGAATTTTGCTGCAAAAGCCGGCCAGAGTCCAGTGCGGAACATGCCGAGAACGCTGGTTTTTTCGTGAATGTTTCCCCAGTCCCTGTCGCCGCTGCTGGCTGTCCTGTGAGCTGTCGCCTGAGTCGGTGCATCAACTGCGGGCGGGCAGACAACAGTTTTGTTCCGCCTTTTTTGAGTGAACGACGGACACTGACGCGTTCCGCCGGAACCGTTGCGAAGCCCGGTCCGGACGCCCCCGGCCCGGCTGCCCCGAAATTGCCGCAAATCATTTCCTGCACAAGCTTTTCGCAGTCAAGGTGCCATGCACCTAAGGTGTGTGGCTGGCGTCAGATTGTCAGCCCACGAACCACTCGGGAATGAACCAATCCGGGATACTCCC
>CAZLOQ010000227.1:0-8857 GCA_964561125.1 uncultured Chitinophaga sp. | reverse complement strand
CCTCCAACGCCCACGTGGAGGAGGGATGGGTTTTGAAACACAGAGGCACAGAGGAACACAGAGGAGTGGAGTGATCGCCACGCAATCGTGCCAGGCTGCGTCCAAAGCCCTCGGGGGTCACCACGGAAAGCGCGAGCCCCGCCAAATCCCCCGCCCCGCAAAGCCCGCTGCTGCACACCCGGGTCACACCGAACACGCAGCGTTCGGCTGAGAACTGCCCCAACCTGGCGCTGTCCGGTTGGAATAAGGTTACGCTCAGGATTCGATCGCCCTCGGCATTCCCGCTCAGCGTGGTTCTGCGTCCTGAATCGGACTGAGCAGCTTGCGGACGGCGTCGACCGATAATGCCGCTCGAAATCCGGTTTCTGTCCAGACTGTTCCATTCTGCACCGCATACCGGCTGGCAGAACGACACTCCACCGGCGCGGTATAATGGCTGCCGCCCCGGATCAGCCGCTGATCTGCCGCAGTTCCATCGAAGCGGGGATCCACCAGCACATCGCCTGCCGGCCGAACGGCCTCTGCATTCCAACCGTCGTGCACCCACTCGCCCACGTTCCCATGCATGTCGATCAGTCCGAAGGGATTGGCGGGACGCCCACCAGCCATGCGGGGAGGGCGACCACCGGAGTTGCGGGCGGTTACCGCGACGTTCATCAGCGCCTCTTCGTCGTCACCCGACCAGAACAGCGTCTGCCTGCCCGCGCGGCAGGCATACTCCCATTCCGCTTCCGTTGGCAAACGGTATCCACCACCACCTGCCACCTGCAGCACTCCGGCCTCATCGCGATAGGCGGAAGGCAGTTCTTCCAGCTGAGAGAGTTTTTCGAGGAATTCCACGGCGTCGGACCATGTGAGCATTTCAGCAGGAGCCCGCTCGCGATCTTCTGCCCCCACCACGGCCGACCCGCCACCCGTTCCGGAAAAATGTGAGGTGTCACGATTCAGGATGAATTTCAGCTGCGACTGAGTGACCTCGGTGACGCCCAGATAAAACGGCTGACTCAGCTGTACACGTCGCTGCGGTCCTTCCGATTCAATCACCCGGATACGCTCGGGATTGGTCAGATCCAGCCGCGGGTCCGCCGACGCCGCCGCAATTTCAGCTGCCGAACTCCCCATCAGAAATGTCCCGGGCGGAATCAGTCGAAACCGCATTCCAATCGCATTCACGAATTCCTGGGGCAGCTGCAGATGGGCGGACCATGCTTCCTGAAAGGCGAGTGCTTCAGCGGCAGTGAACGGGGCGAGTGCCGGCTGGCCAGGTGCAGGCGGCAGCGCGGTGATTGCCGAGGCCTGCGAAGGGAGTTTACCGGAATCACTCTCGCTGATCTCACGCACTACCCGCAAGCCCTCGCGCTGGCTGACAAACTCCGGGACGTTTCGTCCACGAAACGCACTTCGCACATCATATCCGTTCCAGTCGAAGCCACAGCTGCGGGTCACACGCATTTCCAGCGGCTCAGTATGCTCTTCCATCACAGGGTCGATCGTCACACCCGTGCGACCGGTAAACGCGAGCGGCACGTACACATCGCGACACCATTCAAACACATTCCCGTGCATGTCGTGCAGCCCGAAAGCGTTGGGCCTGAGCCGACCGGTTTCGTGGGGCCAGGCTTCGCCCGCCAGACTGGCATTCGAGTCGAACCATGCGTAGTTCACCAGTTCTTCCACCTTGTCGCCAAAATGCCATGTCGTCGCCGCGCCCGCCCGACACGCATACTCCCACTCCGCTTCACTCGGCAATCGCCATACACTGCCCGTCTTCACAGACAGCCGCCGACAAAACTCCGTCGCGGCATACCAGTCCACACCGACCGCCGGCATCGTATCGCCCGCTCTGACTTCCGCCTGCTGTTCCCAGGGACGAGTCTGCATCACGGCGTACCACTGCTGCTGCGTTACCTCCGTAGCTCCCATGTAGAAGGCACGGCTTACCGACACCAGATGCTGCGGCCCCTCCGTCGCCTCCCGATACGGTTCCGTCTGTGGAGAGCCCATGCGAAAAACGCCGGGCGGAATCAGCTTCAGCCGCAGATCGTATTCTGCTGTGAAATCGACCGGCACCCGCAGCCGATCACCCCATTCCCGCTGCAGCTGTTCCGCTGCTGCAGCATTTTCCGGCACCACTTTCGGCTGCTGCGGCTCAGGCAATTTCGACGCGTTCTCATGGGCACCGGCTGCTGGCATTTCTGACCGCAGCTGCATGCCCTCCGCTGTGATTTCGAGCACCCGGCGACCACCCCGCTCGATCGCAAACCGCTGCGGATTGATCACGACCGAATCTCCATGCCGCACAGAAAATTCGTGCTCGCCCGTCTTCACCACCACCGCCAGAGGCTGCTCACCGCCGGCCCCCGCCGTAATCCTGTGCTCGTTCCCGTCAACCATCAGCGTCAGCTCGCCACCCTGCTCCTGCAGCCACGCATCGTCCACCGTGACGGCCAGAGTGAGAGAACCGCTCTTCAGGTAAAACACCGCACCCGCCAGCAGACACAGACACCCCAGGATGCCACCCAGAGCGACCTGCAGGCGACGCCTGTTCGCTGATCGTGAACCCCCGTCTGACAGCGTCGCAGCACTCACCGAGGGACTCGCCGCCGCTGATTGCTTCGTCGCATCGGAAGACTGCTCAAGGAGTCCTGTAAGGGCTGCTGACACCTCCGCCATCGAGCCAAAACGCTCCCCCGGTTCCTTCGCCAGCAGCCGGAGAACAAAAGCGTTCACCTCCGGCGACAAATCGGCTCGCAGATCACAGGGAGCCGGCGGCTGATCCCGCAGAACCTTCGCCAGAATCTCCGTGGCACTCCCGGTAAACGGCAGACGCCCCGTAAACAACTCAAAGGCTATCACGCCCAGACTGTAAATGTCGCTTCCGAAACCCACCACACCCTGCTCGCCGCGAATCTGTTCCGGAGCCATGTAGGCTGGAGTCCCCAGCAGGAGTCCTTCCTGAGTAATTTGCCCGTCGCCTGCAGCTGCCGGACGTCTTGCCAGTCCGAAGTCCGTGACAATCGGCTGACCGTCCGTATCAATCATGATATTTCCCGGCTTCAGATCCCTGTGGATGACGCCCCGGGAATGGGCATGGCCAATCGCATCGGCGATCGTTGCCAGCAATTGCAGAATGGCCGACACGCTCGTCCACCGCGGCGATCCAATCAGCCGCGATAACGGCTGGCCATCGATAAAATCCATCGTGATACAGGCTGTGCCCTCAATCTCTCCCGCGTCGTAAACACGGCAGATATTGGCGTGCCTGAGCCCCGCAGCGGCACGGGCCTCACGGGCAAAACGCTGCAGATACTCACGCTCCCCCGTTACCCCCTGAACCACCTTCCGCGGAATTTTCAGAGCCACACGCCGATCCAGGTGAGTGTCCTGCGCCAGAAAGACATCCCCCATCGCGCCCGATCCGAGCGGACGCAGGAGCTCGTAGCGGCCCAGACGACGCACTCGAAATTCAGACGCTGTCTCCGCCACTCCGTCCGGAGAAATTGTCTCGGCCAGCTCACCTGCCTGATCGCTCTCCGCAGCTCCCGCAGAATGACCACGCTCCGGCTGCTCGGTCATCTGCTCTGTCAGTTTCTCAGCGTCACCCATCATTACGCCTTCAGTCGGATAAAAATCAGCGTCCGCGGACTGGAATCTCTGTCGGGAATCTCTGTGGAAGTTACGACGCCAGTCCACGCAGCACTGGATCGTGAATCAGCTTTGCGGGAATATCTGCACAGACGACTCGCCGAATGCACATCACCGCCGCGGCCGTTTCGGACGTTTGGGTTGTTTTTGACCACTCAGTGCTTCCACGTCGATCCTGGCGAACTCCTCATAGACATCGGCAAGCTCGTCCACAAGCTCCGGGAGCACTGCGGGCTTGTCCGGTGGGGGCTGTCTGACACCGGGTTTGCGCGAAGGACGCTTCGCGGAGGCCGCCTTCAGAGCCTGCGATGAGCCGGATTCCAGCAGTTCGAGGAAACGTTCGCTGTCCATCGAACAGGCGCCGCGGCGATTTGCCGCACGCTGCAACTGATGGTCGCTGGAGACGACGAGTACCTGCCGGGGACTGCTGTGCTGCCGGAGTTGTGCTTCGATTTCATCGTCAGCCGTGGGCCGAGTAGTCGCGAAGATCACCTGGAATGGCAGGTTTGCCGGAACGTCGCTGCTGTCCGTATTTCGGTATGCTGCGTGGGGTGTCCGGCGGGAATCAAATACGATGCAGGCATCGGCTGCGATGCCGGCATCCAGCCAGTTGCGGAGTGAATTCAACAGTCGATTGCGATTCTGCTGCAGGTCCCCGGGGCCAAAGACTGCCCGACCGCTGCCGCCGCACAGCATCAGATTATAGCCGTCGATGAGCAGGTAAAGTCGGGCCATGGCATGGCCTTGAGAACATGGTAAGGTGCAGAGGAGCGGACCGGCGTGCAGATCGGAATCAGTGGCTGAGCAGTTTGGTACGGAGCTCTTCAAGGAGCGCGACGGCCTGGCCGATATCAGCTTTCTGGCGTTCGCGGTCCTGGGGGATTTCGCGTTCGATGGTGAGCGGACCGGTGTAGCCGATTTCCAGGAGCGTTTGCAGGTAACGCTCCATGCCGACGTCGCCGTCCCCCAGCGGAACCTCCTGGCCCCACGCCGTACCGCGGACTTCCAAAGCGGCCCAGCGAGCATCCTTGCAGTGCACACTGCGAACGTAATGGCCGACTTTCTTGAGCGCCTCGATGGGTTCGCCGGTGCCGTAGAGAATCATATTCGCAGGGTCAAAGTTGATGAACAGATTGTCCCGCTGCACATCGCTGATGAACTGCAGCAGGTGATCGGCGGATTCCTGACCGGTTTCAAGGTTGAGCTGCTGGCCGTTGGCACGGACGTGATCGAGCAGTTCGCGGGTCGTGGCGAGCAGATCTTTGTAGTCTGAGCTGGAGGTATCGTGGGGGACGAAGCCGATGTGCAGGGCTACGGTGGGGCAGCCGAGCAGCCTGGTGAAGTCGCTGATTTCCTTCATTTCCTGCAGTCGGGCAGCTCGGGTTTCCTGCGGAACAAGCCCCACTGTGCGGGCGGTGGTGGCGATGTCCGCATAGCTTTCGCCTTCAAATCCTCCGAAGACCGCCGTGATGGTGATACCCGCAGCACTGCAGCGCGAAAGGAAGGCTTGAGCGGCCTCCGGGGTGCGAGTTCCTGCGTGGGGAGCGTGGACCTGAATTGTGGGAACACGCAGCTCCTGGGCGACTTCGAGGTGTACACCTAACCCTGCGTCAATGGAGGCAAACACACCGACAGGCCAGCGCGGGGTTGACATGAACGATCTCCGGATGCGGGATGAACACCACGCGAGGACGCGTGGGGCTGCTGTGAGCGATGGTGGGGAATGTGATTTTCTGCAGTCTATCGCTTTCGCTGTCGATGGCAAGCGTTGGTCAGCCGTTGGGGGCCCCGGAGTTGCCCTGGGGACCCTGACCTCTGCGGCCGCGTCGACGACCGCGACGCGGGCCCCGATCCTCGCGGCTGTGCCGTTCCGGCGGCTGGCCTCCCGGTTCTGCGGAAGGCGCCGTGAAGGGATCGGCATCGACTCCGGAACCGAAATCTTCAGCAGGGGATACAGCGACTGGAGGTGAACCTGGTCGCTGCGGCCCGGAATTTGGTCGCTGGTCGCCAGGCCCCCGGCCGGGAGGACGACCGGAGTCACGTCGGGGACGCGAGCCGACGGAATCACCGCTGCGACCGTGACGCGGCGGCCTTGAATCCCGAACGCCCGAACGCTCCCGCCCCTCCCTCGTCCGCCCCCGATCTGACCGCTGACTTTCCTGCCGGCCAGTCGCACCTGCAGGCGGCGCAGGGGGGTTGAAGCCGTCGCCCTCGGAGTCGACATCATCTGGTGCGGACGCATCTTCGCCGGCGGCCGGCAGATCTTCCACGAGCCGTCGTCGCTGCGGATTCTGGTGCACGCGTTCGATGATCGGTGGCTTCCAGCCAGGAATCACCTCGTCCGATTCGTTTTCATCCACCACCGTGTCAGCAGGATCCGCCGGGGAGAGGAACATCGAGACATCCGGCACAGTGACGGGCGGGCGATCCAGCATTCGCATCCAGCGCGGCGGTGTGGAACAGTTGCACTGGCAGGATGTGAATCGTCCCGGCAATGGACACTGGCGACCACAGGCGTCACAGACAAATGTCCGCAATGCCCGAATATCGTATTGAAGCGCAGGGCCCTTCATCGGCAGATCCTGTGGGTTTGGCGTGAACGGGACGGCATGAGCAGTTTCGCCAACTCCGCGGCATCTGACAAGACTCGTGCAGTCAGCCGGCAGTCTAACCATGAGCGGCACCGTCAACAAATGCAGACGGAGCCGATGTGGGGCGCGCCCGGGGGATTTGAAAAAAATCCCCCGTACAGACCGCGGATTTCCGGAAACAGGGTCTTCGTGTGTTTGCGGCCTGTAAGGCAGGCGACGCTGTGCAGTACGTCGACATCGAACAGGTTCTGCATGTGCTTGCGGCCTGTAAGGCCAGTTCCATCAGCCTGGCATGAAATGCCAGGTCAAGTCCCCCCCATGCCCCCTCGCCCTGTAAGGGCAGTTCTCAGCCGCGAGCCGCGTGTTTGGTGGGAATTGGGTGCCCGACAGTGGACCTCAAAGGTGCATGGCACCTGCAGTGCGAAAACGAGGCTGCTGATCTCAAGCATCCGGACGGAATTATCCGTCGTAAAGCCAATAATCAAAACACTTTCCAATCGCCGGTGCCATGCACCTTGACGATTGCCGGTGCCATGCACTGACGGTGCACCTGCCTCGCAACGTGCCTGTGTTTACGGCCTGTAAGGCCAGTTCCATCAGCCTGGCATGAAATGCCAGGTCAAGTCCCCCCCATGCCCCCTCGCCCTGTAAGGGCAGTTCTCAGCCGCGAGCCGCGTGTTTGGTGGGAATTGGGTGCCCGACAGTGGACCTCAAAGGTGCATGGCACCTGCAGTGCGAAAACGAGGCTGCTGATCTCAAGCATCCGGACGGAATTATCCGTCGTAAAGCCAATAATCAAAACACTTTCCAATCGCCGGTGCCATGCACCTTGACGATTGCCGGTGCCATGCACTGACGGTGCACCTGCCTCGCAACGTGCCTGTGTTTACGGCCTGTAAGGCCAGTTCCATCAGCCTGGCATGAAATGCCAGGTCAAGTCCCCCCATGCCGCCTCGCCCTGTAACGGCAGTTCTCAGCCGCGAGCCGCGTGTTTGGTGGGAATTGGGTGCCCGGCAGTAAACCTCAAAGGTGCATGGCACCTGCAGTGCGAAAACAAGGCTGCTGATCTCAAGCATCCGGACGGAAGTATCCGTCGTAAAGCTAATAATAAAAACACTTTCCGATTGCAGGTGCCATGCACCTGCGCCCCCTGCAGGGCGGGCGTCTTCTTTAGTGGATTTACCCAGTATTTCACCCCGGGCTGATGGAACTGGCCTCACAGGCCGGAATCGCAGGGAGGCAACAAACAGTGCCACCACCCATGTGCATCCTCCTGCCGAAATCCCTCCGCTGCCTCGCAAAATCTCATCGCAGTCGGTACCGTCTGCGTAAACTGGCAGCCCTGCGGGTTGTTTCCGGGACCGCCAGTTTTGCCCACGGAATTCACAACACGGAGTGCAGCATGTTTCAAACTGGTCGTCGAGCCAATTCGGGCAGAAGGAATCCACAGCGACTGGCGGCCGTGGAGTTGCTGGAGCAGCGGTCTCTGCTGTCGGCTGCTCAGGGACCCGTCCTTAGAGGGGCGGACGTGGCGGAATATGTGCAGGGAGATTGCTGGTACAGTTCAGAGCCGGTGCGGCTGAAGCAGATTTCAAGCTGGCACGCGCCACTGTTCAGGGAACGCTGATTCATGCAATCCATACCAAACCCATGCAGGTTCAGGGCATCGGAGTGCTTGAACATCTCAGACTGCCCGGAGGAAAAAGCGTAGAGCAGGCGATTGCGGATCTGAAGAGCAATCCTCAGATCGCATTCGCTGAACCGAATTACATTTACCAACCGACTGTGGTGAGCGACGATCCTGAGTATACCAGCGGCCGCCTGTGGGGTATGTACAGCGCAGATGCCCCCTCAACAGCAGGTCCGGCAGGGACAACCAACGCGTTTGGCTCCGCCGCAGAACGCGCATGGGCTGACAATGTCACCGGGTCTCGGAATATTGCTGTCGGAATTCTGGACACGGGGATTCTGATAGACCACCCGGATCTCGTAAAGAATATCTGGGTAAATCCTGGCGAAAAACCGGATGGAATAGACAATGATGGTAACGGTTACATCGACGACATCCATGGCTGGGACTTCGTGAACAACGATGCGTCGCTGTTCGACTCTGGTGAGCATCCGCATGGCACACATGTGGCCGGGACAATCGGTGCCGAGGGCAGCAACTCCATCGGTGTGTCTGGGGTGAATTGGGCTGTGTCGATGATTTCCGCCAAAATGATCGACACCACCATGAGGGGCACTGTGGTCAGTGCTATTCGCGCTCTCGACTATCTGACTGATCTGAAGACCAATTATGGCATCAGCATCGTTGCCACCAACAATTCGTGGGGGGGAGTGGCGTATTCGCGTTTACTGCACGAAGCAATCATTCGCGGAGCGAACGCGGACATCCTTTTTGTTGCCGGCGCGGGCAACTCCGCCAACAACAATGATGTGAGTGCCTTTTTTCCGGCGAGCATCAACACCACTGGTGGAACTGCGACAGTTCCACCAGCCAGTTACGACGCTGTCATCTCTGTTGCTGCGATCAACGACACGGGCGGGAT
The DNA here is from genome assembly GCA_964561125.1 of uncultured Chitinophaga sp. GTDB lineage: Bacteria > Planctomycetota > Planctomycetia > Planctomycetales > Planctomycetaceae > SXXK01. The sequence goes on along the minus strand of CAZLOQ010000227.1, from coordinate 69 downwards.
GTCGTGGTTCTCAAGTTATGGTGCCGCAACTGTCGATCTTGGTGCTCCCGGATCGTCAATCGTCTCGAC
>CAZLOQ010000226.1:0-8892 GCA_964561125.1 uncultured Chitinophaga sp. | reverse complement strand
CTCTGCACCACCGGTTGACCCCTCTGCACCACCGGCTGACCCCTCTGCACCACCGGCAGCTGATTCAGCTACCCCCTCTTCAACACCGCCTGCCGATCCATCTGCTGCTCCGCCCGGGGACTCCAGTCCTGGAACAACCTCTGGAGATGCTCCTCCTCAACCGGCAGCACCGGGGCAGTAATGCAGTAATCGGGATCACGAGTTCACCCATTTAAACGCGATTTCCTCCACCGGCTTCTCTCTGGAGAACGGGCCATGGCTAAGATGAAGATGGATTTCAAGGGACTGCTGCTCAATCACGGCGAAAAAATTGGCGCTGGTGTTGTCGCCCTGCTCGGTATGGCAGGGCTGGCGACGGCCCGATGGTCGACCTGCGACCTTGATCCCATGCAGCTCCGGTCCAATGCCGACGCGACCAAAAGTGCCTGGCTGACATCCGTCTGGCCAGCAGACCGTCAGGCGACATTTACCGATACCCCGGAAGTCGAAAAGATGGCGCAGAGGATGGCAGGGTCCATCGAGGAAGCCGGTAAATACGCAACACGCACTCCATGGAATGAACCGCTCAAACGCGCCCAGCAGAAGCTCCAAAGCGTTGCTGTGCTCGCGCCGCAGGCCCCCGAAGCGACGCTTGTGATCTTTCCGCTCGTGGAACGTGAGGACGCCTCAGAGACCACCTCTGACCAGCCGGAGGATAAGTCCGGAAAGACCGTCCCCAAAAAGGGTAAGAAGGGTGAGGACAACACGGAAGACCTTGAAAAGCTCTTCGGCCGCACGGGAAATGCTGCCGTTGCCGGGGCATCAGGAGAGGTCCCCGGCGGCCTTGGTGCCCCCGGCGGCCTTGGCGCACCCGGTGGTCTTGGCGCACCCGGCGGTCTTGGTGCGCCGGGTGGTCTTGGTGCGCCGGGCGGGTTATCTGACGGTTCCGCTGGTCTGGCACCCGGAGGCCTCTCGGGTCCGGGAGGCAAAGGCGGCCTTGGTCTCCCCGGCGGACTCAGCGGTGAAGGCTATGGCTCCGCTCCTGGAGGAGAGGGCATGATGGGGATGATGGGATACGGGGAGGGCAGTGGCCTGAACCTTGGTATCCTCGAAACGAAAAAAGTGAGGTCCCAGGCAGGCGTTTCGGTTCGCTATGTTTTCAATCTGTACGCCCAGGCTCGGCAGATGGCAGATGCTCTGAACCTTTCGGGCAGCGCAGCCCAAAGCAAGGTGCAGATGGTGAATTTTGAGGTTCAGCGGCAGCGTGCTGTTCCAGGTGCCGATCCGTGGTCCGGAGAATGGGAAACTCTGCCCATCGAAACGCTTAGCAGAATCCTCGACAACTCCGAGGGATTCGACATGGATGTGGTGCTCCCGGCAGTGATTAATTACGCAGTCTGCATGCCTCTCCCGCGTCGTGCCGCAGGTCGCTGGACTCCGGAAAACGCATCCCACAGACTGCTGGAGGAGTTCCAGCTGTCTGAAGAGGAGCAGGAAGTCATCAACAACCTCACGGAGAACATGCGGCAGGAAGCAGAAAAACGGAAAGCCAGCCTGCCGCCTTCGATGGCCTCTGCGAGTGGCTTCAGCCGTTATTCGCTTGGCAGCCAGTCGCTCATGGGCGGCCTGAACAACGCCGGTGGACTGAACGACAACACCTTTGAAAACATGTTCAACGACGCTTACACCCGCGCGAAAGGCAAGGCAGGCAGCGAAGACGAGAAAGAGCAGGACAAAAAAGCGAGGGAGAAGATGGAGCAGAAAGCGAAGAACGTGCTTGCCGCGGGCCGTTTGCTGCTTGTGCGGTTCATGGACTTCACCTGTGACCGTGGCACGGCCTATCGTTATCGTGTCCGCCTGGAAATGCAGAACCCGCTCTTCAACCTCCCCATCGACTCCCTTGCCGAGCCCGAAATGGCCTCCCAGGCCACTCTGTTTTCTGCCTGGAGCGATCCCTCACCGCCGACATTTGTTCCAAGTGGCTATCGCTACTACCCGGAAAAAGCGGAATCAAAGCCACGGGCGGAAGAGTACGCTGGGATGTCGATGTACTACGAGCACGAAACAGCCGGCACTCCGCTGCTGGCAACCGTTCGTGTACCCGTCGGCAGCCGCATCGGGGGCAGGCAGTCCGTCGAAGTGGTGGACCTCGGCAAAAACTCCCTTGAACTCACCGAAGTTGACCTGAAGTCGCTCGATTACCTCGCTGCGGTCACTGAGGCCCCAAGACTTGCGCGCGGTGATTTCCCCGAGCTGAAAGATGCCTTTGAGGCAGCCGGAACACTCCGTCCTGTCGGCGACCGACTCACGGTAATCGACGCCAACGGCGCCGTCGTCAGTCGCTATGTTGGCGACCGGGTAGAGAACGGCAGCGAGTTCCGCAGTCGCAGCGACGATGAACGCCTCACAACTTATGTGCTCAAGACCTACGAACGTCTGCGTCCCGGTGCTGACGCTGCCAGCGACAATCCCTACGCTGGGAAGGGCGAGAATGAGGGGTCCTCGATGGGCGGCCTCGGCCTCCCGGGAATGGGCGGGGGAATGGACTTCGGCAGTGGTATGCGGGAAGGCAGTTCCAATACGGGATCCGGTCGTCGTGGTCGACGCGGTGGCATGGGCGGTGCACCCGGCGGTATGCCCGGAATGCCAGGCATGCCCGGCGGGGGTGCTGGTGGCGGTCGTCGCGGCGGACGCGGTGGCAACAGCAGCAACTGAATTCTCAGGGTCCTTCGTGCCCAGGGATTGACGAAATTCCTTCCACCTGACGTGGAAACACTCCAGCTGCATGTCTCACGCCGAATCTCATTGGCAACGGCCTCCGGAAATCATCCGCCGTCTGCTTGAAGCGGCGCCACCGCCCGCGGTCGCTGTCAGCCCCGATCGATCGACCCTGCTGCTCTTCGCCCGCCGGAGTTACCCGGAGTTGGCCGAATTGGCCTCACCGTTTGTCCGCATGGGCGGCTTTCGACTCAATTCACTTACCTCCGGCCCCCAGCTTCGCCCGGCCACTTACTCCATCGAATATCGCCGTCCCCCGACAGCTGAGGGTTCCCTTGTCCCGCTCCCGGAGGACAGCCGTATCGGAGTGGTTGGCTGGTCACCGGACAGTCGCTGGTTCGCCTTCACCCTCACGCAGGCCGACGGCATCGAACTCTGGCTGCTGGCTGCCGAAACCGGACTGGCGTCCCGTCTCGGGTCGGTCACCCTCGCTGCCGTATTTACAACGCCGGCCCAGTGGATGCCGGATTCCCGGGAGCTCCTGATTCTGCTTCCGGCTCCTCCCGCATCAACACCGCCAGCGGAACCTGCATTCCCGCCCGGCCCTGTAATTGAGGAGTGTCATGGGAAAGCAGGCCCGCTGCGAACACTCCAGGACCTGCTCCGCGGTCCCCACGACGAAGCCGTCTTTGAATATTATGGCCTGTCGCAGCTGGCTTTCATCTCCGTCGATTCCGGACAAACCACTCGCTGTGGTGCCCCGGCACTTTACGCCGATGTCGACCCCGCCCCCGACGGCCAGCACCTGCTCACCACCACCCTCCATCGTCCATGGTCCGGAACGCTCCCATGGAGTCGCTTTCCGCGTGCCACCAGCGTGCGTGACCGTGAAGGGCGCGTGTTGGGGGAAGTCTTTCGCCGTGGCCTTGAAGAAAACATTCCGATTGAAGGCGTCCCTGTCGGGCCGCGTGCCGTTGGCTGGATCCCTCACGCCCCCAATCGCCTTGTCTGGCTCGAAGCACTTGATGGGGGCGATCCCCGGAGTGTTGCTGAGCATCGCGATCGTCTGGTCGTCCAGGACGCCCCCTTTCTCGATGCCCCGCGCGAATTGCTGCGTTCCAGCCATCGCTGTTCGGGTGTGCACTGGGGAGCTGATCCGACGCTGGCACTCTACCGCGAATACGACCGGGATCGTCGCTGGACCCGCACATGGCAGTTCAACCCGCTGATACCCTCCGGCCCCCTGCGCCTCCTGCATGATCGCTCAGTTAACGACCGCTACAACGATCCCGGCGCTCCGGTCACCAAACGCCTCCCCAACGGCCGACGTGTGCTGTTGCAGCAGAATGACTGCATCTTTCTTGAAGGTCCCGGTGCCACACCCGCAGGCGACCGCCCGTTCCTGCGACGTCTGTCACTCCTGACCGGTCAGTACGAAACACTGTTTATCAGCAGTGAAGCCGAACACGAATCAGTGCTGACGCTGATGGAGGATGATGGCGGTACATTTCTGACCATCCACGAAACACCCTTCTCCCCTCCCAACCTGCGCATTCGTTCGCTCGCCGGAGACTGCACAACGCTCACGGCCTTCACCGACCCTGTTCCGGAAATTCGCAGCATCCACCGGGAAATTATCAGTGTTTCCCGGGCAGACGGAGTCCCTCTGTCGTTCACGCTGCATTTGCCCCCCGGTGCACAGCCCGGAACACCGCTCCCCACGCTGCTCTGGGCCTACCCCCGCGAATTCAGTGACCCCGATACTGCGGGCCAGATCACCGGTTCCGTGAATCGCTTTACCACCTTCGCCGGCTCAAGCCCCCTGCATCTGCTGCTGGCCGGCTACGCGGTCCTCGATCACACCACACTCCCTGTGGTCGGAGATCCGCAGACCGCCAACGACACGTTTATCGAACAGATTGTGTCGGGTGCCGAGGCGATTGTGCAGCGAGTGATCGAGATGAAGGTGGCTGATCCGCGGCGACTGGCTGTCGGCGGGCACAGCTATGGAGCACTTCTTGCGGTGACACTGCTCGCTCATTCCCGTCTCTTCCGCGCCGGAATTGCCCGCAGCGGTGCCTATAACCGCACACTCACCCCCTTCGGCTTTCAAAACGAACGTCGCACGTTCTGGGAAGCGCCCGAAATTTACCTGCGAGTGTCTCCCTTCTCCTTTGCCAACCGCATCCAGGCCCCGCTCCTGCTCATCCACGGCGAAGCCGACAATAACCCCGGAACCTTTCCCATGCAGAGCGAACGGCTTTACCAGGCCATCCGCGGCAACGGCGGAACCGCTCGCTGCGTTCTCCTGCCCCACGAATCCCACAGCTATGCAGCAAGGCAATCGGTTGAACACGTCAGCTGGGAAATGCTCAACTGGCTCGATCGGTATCTTGCTGACTGAATACCAGCCATGCTCACACTTGCCTCCCCCTCCAAACTCAACCTGTTCCTTGAAGTCCTTGGCAAACGGCCCGATGGCTTTCATGAACTCGATACCGTTATGCTCCGGACACAGTTCTGCGACATGCTCTCGGCCAGCCCGAATGAATCCGGGCGGCTGACCCTGCGATTCAGCGACGCCACCAACCCCGCAGTGACCGTCGGGATTCCGCTGGATGAACGCAACCTGATTCTGAGGGCCGCCGCAGCACTTCAGCAGCGCTGTCATGTCACCGCCGGGGCCGACTTCGTGCTGCACAAACAGATTCCTCCGCAGTCCGGACTTGGAGGCGGATCCGGCAATGCAGCCACCGCACTGCTCGCCTGCCGCCGGATCTGGAACCTCACCGTCCCGGATGACGAACTGCACGCCATCGCAGCATCACTGGGAAGCGACATCAACTTTCTGCTGACAGGCTGCCGTGCTGCAGTCTGTCGCGGCCGCGGTGAACGGATTGAGCCGTTCTCACCGGTCGGGCAGCTCTTCTTTCTCGCCGTCCGTCCGACGCACGGCAACAGTACTCCCGAAGTCTTCCGCCGTACCGTGCTGCCCTCCACACTTCTCAGCTCTGCGCCCCTGGTTGCAGCCCTCACCAATGGCCGGACAGCCGATCTGCCGCAGTTCTGCTTCAATCGGCTCACCGCTGCCGCTGCACAGCTGAACCCTGCAATGGCTGAACTCATCGCCCGAATTGAACGCGTCGCCCGACAGCCGGCCTGGATGTCCGGGAGCGGTTCCACGGTGTTCCTGATCTGCCGCAGCGAACAGCACATGCGGCAGCTGCATCGACAGCTGCTGGATCAGCGCATCTCCGGCTGGATGCTCAGAGTGTAGCTCCGGCTGCCGGTCTGTTGCGGCTGATCGCCCCGAGCACAATTGGATGCACGCGTCCGTTTGTGGCCACAACGCCTTCATTCGCTGTCAGCGCGCTGCCCTGTCGGAAGTCGCACAGGCGACCGCAGATGTCCGTCACCATCCCGCCGGACTCCTGCACCAGCAGCACTCCGCCGGCATGATCCCAGATCTTTTCCGCATAGCCTTTCTTCGTGGGCAGCCGCAGATACAGGTCGGCATCCCCGCGAGCTACCGCGAGATATTTGCACTGGCTGTCCATCCGCAGGGGATCGGCGGTTATGCCGAGATCCCGCGCGATCAGACCAGACCAGCCATGAGCACTGTGCCCCGATTCCACCGACTCACACACACGCAGCTGGTCGAGACTGGTGGTGACCGTGGTCTGTAGTGGAAGGGCTGTGGCATTATCCTTCCAGAGCGGTCGCTGCCATGCTCCGCCTCCCCGTACGGCCCACGCCAGCACTCCTGGTTCAGTCATTCCGGGAAAGGTCATGTTCGGACACCCCAGAATGCCAGCCTCGATCTGCCCGTTGATCACCAGAGCCAGCGAAATCGCATACTGCTCACTCCGCAGAAATCCCTTTGTGCCATCGATCGGATCGAGCGTCCAGAATCGCGGTGAAAAGGTACTGGCACCGCCATGATCAATCCAGCTGCAAACATCGTCCGCTGTGCACTCGACACCCGCCCGCTGACACTCCTCGAGCACCCGCCGGAGAAATGCAGCGCCCTCGGCCGTCCGCAGCTCCGCAGCTCCCTCCTCTGCTATCACCGGATCCCCAGGAAAAGCACCACGCAACGCGCGACAAATCAACGCCTGACTTCCAAAGTCCGCGATCGTCACCGGACTGCTGTCTGCCTTCGCCATCGACACTGCCGCCAAAGCCGACTGCACCGAACGACACAAACCAGCCGCCTGACGCACAGCTGCCAGACCTGTTTGCAATTCTGACTGATACAACACAGATTCCGCTTCCTTTGTCGCTGGGGATTGAAATGGACTCAGCACCGCGCTGCACACCTTCAGCCGGGACGCGAGGGTGTGCAGACCGCTGAAAACGCGATATCGGCCTCCAGAGCCTCAGATGCCTCAGAACGCCTGACTTCAATTCGCAGTCCGTACGGCTGCCGTAATGCCACGCGGGCTCGCAGCGGTTCATGGCCGACAGGCTCGCACTCAGCCTCCGGTACCCCCGGCAGCGGAGGTGAGAGCGGAATCTGCAGATTCACTCGCTTCTGGCCCGTCCTGAACACGGCCCGCGCCACACCTTCCACCATCACCCCGCCAAATTCATCCGTCGTCCGCTCAATGCTGATGATTTCCGAAATCAGCCCCGCATCTGAACCGTCATCATCGACGCCACCAGCGGATGCCAAACCACTCCCGGACTCCGCCTCCATGGACTCCCGGTGCTCCTGGTCACGGATGCTGCGATCCAGTGCCCGCACGTCAGGAATCGCTGAAGATCCTGGCACTGCCGAATTCGGAAACTGGTGCTGGAGCGTTCCAGGTACCGGAATCGGCGGTGGAACCTGGGGCACGACAGCCGGAATCGCTGCGCCCGATGCTGCAGTTACTGCTGCTGTTACTGCTGATGCTGTTACCGCTGATGCCACTGTCTGTCGGGTGGTCGTCGCGACCGTGTCTCCAGCTGCAGCCTTAGCCGCGGCATCCCGTACGCGACTTAAACGTCGGCCCGTTCCGCGAAACGGATCCTCCCATGGATCCCGCGTTGGCTCGCTGACATCCCCTGCACGCTCACGCTCACGCTCACGGTCACGGTCACGATCAGGGGCGCGTTCGGCTGGATTTGCTGGAGGTTGTGGTCGTTCGAGCGATCTGGTGAGGCGATACTGGGTCTGCGGCTGCACATTCTCAAAACTTACTCGCGGCGGTTCCACATCCAGCATCGACAGTGAGGCATCCGTCACCAGCTGCAGCCAGTGTCGACGCTCCCGGGGAACCCGGAATAGTTCCGGAGGAATCGGACTGAGCATCGTCAGGATGCCAAAAACCAGCAGGGCCAGGCTGAGCCATGGACGGAGTTCTGAACCCGGAGGCATGAGCAGCCACGCAATCACACAGGGGGGGATCAGCGTGAGCAGCCCGGCTAAAAACAGGAGCGGCGATTCTTTGCCTGTTGAACGATCCGGCCAGAACAGCAGCCAGGCAAAGAGCGAAAGAAACGTGATGAATGCCGACAGCACGAGCACTGCAGGTTCCCAGACGGGGCTGGACATGTGACCATCGACACGGGATCGCCAGAGCAACAGCGCCAGCAGTACCATGGAAACCCAGACCATCACCGCGGTTGCTCGGCGCGACTGCAGCCGACGCCCCTGTGATCGAATCATATTCGCTCCCGCCTCATCCCTGAAGTCGCCCACTTCCGAAGACCCCCCAGTTTAGCACACCATCCCGTCCTCACGCAAGTACTCTCAGTTCCAGTCAGACCTGAGCGCACTTTTCCAGCAGCAGGGAGGCAGTTTTGGAATTTATCGATTCCAGAAGTGCCCGCATCACGCAGGTTCCTCACGGCGTAAGTGATTTCAAGACTACTCCAGGCAGAGTTGCCGCTGTGCCCCGAAACTTGGCCCAGGAAAGCACTCCCATGGGCTCACAACAGAATGACGACCACCCCAGCGCCTGGTTCAGTCCAAACGAAAACAGCAACGCCAACAATCGCACCGGTCGCACCAATTCTGCCGACCCATCGTTCGGTCGCCGAGGCCTGCAGGGACAGACCCTCGAGAACGGTTGCAGCGGTGGAAGCAGTTCAGTCGGTTCATACGAAAACAACAACGCCGGCAATCGCACCGGTCGCACCAATTCTGCCGACCCATCATTCGGCCACCGAGGCCTGCAGGGACAGTCCCTCGAGAACGATTGCAGCGGT
>CAZLOQ010000225.1:0-8911 GCA_964561125.1 uncultured Chitinophaga sp. | reverse complement strand
CCCACTTCCCACTGCCCACTTCCCACTGCCCACTGACCACCGCCCACTTCCACTCCCACACCCAGGAATCACGCAGAATTTTCAAAATTGTCACCGAGGTTGGACAATAGGTTGTCCAACCCCCGCCAGTACCCTCCATGGTTTCCGGAAGTGTCCCAAGCGTGCTTTTTGAACCAGGATTCCCCCCTGTGTCAGACAATTTCTGCTCCAAATCCCGTGCGGGAGCATCCGATCCTCAGTATGATTTCACTCCCGGGATTCCCCCGGGGACGCTGTGCGGGCCCTCACTGCCTGCACAACCACATTCCCATATCAAGATTTCCGCCTGCCTGATCACCCCAGGACGCATCCCATGGACGTCTTTGAACTGCGACAACGTCTTGTCGATGACTACGAACGCTATATCACCAGCTTCATCAAAATTGCCGACCCACGCATCAATCAGCTGGTCCAGCAGGCGATTCAATCAGGCGAGTTCTGGCCACAGCCTCTGCTGCAGCTCAATCCCACCTTCCTCCCCGGCGGTTCCATCGACTCGCTCGTCGACCAGCAGCTGCTGCACCCGGAATGCCGCCGGATCTTCTGCGCCGATAAGTCGGACACCGACCCAATCGGCAAGCCACTCACCCTGCACACTCACCAGACCGAAGCCATCCGCACGGCAAAGGAAAACAAAAGCTACGTACTGACCAGCGGCACAGGTTCGGGAAAAAGTCTCACCTACATTGTTCCGATCGTTGACCATGTTCTGCGCAACGGTACCGGACGTGGCATTCAGGCCATCGTCGTCTACCCGATGAATGCACTGGCAAACAGCCAGGACGAAGAACTCGCCAAGTTTCTGAAGAAGGGCTATCCGGAAGGACAGTCCCCGGTTCGCTATGCCCGCTACACCGGTCAGGAAAAAGGCGATGAACGCGAAGCCATCCGCAGCAATCCGCCCGATATCCTGCTCACCAACTACATGATGCTGGAACTGCTGCTGACCCGCACTGAAGACCGCGAACTCGTGCGATCGGCCATCAACCTGCGCTACCTCGTCTTCGACGAACTGCACACCTACCGCGGTCGTCAGGGGGCCGACGTCGCACTGCTTATTCGCCGCTGCCGCCTCGCCTTCAACAGCCCGAATATGATCTGCATCGGCACATCCGCCACAATGGCCAGCGGCGGCAATTCGCTCGATCAGAAGAAAGCCGTCGCCGAAGTCGCCACAACACTCTTTGGCACATCGATCGAATCCAGCCAGGTCATCGGCGAATCACTGCAGCGCTCCACTCCGGAAGTCAGCCTCTCGTCGCCCGAAGTCATCGCTCAGCTTCACCAGACCATCACCAGCCAGCAGGAACCGCCCGATGATTACGAAACCTTTCGCAATCACCCCCTCGCGTCCTGGATCGAAAGCACGTTCGGTGTTCGCACCGAAACCGACACCGGCCGACTAATCCGCCAGGCCCCCCGGCGACTGGTGGGCTCCGGCAGTGCCTCCAGCGAACTTGCCGGGACGACTGGTCTGGACGAATCTCTTTGCTTTCCGGCGATCCGCAGCTTCCTGATGAAAGGGTCCAATCTCCGTCCAACGCCATCCGCCCGTTTTCCAATTTTTGCGTTCCGCCTGCATCAGTTCTTTACCCGTGGTGATACCGTGTGGGCCACCATCGAACCAGAAGCCGATCGCCACCTCAGCATTCATAAACAGGTCGCCCAGCCCGGCCACCCCGAAAAACTCCTGTTCCCGCTCGCATTCTGTCGCAACTGTGGCACCGCTTACTACCGTGTTTCGCGTCTGGATGAAAAGCACGGCAACTGCCTGATTCCCCGGGCCACCCGCCGCGATCCGGAGATCGAAGGCACCGTCGACGCCTACCTCTACATTTCCGCCACAGATCCATTTCCTCCGGGAGACGGTGCCGATGTATGCGAACGCGTCCCCAGCACCATGAAAGAAGTTACGGCCTACGGCGACGAACGCATCCGCCGCGATGTCCGGAAGGATCTGCCCCAACAAGTCTGCGTCACGACCGATGGTCAACTCGTCTCCGAAGGCGCTGGCATTGCCGGTTCGCTTATCGAAAAGAACTTTCACTTTTGTCTCAATCCCAGATGCGGGGTCGTATGGAGTCGTCACCAGCGGTCAGACCTTGGCAAGCTGGCCACGCTCGGCGTCGACAGTCGCAGCACAGCCACAACCATTCTTGCCGTCCGAGCTCTGATCGAACTGCAGTCTGACCACAAGCTCAACAAAGAAGCCCGCAAACTGCTCAGCTTCACCGACAACCGTCAGGATGCGTCCCTGCAGGCGGGTCATTTCAACGATTTCGCGCAGGTGGCGCTGCTGCGATCAGCACTCTTCAAAGCGGCTACCGAAAAAGGTTCTGCCGGCCTTTCTCACGGTGATCTGTCCCGCTGCGTCTTCGATGCGCTCGCACTGCCATTCGAAGAATACGCGCAGGACTTCGATATCCGCGGTCCCGCCCGCAATGCTACCCATGATGCACTCCGGCGCGTCATCGATTACTACCTTTATCGCGATCTGCAGCGAGGCTGGCGAGTTACCGCCCCCAATCTGGAAGACTGCGGCATGCTCGCGTTCGAATATGACGGACTCGCTGGTAGCGATGGACTCCTTGCCGAAGCAGAACTCTGGGACACCGGCTTCTCGTTTCGCGGTGACCAGAAGACCGAAACATTTTTCGACACACCCACCGGTCTTCGCAACTGCTCCCCTGAAGCACGCAATGAAATCATTCGCACTTTACTGGATGTGCTTCGCCGCGGTCTGGCCATCAAAGTCGACTCACTCGATCCCCAGAAACAACTGGACCTTGTTCAGCAGACCAACTCCCGCCTGAAGGAAGGCACCGTCTGGCACCTGGAAGATACGCGTGAATTGATCCAGGCCGTTGTGGCCTACCCGCGTCCCAAACAGCCTCGTGAACATTCCGGCCTGTTTGTCTCTTCATTCGGCAGTTTCGGACGATACCTCAAGCGGACCATGGCGGCACAACTGCCCGAAGGCACACGGATTTCGCGAGAGGATGTCGATAAGTGTATCCAGTTTCTCTTCATGGCGCTTCGCCGCTACGGCATCCTTGAACAGGTTCGCGGCGGCGAACTGCCTGGGTTCCAGATCAATCATGATGCGATTCGCTGGATCGCCGGCAGTTGTGAAGTTCGCCCGATTGATCGCACTCGCATGCTGGAAGTCGGCGAGATTCCCCCGGAAGTCAACCGCTACTTCGTCGACTGCTACAAGAATTTCATCAACCTCCGGTGCCTCCTGGAGGCCCGTGAGCACACCGCACAGGTGGACTCAGAAGATCGCGAAACCCGCGAAAAACGCTTCCGCAGCGCAGAGCTGCCGCTCCTGTTCTGTTCTCCCACCATGGAACTCGGCGTCGACATCTCCCAGCTCAACGTCGTCAATCTCCGTAACGTTCCGCCAACACCCGCCAATTATGCCCAGCGCAGCGGTCGCGCCGGTCGCGGCGGACAGCCGGCGTTGGTCTACACCTACTGTGCCGGACAAAGTCCCCACGACCAGTACTACTTCCGCCAACCCACACACATGGTCGGCGGATCTGTCGCCGCCCCCAGAATCGACCTGCGAAATCGCGACCTCGTTCGATCGCACATCCATGCCATCTGGATGGAGGTCGTGAAACCGGACCTCGGCAAGACGCTGATGTCAGTCATCGAAATCCACAGGCAGGACAGCAAAATCAACCTGCCGATCCGTGACACCATCCGCGACCAACTGACAAATGATCGCTATCGAGCCCTCGCGCTGCAGAAGGCGAATGCCCTGATTGCCAGCATTGCAGATCACCTCACATCGGCCACATGGTACCATCCCAACTGGACCAGCGAAGTGCTCGATACGATTGAGCGTTCCTTTGACAAAGCCTGTGACCGCTGGCGGGAACTCTATCGAGCTGCCCTTCGCCAGCGAGAACTGCATCACAGGATTATCGGCGACCACAGTCGCCCCGAACCTGAACGACGGCACTCCGAAAACCTCCGCAAGCAGGCGGAACGACAGATCAAACTGCTGACCGAAGCCGAAGGCATCTACGAAGGTGATTTCTATTCCTATCGCTACTTTGCCACAGAAGGTTTCCTGCCGGGATACAACTTCCCGCGACTGCCAATTTCTGCATTTGTCACCGGCAGACGCAAACGACGCGGACGCGATGAATATGTCTCAAGACCACGCTTTCTGGCCATCTCGGAATTCGGCCCTCGAGCCCTCGTGTACCACGAAGGTGCCCGCTACCGCGTCTACAAGGTCGACCTCGACTTCGGTTCCGACGACATCGAAGACACCCACGCACTCACCACCAGCATTCTCAAACGCTGCCCCAAATGCGGGTACGGACAAATCCAGGTCGCAAAGAACACCGACGACAACTGCTCGCGTTGCAGTACACTCGTTGACAGCTCGAACATCATTCAGAACCTTGTCCAACTGCAGAACTGCTCGCTCAAGATGGCTCAGCGGATCACCTGCGACGAAGAAGAACGACAGCGGTTCGGATACCGCATGGTCACATCCTACCGATTCTCCGAAAGCGCCGGCCGAATGGATCGCTGCGACGCAATCGTCTCCAGCGGCGGCTCACCAGCACTGCACCTGAGCTACGGTGATTCCGTCGAACTCTACCGCATCAATCTCGGCTGGCTCTCACAAAAAACAACCGAACCCGCAGGGTACGTGCTCGATCTGGAGCGCGGGTACTGGGGACGCAACCAGGCAGACGATCTTGATCAGGAAGATGCCACGGCCGGTCGGCAGGCCCGAGTCGTCCCGTATGTGACCGACACCAAAAATGCACTGCTTCTGCGATTCGAACCCCAGCCAGGCCTTCCCGAAATGGCAGCCCTGCAGGCCGCGTTCAAGGAAGCCATCCAGAAACACTTCCAGCTCGAACCTCGGGAACTCACAGCAGAACCCCTGCCAACACCCAAAGAACGCAACGAACTGCTGTTCTACGAAGCCACCGAGGGCGGTGCGGGCGTTCTCCGACAACTGGTCGAAGACCCAACTGTCATCCCCGCACTCGCCCGCCGTGCTCTGGAAATCTGTCACTTTGATCCCGACACTCTGCAGGATCTGAGACCCGAAAGCTGCGGCAAAGCCTGCTACGAATGCCTGCTCGACTATTTCAATCAGCCCGACCACCCATTGCTGGATCGCTTTCTGATCCGCGACATCCTCGCACGGCTGGCCACCAGCACCTGTGCCCCCGCAGGAGGCCCCGGATCACGCGCTGAACACATGTCTGAACTCCGCCGCCGCTGCGACAGCGAACTGGAAAAACGCTGGCTCGACTTCATCGACTCGCATCTGCTCACACCCCCCAGCCATGCCCAATACCCCGTTGCCTACGCCAACACCCGCGCCGACTTCTTTTACAAAAATGGCAGCGCCGCCATCTACATCGACGGCCCCATCCACGACAAACCCGACCAAATCCGCCGCGACGAAGAAGTCGCCGAATCCCTCCTCAGTCATAGCTACTGCATCATCCGCTTCCACCACGCCACCAACTGGCTCGATATTGTCAGCAAACACCCCGACATCTTCGGCCTTCCCCTGCTCACACGCTCCTCATGAATCTCACCGCATGACGTCAAAACAACAGCCTCGCCACCACACACCGGCCCTCCAGATCATCTTAAACCCATACGGCACAAGCCCAGTGGCACCGGCTTTCGGGTTGAATTTGAAGCGGAACGGCGCGAGCCGTCCGGTCATTTTTTCCAGCGACAACCGGACGCTAACGCGTTCCGGCTGATGAAATCAACATCCCCCATCCCCCATCCCCCATCCCCCATCCACCATTCACCATTCACCATTCACCATTCACCATTCACCATTCGCCATTCACCATTCGCCATTCACCATTCGCCATTCACCCATTCCCCCAACTCCCCATGCCTCTCTCCTCCCCCGGTACCCTCATCCGATCTCGCGGCCGTGAATGGGTTGTCCTTCCCGATTCCACGGAAGAACTCCTCATGGTGCGCCCGGTCGGCGGTCTGGACGAAGAAATCACCGGTATCCTGCCGGCGATCGAATCCGTCGAATCGGCCACCTTCCCGCTGCCGTCCGCAGAAGACCTCGGAGACTATCGCTCCGGACGACTGCTCCGCGATGCCGCACGACTGTCCACACGCGCCGCCGCAGGTCCGTTCCGCTGCTTTGCCCGCATCGCAGTAGAACCGCGCCCGTACCAGCTGGTGCCACTCATGATGGCCCTCAAACTGGATCCCGTTCGTCTGCTCATCGCCGATGATGTCGGGATCGGCAAGACTGTCGAAGCCGCACTCATTGCCCGTGAACTGCTTGATCGCAACGAAATCCGCCGCCTCGCCGTTCTTTGCCCACCACACCTCGC
Source organism: uncultured Chitinophaga sp. (assembly GCA_964561125.1). Classification (GTDB taxonomy): domain Bacteria; phylum Planctomycetota; class Planctomycetia; order Planctomycetales; family Planctomycetaceae; genus SXXK01. The sequence goes on along the minus strand of CAZLOQ010000225.1, from coordinate 2,510 downwards.
CGAACAGTGGCAAAAAGAACTCCTCGAAAAATTCCACATCGACGCCGAACTCGTGCTCAGCAGCACCATCCAGCGGCTGGAACGCAATCTGCCCATCGGAATGTCCGTATTTGACCGACACCCCTTCGTCGTCGTCTCTACCGATTTCATCAAATCCGAACGACGCGCGGCCGATTTTGAATTGAAATGCCCGGAATTCGTGATCGTCGACGAAGCCCACGGATGCACACTCCAGGGCGGCCCCGGTCGCGGGCGCCAGCGACGGTTTGACCTGATCCGCAAAATCGCCGCCAAACCCCGCCAGCATCTCGTGCTGGTGACTGCCACACCACACAGCGGCAACGAAGCCGCCTTCCGCTCCCTGCTCGGATTGCTCGACGAAGAATTCTTTAATCTCCCCGAAGACATTGAACGCGCCGAACGCGAAGGACTCCGCCGCCGCCTCGCCAGACACCTCGTGCAGCGCCGCCGCGCCGACATCCGTGATTACCTTTCCGATACCACCTTCCCCAGCCGCCTCGACAAGGAACAAACGTGGTCTTTCAGTCCTCAGTACCGCGAACTGTTCATCGATATCGTACAGTTCGCCCGTGAATTCGTCAGGGAAGGCGAAGACGACAAACGTCGCCGCCGTGTCCGCTACTGGTCTGCTCTGGCACTTCTCCGCTGTTTTTCCTCCAGCCCTGCAGCGGCAGTCGCCACTCTTCGCAGCCGCGCTGCAGTCGACGAGGCTGACGAAGAGGAACTTGAAGATGTCGGCCGCCGTACCGTCCTCGATCAGGACGAAGCCGATGACGTCACCGCCATCGACCTCAGCCCCGGATCCGACACCGCAGACGAAGCCGCCACAGCCCGCCGACGGATGCTGGCCTTTGCCAAACGCGCCGAAGAACTGGCCGGCCCCGGTGACGCCAAGCTGCAGGGAGCCATCAGGGAAGTCAAAGCCCTGATCAAGGCCGGCTTCCAGCCCATCATCTTCTGCCGCTTCGTCGACACAGCCGAGTATGTTGCCCGCCACCTCCGTGAAGCACTTCCCGACAAAGTGCAGGTCGAAGCCATCACCGGACTCCTGCCACCCGCCGAACGCGAAGCCCGCATCGAAACTCTTGCCGGCAGCGGCGGCGACTATATCCTCGTCTGCACCGACTGCCTCTCTGAAGGCGTCAACCTCCAGCAGTCCTTCAACGCCATTCTGCACTATGACCTGTGCTGGAATCCCACGCGTCACGAACAGCGGGAAGGCCGAGTCGACCGGTATGGGCAGAAGAAAGCGGAGGTCCGCGTCGTCACGTATTACGGACGCGACAACCCGATTGACGGTGTCATCCTGGACGTACTGATCCGCAAGCATAAAAGCATCAAAAGCGACCTCGGTGTGGCCGTCGCTGTTCCCGGTTCCAGCGAACAAATCGCTCAGACACTCTTTGAAGGCGCTCTGTTTCGCGGCCTGAATCGCGGCGATGACGCACAGAAATTGTTTGACTTCGGCGACCAGGAATCCGAACAGGTCCGCGACTTCCACGCCCAGTGGGACAATGCTCGCGAACGCGAAAAAGCCAGCCGCTCACGCTTCGCCCAGCATACACTCGACCGCGACACCGTAGCCGCCGAACTGCAAAACGTCCGTGCAGCCATCGGGGGGCACGCAGACGTGCGACAATTCGTCTTCTCCGCACTCCAGGCCGCCAACGTGCCCCTTAAAGACCACGGCGATGCCGTCACTGTCCATCTCAGTCGGGAAACGCCCCGAGCCCTCCGGCAGGCCATCGGTCGCGATGAACCCTTCACCGGCCGGTTCGAACTGCCACTCACCGACGACCAGCTCTACCTTGGACGCACCAGTCCCATCGTCGAAGGACTTGCCAGCTGGACCATCGACCAGGCCCTTGACGCCGCAGCCCGCGACGCCGCTCCGGTTGCTTCTCGCTGTGGAGTCATCAGTACCTCTGCCGTCAGCATCCGCACCACGATTATCATCGCACGTTTTCGCTACCACCTGAAAATCTCCGGTACCGCGGCCGAAACGATCCTGTGCGAAGAAGTCGTCCCGCTCGCCGTCACCGGAGCATCCGCAAACCCAGCGTGGCTGACTCCGGAGCAAACCGAACCGCTGCTGGCCGCAATCCCGGAACAAAACGTCAACGCCACAAACAAGTCCCAGCAGACAGCGCTGCTGATCAAAACACTCCCCACCCTCCAGCAATCCCTCGCCACCATCTCCGCCACTCGCGCCCAGGCCCAGCTCGACGCCCACGAACGCGTCCGTGAAGCCTCTCGTTACAAAGGCCGAGTCACCATCGACCCCATCCTCCCCGTCGACCTCCTCGGCACGTACATACTTTTGCCAGTACTCACGTAGACTGAAAACACAAAGACACAGCGTTAACAGAAGCAATGTGTTGAAATGAATTCAGTCCAACTGCAAAAAAAGGAACCAAACCTGCCCCCCCTTCCTGATTCAATCTTCCCTCCCTCTCTGTGTTCCTCTGTGCCTCTGTGTTTCCAACATC
>CAZLOQ010000224.1:6435-8964 GCA_964561125.1 uncultured Chitinophaga sp. | reverse complement strand
CATTGGTCATTGGTCATTGGTCATTGGTCATTGGGAAGTGGGAAGTGGGAAGTGGTCGGCTGCCCTTGGGGGAGGCGACGGTCTGGCAGGGCCGTTCTGCGGGGAGGCTCAATGGTACCTGTTCAGGGGTACGATGCCCTGTGTTGAGGCCCCTGACCGAAAGAACCAGCGTGGATGTCACGGGTTATACTGCGTCACACCGTGTCAGCGGTGAAATCCTTACATCCACCCCTGGCGACCAGGCGGCATGTTCTGCCGGACCGGGACACTCCAATCCGTCGAGGACGCTCCCGGTGAGCGTCTGTTGGACTTGCTGTTCCAGCACCGGACAGATGCGGTAGGGCACGTGGTGTACTCGGCCGGAATACATGCGGCCCCGGGCATCCGTGCAGAACAGTACGTACCGTTCCACCAGAAAATGTTCCAGCGTCCCTGCGGCGGCGGGCTGTGGCTTGCCGGCATCGGCCGTGATGGCGATGGAATACGTTCCTGCAGGCCGTTCGATCCGCCGCCCCGCATATTGCACGTGCTGCAGCAACTTGCCGCCAGCCCGCTCCTCACCCTCACGCAGCGACAGTTCTGCCCTGAAATACGGCAGGTTCCAGATCCGCCGCGCCAGCTCTACTGCCAGCCGTTGATTTGCATCGAGGCTGAAAAACCACACGCCCGGAATACCTCGAGGTCCCCGCACATATGTCCGCACGTTGGTTTCCAGAAACCACGAAATCCCCGGCACCGCGGGCGACCACCACGGCCGCACCCGCTCCATCGAGAACGGCACCACTCCCAGCCATGCCTCGCCAGCATACGTGTCCACCGTGAGCCCCGACGGCAACTGGTGTTGAATCAGGTCCGCCGGCACACGCCAGTGCAGAAATGTCAGATTCGCCCATCGCTGATAACCTGCCGTTCGATCTGACATCCTGTTCCCCCGTGAAATCTGTTCGGCCCGAGTATACCAACCGGGGTGTCCGGGCACTAACCACTGCCGGGCGAATTCATGAGGGGCAGCAGTCCGGACGAACGGGCGAGAGCCTGAACGACGCACGTGCCTTCTGGCGCTGTGGCAATAATTTCGATCACACCGACGATTGCGAAAACTGTCTGGAACAGACGCTGACGGTTTCAGTCCCATGGCTCACAACGCGGTCTCACAATCCTGACGCCTGGATGCTCACGAAACTGACCTGCATGATCCGAGGTACTGTGAATGATTCCTGCTGACGATGGTCAGCGTGCGGGCAGAATCAGGAGCTCTGCCTGACACGAACGATTTCCGCCGGATATCGGTATACAGGCGATTCAGTATCTCGATATAGTCGGGGCTGCGACTGCCGCGGCACGACGTGTTTTTCTTATCGCAGCACTTCGGCCCGCGGCTGCTGCGCGATCGGCAGATGCATTCCCCGTCAGCCAGGCTGTTACGCACGGACATTTGTTTCTCCGCTTTTTGTCGTGCGGGTTCTGGCAGACCGCTGATTTGCAGTGAGCTGCAGCAGAGATTCAGGGCATCGATTGTGAGGAGCATCCGGCATGAGTGAAACAGTGGTGGACGCAAAAATGCTGCAAAAGGCGTTTGGCAGCACTGAGGTGCTGACGGGTGTCGATTTCAGTCTGCGGCGTGGCCAGGTGACAGGCTTGCTGGGTTTGAATGGTGCAGGGAAGAGTACGCTCATTCGCTGTCTTCTGGGACTGCTGAAATGCACTGGGGGAACAGCGCGGATTTTCGGGTGTGATTCGTGGAATCTGGGTGAAAGCGAAAAGTCTCGTCTGGGTTATGTGCCACAGGACGTGTTTTTGTATCCGACGCTGACGGTTCGGGGGATGGTGGACTACACAGCGGCGTTTTACAGCAGCTGGAATTCCGCGCAGGTCACTGATTTGCTGCAGCGGTGGGAGCTGCCCGGGGACAAAGCCTGTCGCGTGTTGTCACCAGGCGAGCGTCAGAAGCTGGGCATCATTCTGGCGGTGGGTCATCAGCCTGAGCTGCTGGTGCTGGACGAACCGGTCGCGAGTCTGGATCCGGCGGCGCGTCGAGCGTTTCTGGAGTCACTCCGTGAGCTGGCGGGAGCTGGCGAGCGGACGATTTTGTTTTCCACGCACATCACTTCGGATGTGGAGCGCGTGGCCACACACGTGGCACTCCTGCGTCTGGGCCGCATCCAGTTTCACGAGGAGCTGGATGATTTGAAGAAGCGTATGAAGCGATTGCGGCTGACAGCCGGTACGACGCTCCCGTCGCAGGTGGATTTGCCGGGAGTGCTTCAGTGGCAGGTGAGCGGCACGACAGGAGTGCTCACGGTGAACAATTTCGCGCCCGAGCTGCCGGACCAGCTGCGTGCAGTGTGGGGAGCGGACGTGGTGATTGAAGACATGAATCTGGAAGAGATTTTTCTGGCGTGCCACTGAGGGTGTAAAGGGGCGGGCGATGAGCAGGGTGCGGGCCGTTTTAAGCGTATTGTTCTCTCAGAAGCTGACAGCTTTGTGGCTGCTGATGGCGATTTTTGGACCGCTGCTTTTTTTGTATCG
>CAZLOQ010000224.1:5816-6425 GCA_964561125.1 uncultured Chitinophaga sp. | reverse complement strand
GAATCCGGGGACGAACAGTCGCTGGAATTTACGGCGATCAAGGGGTTCTCATTTCTTCCGCGGGGTATGGCAGAGGATGAACCGGTCGCCGCGGAGCAGCCGGAAAACCTGCATGAGCTTGTTCCTGCGCTCAGGCGGCTGTCACTGGACAAAGCACAACCGGGATTGGAGGACTGGCGGGATCTGAGCCAATTGAGTGAGTTGCGGCTTCTTGAGGGATTTTCTTTGTCGCCACCGCCGGGCGAGTTATCTGAGGGCGTGCAGGCCGTTGCTGAAGCGTTGTCGGCACTTCCGGCGCTGGAGCAGCTGAATCTGCTGGGGACGCACTGGATTCGTCCGGGTTCGATGCTGAATCTTGAAATCCTCATTCTCGACGCAGCTGACGTCGAGACAGTGCTGGACCGCGAAAACCTTTCAGTTCAGATGCCGCAGTTACGGACGCTGATTCTGCGGATTCCTCCTGAGTTCCGTTTGACGGAAGGACAGACCGCTGTGCTGCAGCAGGTCGCGGAGCATCCGCGGATGCGGAGGGTGGAGTTGATTACGGGGCAACGTGACCAGCGGGGCCTGCTCAACAGGCAGATTGACGTTTTTCAGAGTTGTCTGCCC
>CAZLOQ010000224.1:0-5806 GCA_964561125.1 uncultured Chitinophaga sp. | reverse complement strand
TGCCCGGGTTGACAGTCTGTCGGGGCGAATCCGGATTGAGTTTTTCGGAACTGATGGTGATTCCACCAATCGCAACCGGAGTGCTGCTTTCCTGCCATTTCATTGCCTACTGGCTTTGCTGGCTGGGGTGTGTTCCGCAGGCGGGTACGCTTCCGGGTTTTGAGCGGACAATCCGGGGACTTTTTGCCATGTTTGCTGTGGCGGCGGTGCTGAGCGGTTTTTTGTCGGCATGGCTGCTGGAGCTGCGCTGGTACACGCCTGTCTGCCTGAGTTTGCTGGCAGTGAGTTTTCCGGGGGCTCAGCGGGCGGTGCTCTTGTTTTTCGGGGGCCGGAACATCGCCATATCAGGACCGTTGACGACATTGCCTGTGGCATTCTTTGTCATCGGACTCGTGGGCTTCCCGCGGACTTTCGTCCCGCTGACATTTGGTGACATCGCTGTGTTCAACAATGGCCTGCTGTTGTTTGCAACTGGAATGTTCGTGATCGCTCTCGCTGCCCTGAAGAAAGGCTATGCATGGCAGCTGGAGCGTGGAGAGTCTGCGGTGCCTGCAGGGGTCTGGGGAAGCGGAAATCGCCAGCGGGCGGTGGAACAGTTACAGGCGATGGTGTTTGGAACATGCGTTCCGTCTCCACGACTGCTGGGAGGCAACTTCAGCGATCGACTGCGTGCTGTCTCCAGCTGGCGGATCACAGGCCAGCTGCTGAGGACGGTGCTGATCATGCTGCCAGTGGCATTTCTGACGTTGTTGACAGCGAGTCGCGAATTGATCTTCGGGGGAATCGGGGGTCTGCTGGCAGGTCTGTTCGTGCTCGTGATAGAGCTGCGTGTGTGGACATGGAATCAGCGGACGAAGCGACTGGGAAGCGAATTCCTGCTGCCGGTGGGTCGTGACGATTTCTGGCGGCATTTTCGCAGAGCGATCCTGCGGGACTTTGCGATTCTGCCGTTCCTCCTGTTTGCCGGATTGACAGTCATGAACTATTTCCGTGACTCATTCAGCAAGCACCTTCCGGGGACCTGCCTGCAGTTCGGGCTGCAGTTCGGACAGCTGGCCCTGATCTACAGCCTTGGGGTGCTTACGTCAGCGACTGCCAAATCCCGGCGTCGGCTGTTTCTGCTGCAGATCCCGCTGGGCCTGACGATCTTCGTACTTTACTTTGATTCTGTGAGTCAAATGTCGGTGCCGGGGTCAGTGACCTTTTCGCCGCTGCTGCTGCCGCTGACGATTGTCCCGGCGATTGCCGGGGCGATACTGCTGCTGAAGCTCCCGAAGATACTCCGGCAGATGGAACTTCCCTGAACCGGGTGGCGAGTTGTCTCCTGCAGCAGTGTCGTTCGGCTGCAGGTAACACCTGGGCCTTGCGGCCCAGGCTTTCAGAGCGAAGAACTGACGACTTCGGGATGGATGTTGCAGAACAGTCCGTGCATGTGCATGATCTGAAGGCGACGATTCTGCACTTGCCTGGAAAAGGGCGTCGCGCAGGTGCAACCTGCACCGATTGTCCGGATTACCGTCTTTGGTGATTCCGTCCCTTCCCCCGGAATTCGCTCGGATTTTTTCCCCGGCCCCGGAGAGAATAGGGGAAAGGCGTCGAGCAACGCCGATTTTCAGGTGCGGCGCGATTCCTTTGGTGTTGAATGGGGCGTGCCGCCGTGCAGTGCTCCGTTCCTGCCCCGCATGTCCCCCCCGCCTCAAACACACCACGGTTTTCCCATGTCCGTGTTTCAACTCTCGCTGCAGTGCCCTTCTGTTCGTCCGCATCCCGATGGCGGTGGCCGCCCCGGGCTGGCGATCAATTCCCCCGGTTCATCGAAGCCCCATCCCCGGACGGCGCGCGCTGTTCCGGCGAATGCCGGTGGCATTGGGCTGGCGCTGGCGGTTCGCCTGGTATTCTGGTGTCTGGTTTCGTGCAGCACGATGGCTCCCGTGCAGGCAGACGGCAACGAGGCCTTCGAAAAGGCCATTCGACCGCTGCTGCTGGACCGCTGCATCGAGTGCCACGGCCCGTCGAAGCAGGAGCACGGCGTGCGTCTGGACCGTCGTCAGGATGTGTTGCAGGGCAAGGCGGGGGATCAGCCTCTGGTGGTGCCCGGCAACCCGGGCGAAAGCCGCCTCTATCAGGTGCTGCAGCATTCAAAGGACGACATTGCGATGCCGCCGTCGGGGCGGCTCCCGGACGAGCAGCGTCAGGCGGTCCACGACTGGATTCAGGCGGGTGCTCCATGGCCCGACACGGCCGACCTTGAAGGGGAGGCAAAGCGGCGTCTGGAACGCTGGCGCGAACACTGGGCCTTCCAGCCGCTGCAGCAGCCGGACCTGTCCGCGCGGGGCGAAAACCAGAGTGTGATTGATTTTCTGATTGACCGAGAGTTATCAGCCGCAGGGCTGCAGCAATCTCCGCAGGCCGCTCCCCGGGTGCTTGTCCGACGACTCGCCGTAGCCTTAACAGGACTGCCGCCTGCACTTGATGATCTGCAGCAGGGCGAAGCGGCTGCGGCAGCCGGTAATTGGGATGCATGGTACGCGGGGTACGTGGGTCGGCTGCTGTCATCGCCGCATTACGGCGAGCGCTGGGGGCGTTACTGGCTGGATCTGTCCCGCTACGCGGACACTCGCGGCTACGTCTTCATGGAAGACCGGGACTACAAGGACGCATGGCGTTACCGGGAATGGGTCATTCGATCGCTGAATGCGGATATGGGCTGGGACGAATTTGTGCAACGCCAGCTGGCGGCTGATCGGCTGCCGGGTGCAGACGACCCGCAGCAGCTGGCGGCGATGGGTTTTCTGACCCTTGGGCGGCGATTTTTGAACAACACGCACGACATTATCGACGACCGCATCGACCTTGTCACCCGCGGCCTGCTGGGACTCACCGTGGCCTGTGCACGCTGTCACGACCACAAGTACGATCCGATTCCGGCGGCCGATTATTATTCATTGTACGGTGTGTTTGCCTCTTCAGACGAACCTAAGAACGAACCTTCCACTCTGCGGCTGGTGGACAAGCCGCAGCCGGTCGAACCGGTGATCTTCGTTCGCGGCAATCCGGCCAATCGCGGGGCTGCTGTGCCCAGGCGATTTCTGTCGGCACTGGCGGGAGCGAACGCTGCGGCGTTCCGCGACGGCAGCGGCCGGCTGGAGCTGGCAGCAGCAATCACCGATCCCTCCAACCCGCTCACCGCACGGGTGGCTGTGAACCGCATCTGGATGCAGCTCTGGGGGAGTGGATTTGTAGAGACGCCCAGTGACTTTGGTGTACGCACCAACCGGCCGTCTCACCCGGAACTTCTTGACTGGCTGGCCCGGGACTGGATTGCCCGCGGCTGGTCACAAAAGCAGCTCATTCGCGAAATCGTGCTTTCCAGAGCGTGGCGTCAGAGTTCGGATCGACGACCGGATGCGGAGACTGTGGATCCCGAAAACCGCCTGTATGCCCGCATGAATCGTCTGCGTCTGGATTTTGAATCGCAGCGGGATGCTGCTCTGTGTGCGGCCGGGAGACTGGATCGCACAATCGGGGGACCGTCCGCCGATCTGGCTGCCGACCCGAATGTGCTGCGTCGGGCTGTTTACGCGAAGATTGACCGCCAGAATCTGCCCGGGTTGTTCCGGACGTTCGACTTCGCCAGTCCGGACACGCATGCTCCCAAACGATATCAGACCACGGTACCTCAGCAGGGCCTGTACTATCTGAATAATGCATTTGTGATGAACCGTGCCAGCGAGATTGCCGCGGTCTCCGGAAGTGCACAGTCGACCGCCGCGGACGCTCCGATCGCAGCCCGCATCGAACACATCTTCCAGCTGGTGCTCCAGCGAAGTCCGCTGCCTGAAGAGCTGGCAGCAGCGACAGAGCTGGTGAGTCAGGTTCAGCAGATGCAGGGCACAGGTGACATCGAAGGCTGGGATTATGGTTTTGGCGAGCTGCTCGAGTCTGCGGGTGTGGTCCGCAATTTTCAGCCGCTGCGGACTGTGCGTGAAGGGCGGCTTCAATATGGCGAACAGCTGCCGGACCCGGAGCTGGGCTACGTCTTTCTCAGCAAAACCGGCGGTCATACGGGGCGCAGTCTGGAGCATTGTGCCATTCGTCGCTGGCGCACCCAGCGGGCCTGTCGAGTGCTTGTGCATGGCGTGATCAGTCATGCGAACGAGCAGGGTGACGGGATTCGCATGCGCGTGGTGGCTCCGGGCGGTCGAGTGCTTGCGGATGTGTCCGTGCACAACGGGACTCAGCCCCTCGCTGTTCCGGCCATTGAACTGCAGGCCGGTGAATGGCTGGATTTTGTCGCGGACTGTGCAGGGGGACCTGCACACGACACTTTCGGCAGTCGCTTTGTGGTGTCTCAGTCGACAGGGACGGGAGCACCGAGGGTGTGGAAGTCGGAAGAAGATTTTCGGGAAGTCGCCGCGCCGCGTCAGGACGCCTGGTCCCAGCTCGCGCAGACGCTGCTGATGACAAACGAATTCTGTTTTGTGGATTAGTTCAAAACACGGGAAAGCAGTCATGAAGAATCAGGAAACAGGGCGACTGCCTTTTGCACAGCAGGGCGGCGGCGCGGCGGCCATCGGTCGCCGCGGAATGCTGGAACGCTGCGGCATGGGGTTCGGCGCCGTCGCGCTGGCGGAACTCCTGCGAACAGAACAGCTGCAGGGAGCGGAGCGGGAACCCTTGAATCCCATGCAGCCGCGGCCCGCACAGTTTCCTTCGCGCGTGAAACATGTGATTCACCTGTTCATGAACGGCGGTCCGTCGCACGTCGACAGCTTCGACCCCAAACCGGAACTGCAGCGACGCGGAGGCGAACTGTTGTCCGGCGGAAACCTGAAGACGGAACGTCCGACCGGGGCGCTGTTCCCGTCCCCGTGGCGGTTCCGGCGACATGGACAGAGCGGGATTGAAGTGAGTGATCTCTTCCCGCACACGGCTCAGCACGTGGATGACATGTGCGTGATCCGTTCGATGCATGCAAATGTCCCGAACCATGAACCGTCACTGCTGCTGATGAATTGCGGCGAAGCACGGCTGGTACGGCCCAGCATGGGCTCCTGGCTCACCTGGGGCCTTGGCACAGAGAATCAGAATCTGCCGGGCTTTGTGGCGATGTGCCCCGGTGGCTATCCGATTCAGGAATCGCAGAACTGGCAGTGCGGATTCCTCCCGGGTGTCTTCCAGGGCACCTACGTCGATACTCAGCACACCAGCCTCGAAAAGCTCATCGAAAACGTCCGCAACGACCGTATCGCTCCCGGCGAACAGCTCCAGCAGCTCAATCTCCTCAGACTGCTCAATCAACGCCATCAGCAGGAACGGCCCGGAGATGCACAGCTGGAAGCCAGAATTCAGTCGATGGAACTCGCCTGGAGAATGCAGTCTGAAGCAGCGGATGCGTTTGATGTGAGTCGTGAGCCGAAGCATATTCAGGAGATGTACGGCGAAGGCGTTCAGGCCCGCCAGATACTCACAGCCCGCCGGCTGGTGGAACGCGGCGTTCGCTTCGTTCAGGTCTGGCACGGCGCCGGTCAGCCCTGGGACAACCATGATGATATCGCTGTCAATCACGCACGGCTCGCAAAACAGTGCGATCAGGCCATCGGCGCGCTGCTCACGGACCTTAAGCAGCGCGGGTTGCTGGATGAAACACTGGTGATCTGGGGAGGCGAATTCGGACGGACACCAACAGTCGAGCTGCCGCAGAAAGGTTCAAATGCCGGAAAAATCAACGGCCGGGACCATAATCACTGGGGCTTCACCATGTGGCTGGCCGGTGGCGGTGTCCGCGGAGGATATGTTCACGGAG
>CAZLOQ010000223.1:2551-8976 GCA_964561125.1 uncultured Chitinophaga sp. | reverse complement strand
GGATGCCGATATTCCGGCTGAGTGCCACCGGGTTCACGGAAAACAGAGGCCCATTGATGATTCGCGCGGCGTCAGGCGTGCCGGCGACGGGGAAATGAAAGCGATGATAGTCGACCGGACACAGCCGCGACAGCAGCAGGCTGCCGCTGGCATATCGTTCCGCCAGTGCGTTGTCCCGAAGCAGTTCGGGGAGACTGAAAGTTTCTCCTTTGACGAAGAGTCCGGTGGATTGAGAGAGATCAGGAATGCAGAGGTGGCGACCGTCTGCGGGAAAGACGAGCACGGAGGGATCCGGGTTAACGGGGCGCGCATCGGGCTTCAGCTGCCGAAAGAAGAACTCGTTGAAACTCTTGAATTCCTCAGGCGACAGTTGAAATTCGCGGGTGTCCAGTCCGTACCGTTCGATGAAGGGTTGAATCTTCCGCCGCGAGGAGGGCTGATCCATTCGCCAGCCGTACCACCTTGAAAACAGGGCTCGCTTCACAAGCAGGTGCAGGGTGATTCGTCCTGCGAGGGTGCCGTAGGTCCAGCGCAGCGCGCGATCTCCGTAGATCTCCTCGACGCAGGTCTTTTTCTGGTATCGGTCGAAGTAAACGATTTCGTCCATGCTGTTTCCGCGGGTGCACCTGTCCGAGTTCTGAGCTGACGCCGGAAGACCGCACTGGCGTGCCTTCCGGGGAGTTCTGTCAGCGTGTGATCATATCGTCAAGTCAGGGCGTCGGGCAAAGGTTGGATTCCCGGGCTTTTGATCTGAGTCGGGTTTCGTAGTCGCCGAACGGCTGGCTGACTGATAACATACGCCCGAGCAGTAACATGCACCCGAGAAGATTCCTCGAATGTATCAGACGGTCCGGGGGGCAGCCGGAATTTCTCAGATACGCTGATCAGATACGCAGATTTGAAGCCGTTTCAGGAATATCAGAGAGCATTATGCAAGTCACGATCAGAACCTGCTGCCCGGAGGACCTGGAGATCCTGCGACAGCTCACAATTGAGGCGTTTGAGGGAGTGACGCTGGAGCAGAACATTGAGCAGGCTCTGGGCATTCTCGCGGGGCACGACTGGAAGTGGCGTAAGGCTCGCCATGTTGACGACGACGCAGCCTCGTGGCCGGGCGGGCTGTTTGTCGCTGAGAGTGACGGAATGGTGGTCGGTTACATTTCGACTCGGATTGACCGGGCATCCGGCAAAGGCCGGATTCCGAACCTTGTGGTCTCTGCCGATTTTCGTGGTCGGGGTCTGGGGCGGCGTCTGATCGAGCATGCGCTGGAATATTTTCGCAGTGCAGGGCTGGAATGGGCGGCCATTGAAACAATGGAACAAAACGCTGTGGGAAACCATCTGTACCGATCCTGTGGCTTTCAGGAGGTTGCTCGGCAGATTCATTTTGCCAGGCGACTGTAGCCTTGCTCGATACTGATCCGCGCACCTGCTAAGCTCCTTCCATCGTCTCAACTCTCGACAGGTTTCAACGGAAAAGACAGAACCGTGACAGGACAGGACACAGCAGAGCGTGCATTGCGGGTGCAGCGGTTGCGGGAGCAGGTGCAGCAGGCGACGGGACGTGTTGTGGTGGGTTTGCAGTCCGTCACGGACCAGCTGCTGATGGCGTTGCTGTCAGGCGGGCATGTGCTGCTGGAGGGCGTTCCGGGAACGGCCAAGACGACTCTGTGCCGCACGTTTGCTTCGGCTCTTGGGATCCACTTTGAACGCATCCAGTTCACACCGGACCTGTTGCCATCCGACGTCACTGGCACGCAGGTGCTGGATCGGTCCACATCCGAATTCGTACTGCGAAAGGGGCCGATCTTCTGTCAGCTGCTGCTGGCCGACGAACTCAACCGTGCTCCCGCCCGTACGCAGTCGGCGCTGCTTGAAGCGATGCAGGAGCGTCAGGTGACGATTGAGGGCCGCACACTCCCTCTGCCCGACCCGTTTATGGTCCTGGCAACGCAGAATCCGATTGAGCAGGAGGGGGTATACCGTCTTCCGGAAGCGCAGCTCGATCGTTTTTTGTTTCGGGTGCACGTGGGTTATCCGGAGCGGCAACAGGAGGTTGAGATGCTGCAGCTGCACAGTCGTCCCGCGGAGCAGACTGCTGCCGTGACCACTCCCGAAGAAATCCTCAGACTGCGTCTTGAGCTGGACAGCGTGCATGTTTCGCGGGAGGTTCAGGAATACATTGTGGACCTTGCGCGGCAAAGCCGTCGGCATGGGGATCTGGCATTGGGCGCCAGCCCGCGTGCGGCGATAAGTCTGCTCAAAGCCGCGCGGGCTCACGCGCTGCTCAGCGGTCGCGCCTGGGCCACCCACGCGGACGTTCAGGCCATTTGTCTTCCGGTGCTGGCCCATCGTCTGATTCTCAGGCCTGAATCCGAGCTGGACGGCCGGACGGCAGAACAGGTCATTCAGCAGCTCATTCGCAGTGTCCCTGTTGTGACGGAGAGTGGTCGATGACTGCGCTTGGCCGCTGCACGCTGCTGATCGCGATGGCAGCATTGTCAGCGGGGCTTGTGCGGGGCCAGTCGGGGCTCTCCTGCCTGGGTCTGTCCCTTATCCTCTGGATACTCACAGAATGGTTCTGGTTCATCCGGCGAGTCGGCTGGGAATTGCCGCAGCTGCGAATTTCCAGAAGCGTCAACGGCAGCAGTGCGTCTGCGGGAGTTGTGCAGGCGGGGCATCTGATCCAGGTGGTTGTCGACGTGTCTGCGGCGCGTGGCCGGCTGCATGGAATTCTTCGTCTGCAGGACTGCATTCCGGAGAACATGGCGGTGATCGGAAATGCGCACCGTGCACAGCTCCGCACGGTGCTCACATCCGCCAGTTTCCATTACATGGCGCGAGTGCGCGGTGCCGGCAGTCTGCGGCTGCCGGGTTTTCGTGTGGTGCTGGAGGATCGCCACGGGTTCTTCCGGCTGGAGCGGTTTCTGCGGTGTTCGCAGACGCTGCGAGTGCTCCCGGCATGGCGGGAATGCGGCGACATTCGTCCTCTGATCAAGCGTCTCAACGCCATTCCCCGACATGGTGTGCACCGCCAGCAGCGTTCCGGAGCGGGTTCTGAACTTCTGGAGCTCCGCGAATACGTCCCTGGCGATCCGCCGAAATCCATTGCGTGGAAGGCGTCCGCAAGGCGTGACCGGCTGATGACGCGGCAGTATGAATCTGAGGTACCTGTCCGCCTGCAGCTCATCGTGGATGGTTCCATGAGCACGCGTCCTGGCGGGTTTGGCCAGCGGCTCCTGGATCAGCTGGTGACGACAGCCGCCAGCGCTGCCCGTGCTGCAATTTCCTCCGGAGATGCTGTGGGAGTGGTGCTCTTTGACGAGCGCGGTGAGCAGCGTCTGGCGCCGGTGACCGGAGAACGCGGGTTCTATCGGGTACTGCAGGTGCTCGCCGACTTCTGCGTCAACCCGGCACCTCTCCCCGATCGACTCTCACCTTTGCTGCAGCAGACGGCTCTGGCTGTCTGCCGTGAGCAGTTCCCGGAGCTGCTCGAACGACAGGTCAATCGCGTCCCGTGGACGTTCTTTCCGGTTCTGCCGTGGTCGCGTCGGCGATATCATGCGCGGTGTCGGCTGGCTGGAGTGCTGGCGGAGCTGTACAGCATGTCTGCGGACCGACATGTGCAGCTGCTTTCTGACGACGCGCTGCTGGCGGCTTTCTCCCAGCACTTTCTGAGCCAGAGTGGATTGGCGTGGCTCACACCGGTGACGGCACTGCGGTCTCGCGGATTTCACGACGGAGCGGCCCGCATGGAAACGCTCACCGGCATCCTGCGTGGAGCCACCGCGCGGGCTCGAGACAACGAAGTCTTCCTGATCCTCGGCGATCTGCTGGAGAGCGCCCACAGCATTTCGCACCTGCTCCCGGCACTCCGACTGGCCCGATCGCGTCATCATCGCGTCGCCGTTGCCTGCCCCACTCCGGCTTTTCATCGCCCAGGGCGGGGTTTCGAGGCTCCTGCCGATCTGAGCACGGAAGGGCTCCTGCTGGCCGCTGAGCATACGCGTACGCAGGAGCTGATGCTGATGCTGCAGCAGGAGTTGCGGCGGCTGTCCATCCCTGCAGCGCTCACCGGCGAAACCGAAGCTGTCCGTCTTGTACTGAATGAACTCGAACTGGCCCGCACCGGCCGCATGGCGGGGAGCAGACAATGAGTGTGAATCTGCTGGAACCTGACGATGATCAGGCCGGGCATTCGCGAGTGGAAGCCACTGCTGTGGTGATCAGTCAGCTGCTCCTGCTGCTGCTCACCGCCTGCATCATGCTGCAGCTGTTTCCGATCGTGCCACTCTCCACTCGCCTGATGCTGCTGGCCCTTGTTCTGCTTTCGCTGCGGTTCTGGGGAGGACTGATGCTCCTGGTGGCCGGACTTCTGGACCTGTTTCTCAGTGAATTCCGCAATCCCGGGCAGTTCGCGGCTGCGGATGCTGTCACGTGGACACTGCTTGTCTCCGCGGTCGCCATGTGCGGTTTTCGTCAGCGGAGAGCATTGCAGCAACTGTCGAACCGACCTCTTCGCAGTGTGCTTCGGGACGTGTTCGGGGCTGTTTCGGAACCCTCTGCCGGCGTTCAGCACCTTGACGATTCACAGGAACCGCCACCGGCGACGCTGGGTGACCGATTGCTGGCATTGGCCACAGGGGCAATTCGCGGTTCGCTGCAGCTGCTGGCCTGTACGGTGCTGGCCGCTGCGCTGCTGGAGTGTCTTCCGCGGGGTGTTCGTCTTTCGAGGGCGGTGCGTGAGGCGGCAGCGGAGGACCCTGAGCTTTCGGGGATTGCGTTTCTGGCGACAGTCGTCGCCGGACTGCTGCTTCTGGCTGGAGAGCTGTCGTGGCGCCGGCTTACGCCGGCCCAGGCACGAATGTACCTGCGATCGCTCAGGCTGCAGTTCTTTTTTTCCGACCTGAACATGCTGGCGCGAGGGCGTCTGAGAGAGCGTTTGCGGCGGGCGCGGGAACGTCTGGAAACGGAAGGTTAATCTACCGGCCGTCTGGCTGTTCACAGTACCGCAGGGCGATCAGGCAGTAGGCGGTGACGAGATTGGGATCACCTTCGTACCAGCGGTCGGCTTCGTTGACCCAGCTGCCGTTGGGTTGCTGGAGAGCAGCGAGTTTTTGGGTGAGTTCTTTCCGCCAGTTGTGTGATCGTCCCCGGGCATCCTCAAATTGATCGCTGCCGATCACGGACATGGTTTTGGCGAAGGTCTGGAAGTAGTAATAGAGTCCCTGCTGTCCCATGCCGGGGTTTTCGGCCAGCGTGTAGTGGCTGCGAATCCATTTGACCGCTGCAAGAACTCGGGGATCATCGGCTTTGACTCCGGCATAGATCATGCTCTTGAGTCCGGCGTAGGTCATGCTGCCGTAGGACGAATGACCGCCGTTGGCTGCGAGCGGGGCTTTGGATTCTCCGCCTTTGGCCGGGGTGTAGATAAAGCCGCCGTCATTGATTTTTCCGGCCCATGGGAGGGTGTTGTGGGGGGATTCGAGGTTCTGGGCGCGGCTGACGAAGACGAGAGCTTTCTGCAGGGCGGGATCATCAGCTGCAGCGCCTGCGCTGCGGAGTGCTTCGATGAGGAACTGGGTATTGGACATATCGGGACGCTGCTTGCTGTCATAGCCAGCCCCGCCGAATGTGTCGTCGCTGGTTTCGATGCCTTCGCCGGCATCCCACTGGAGCCCGCGGAGGAAGTCTTCAGCCCGTTTGATGGCCGTATTATAGCGGCCGTCAGCGTTGGCCTGACTGAGCGCCAGCAGGGCGATACAGGTTTCGTAGTTCTGATGCCGACTGACGGGTGAGTGAATACCGCCTGAGGGTTGCTGGATGGAAACCAGAAACGCGAGCCCTTTGGCGACGGCGGGGTCGTCCACGGGGCGCCCGCTGTGCAGCAGTGCGGAAACGACGAGCCCGGAAATGCCGACAGCGTCGGGTTTGGTCCACGAACCGTTTGAGTCCTGAGTTGTGATCAGGAACTGGATGGCCTTTTGCTTCATGGCGACCGGATCATCAGCCACGGCAACCGGATCGTCAGCATACAGCCGGCCGGGAGTTGCCAGGCCACCAGCGATCAGAGAAAAAGCCAGAACCGGCAGGAATCTTTTGGCCGAATGACACAGCGCAGCGAGCATGGTACGGGTTTCCTGCGGGAGGAGACTGGAGACGGTGGCATGCAACCTGCTTTTATTCTCCGGCGTCAACGTCGGAAAGTCAAAATCGACGGTGTGGATTTCGATGGATTTTCCCGAGTGACTGCGGCGGGGATATTGCGAGTTTCCCGGTCGCTCGGGAGAATATGATGCGGATGCGTTGGCGGCCTGTCGACAGCGTACTGCAGTCCCGTCGTTCACAAAAGGAAGTTTTCAGTGAGAAATCTGGCTGTCGTCCTGCTGCTTGTTGCTGCCAGCCCGGTTATCGCCCAGGAAGCT
>CAZLOQ010000223.1:0-2517 GCA_964561125.1 uncultured Chitinophaga sp. | reverse complement strand
CGTCGCCGATCGCAATCTGCCGGGCATCTGGAAAATCGAAAACGGTCAGGCATCGATCTGGTTCCAGGGATCAAAAAAGTTCCGCACACCATTGAACGCCGTTCGCTGTCTGGCTTTTGATCATCAGGGCAAACTGCTTGCCGGCGATTCCGCCACCCGGGAAGTTTATCGGTTCGACGACGCTGCCCGTCCGCAGCCGCTCACCAAAGGCTGGATCGGCATCCCGATGTCCATCGCGGTCGCTCCGGACGGCACCATTTACACGGCCGATCTGGAACTCCATCGGATCTGGAAAATGCCGGCCGAGGGCAGTGAGATGCCAACTGAATACGCCGTCATCAACTCCCCGCGGGGGCTCGCCCTCGATCCCGACGGCACGCTGTACATTCTGTCCACCTCCAGCAAGGACGGCCAGATCCAGAAAGTCACTCCGGATGGCAAGCTCCAGACCGTGCTCAGCGGTCACCCCTTCAACCTGCCGCACAACATCGTGCGGGCTGCCGACGGAACATTTTTCGTAACAGACAACTATCAGCACAGCATCTGGAAAGTGTCTCCGGGGGCCGTTCCCGAACAATTCGTCAGCGGCCCTCCGCTCGATCGCCCTGTGGGGTTGTGTTTCTCCGGCGAACAGCTGCTGATTGCAGACCCGCACATTCGCACGATTTTCTCGCTGAGCATGGACAAATCACTCAAGGTGCTCATCGCCGGCCCCGCGGCGGTTCCTGTTCAGCCACAGCCCGCTCCTGCGAACGCTCCGGCCGCCCCCAAATGACTCCCAAGCCCCCGCCACTCCCAAGCATCCCTCCTCCGCTGCCGCTGGCGTCGCGCAGAACCCGCCGTCGCCACCGTCAGTCTCTGGAAACAGAAATCTCCTGGTTCCTGCTCGTTTGCGCTCTCGACGTTGTCTTCACGCACATCGCCCTGCATCTCAGCTCCATCGGAGCCACTCAGCTGACGATCGTGGAAAGCAATCCCATCGCGCGATTTGTCATCGAAAATTATGGCCTGCGCGGGATGGTGGTGTTCAAGGCAGCCAGTGCTCTGGTTGTCGTGGGCATCGCGTTGCTCATCCGTCCCCATCGACCACTGGTATCACGCCTGCTCCTGATCGGCGGGACCACTGTCGTGGGTGCTGTCGTGGTTTACACAATCCGGTTACTTCTGCTCCACCGCTGACACTCTCCGACATCCTTGCATCGAACTCTGATACCCCCTGCCTGCCGTCTTTTTTCAAAGCCTCGTCCATGCGAATTCTTTATTCGGTTTCCACAGCCCTGCTCGTATTGCTCGCCACCCGGTCGCCACTCCTGGCTCAGTACGATAAAACGGTCCCCATCGCCATTCCTGACGCGGTGGCATCATCGGTGGCCGAAATGAAGCCCTACGCTGAACCGCTGGAACACACCAGTTTCAAAATCGAGATGGTGCCGATTCCCGGCGGTACCTTTCGCATGGGCAGCCCGGACGGGGAAGCGGACCGCCATGACGACGAAGGACCGCAGCACGATGTGCAGATTTCTCCGTTCTGGATGAGCCGTCATGAGATCACCTGGAACCAGTACGAGGTGTGGGGCGATCGCGTGGATTCGCTCCGTCGCGCCGCTTACAACAAACCGGCAACTCCGCGAGACAAAATCGCCGACTCCGTCACCCGGCCCACTCCTCCGTATACCGACATGAGCTTTGGCATGGGACGTGAAAACAACCCGGCCATCTGCATGACTCAGCACGCCGCCCGCATGTACTGCACGTGGCTCACGACTAAAACCGGCCGCTATTATCGGCTCCCGACCGAAGCCGAATGGGAATACGCCTGCCGCGCCGGTACAACCACAGCATGGTCATTCGGTGACGACCCCGGCCAGCTCGGCGAATACGCCTGGTATGCCGACAACAGCGACGGGCGCTATCAGCCTGTTGGCCGCAAAAAACCGAACCCCTGGGGTCTCTTCGACATGCACGGCAACGTCGCCGAATGGGTGCTCGATCAATATGCACCCGAAACGTACGCCGAGAGAAAAGAGCCGGTCGCCAATCCTCTTGTGATTCCGCTCATGGAATACCCTCGCGTCGTCCGCGGCGGTGGCTGGGACGATCCCGCTGACATGCTCCGATCGGCAGTGCGCGAAGGTTCCAGCCTGGAATGGAAGCAGCAGGATCCGCAGATCCCCCAGAGTATCTGGTACTTCACCGATGCCCTGGGAGTCGGCTTCCGTGTTGTCCGCCCGCTCACCGAGCCCGACGAAGCTGAAAAAGCCGCAAAGTGGGACAAGAGCGAACCGCCGCAAAAGGATCCGGAAGAAGGCTTTTCCGTGGAATAGAGGGGGCCGGCCCATGCGACGAATGTGCCCGTGCAGCCGCCGCGGCACCGTTGGAAGGAACCCGATGCCACCTGCGACTCACCATTCGCCATTCGCCGAGAGTGAACCGCGAATCCAGAGAGGTGAAAGAAGGCTCATGTGTGTTTACGGCCTGTAAGGCCAGCTCCATCAGCCTGGCATGAAATGCCAGGTC
>CAZLOQ010000222.1:0-8980 GCA_964561125.1 uncultured Chitinophaga sp. | reverse complement strand
GATTAGTGGCCAACCTCGAGGCTACCGAGACTCCTCCACGATGCTGCGGAACACATCTTTTGCCGTCTCATAGTCCACTTCGGCCGTCGCCCGTTCATCGGCACGGTACGTATGTGCTTTCGCTTTCCAGCACTGTTCTACGCTTTTCAGGCACCATTGAGCACTCAAGCGACTGGCCCGAATCGGCTTATCATCGACCATCACAAACACGGGATTCGTATGCGCGCCGGGAAACACCCGGATCGCGGCCCACGAGCTTGTTTCAATGGAGTGCTCGAAGCTCAGCGAATGTTCAACTCCGTCGCTGCTGATCTCCTGAGTGGCGACCGGAAAGCCGTTGACGATCAGCGCCACCGGCAGCTTGCGTCTGTCGTCATACAACGTAGCAACTTTGACTTGAAACTTTACGGTGCCGGGTGCAGTCAGCTTCAACTCGCTGTTGTTGGTTCCTGCTTCAACCGTCTGTTGAGTTGTCGACGGGGACGCTGCAAATTCCATCAGATGAGTTCTGCCGTCACTCACGTAACTTCGACCCGACGCTAACGCATCGCACCAGGAATTGAAATCCAGCTTTCCATCAAGTCGGACATAAACACGTCCCAACCCAACCCGTTCACCACTCATGCAGGGAAAATCCGTTTCGCCACTCGCGCGGACTCGAAAGCCGCAGTTCAAAATGTGATACCACATATTGAACTCAGCCGTGCGATCGCTGTTCATGGTCGCAATGAAGTCGACTGCCGGAACAGGTTTCTCATCCGGTCCGGGAACAGTATGAGCCGCGTTCATAATGAACTCGTTCGCGCCGATGCCATCAAAGGCGGGGATGTTGTAAGTTGGCAGACCATTCGGTCCATCCATGCCGTCGGTATTCGGGACACGATCAACAAATCGAGTCAACCCGCTTCCGGAATGCGCGGAACCACAGACGGCTCCCTGTCGCTTGGCCCAGCGAAGAGTATTCAAACCCAGTGTGGGCCAGTGCTCCTTGGAATCACCGCCGGGCGGAATCTGCTCCTGCAGTCGCAGCAAATTGAGATGTCCGGACGCATGAGAGCCGAATCCCGAAACTTCCACGTCGTACCGAATCAGGTAAGGATACTTTGAGTTTGCATCGAGCTCTCCTGTGAAGAATCGCTTTTGAAAATCGAAACACGGGCCCCAGGTCAGACAGCAGCCCACTTTCAAATCTTCACCCATACAGTGCCGAAGCATATCCGGAGGAGCAACGCCCTGTGTTGGACTTTCATAGTGCGCACAACCAGCCGCGTGAATATGATGATCTCCGGACCAGTAGCCTCGGCGCGAAGGATCGATCCACCGCTGGACTCGATACTCAAGAGTGACAGGTTGCCCATTCACAATCAGACTCTGTGTCTCCGGAAGAGTTTCAGGTCCACGCGAACACACAACAGAGTACTTCCCCGCCGGCAGCCGGACGGTCTCCCCATCGGCTCGATAAATCTGACGCTGAAAGAAGAAATCCGGAGCAAGTCGCTTTGTTTGCGGCGGATACACTCGTCCTGCAGCATCCGTGATTTCAAAGCAGCCCATCGCGGGACGATCAGCATCATCGACCACGCGAAAGGTCACTTCCGTCGAAGGCTGAGTCGCAAACGCAAATGACTCACCGCCCCAGTCACTGCCTCCATTCGCATAAGCCAGTTCGATCCAGTCAATCCGCCAGTTGCATGGCTTGCCATTGGGGTCGATGCGGACTCCGGTCACATGGCCGTCGTCGGTAAATGGAATCTCGTAGAGCATCTCGCGCCCGGGTTCGACATTGAACGCAATCACGTGGCCGGGACCAGGCTGCGGCCGTTCTTCTGACCACCAGAACATCTGCCCGACACCTGCCTCTTCCGCACGCGCCCAAAAACGCAGAACCAGATTGCCGGGCTGCGCGGACTTCTTTAGATTCGTGCCAAAGAATGGATCTTCACCAGTACCTTCCACCAGCAATGAACCCTCCTGAGCCTTCAGCGTTGATTGATTCATCGCTTCCCATCCTGCGGCATCCTGATCGAATCGCCAGTCCGAGATAATTGAACTGGATCGACTGACACTGACACCGCCCGACTGAGGAGCGGAAAACTCAATGCGAGCCGTCTGGTCGCCGGCATCGCGCGAGTACACTTCCACGATGCGATACTCCAGAGGCAGGCCGGTCAGCGTCGGCGTCATCGGCTGCCCGTCGAACATCGATAAGCCCAGCCACCGCGAGGCCACGTCTTCCTGGGGCGAGTGCGGCAGCGGCTTTGCGTTGGGGCTGTCGATGCGAAGTCGAACACGAATTTCCGGCTCATTGATGACCTTGATCAGAAATCTCTGCCATCCCTGTTCAATCAATTCAGCACTGGCCTCGCGACGAACAACGACCGGTGCTGCATCTTTTCTGAGCGATACCGCCGCCAGACAATGTGGGTCAAGTAATTCCTGAACTCGAGTTGTCAGCGAGTCCTCATCAGCATTTTCGACGAGTTGTGTTAATTGCGTCTCGGTCTCTTTCGGCAATGGCATGCCAATATGATTCAGCGTGTCGCGAAGTCGCTGCAGTTGAGCTAGCAAGGGCTGTCGCTCAATATCGACTGCCATGGGCCACGATTCATCAGCCTGAGTGATGGCAGAAGAAACAATCAACAGCAGAAGTAAGAGCATTCGTAACAAGATCATAGTCAAACCAGTTCTTTGAGATTTGATGATTGCCATCATTGTTGGCTTACATTTATCGGCCGCAGCGATTTGATGTTCTGTTGAATTGATTTGTAGTGCCGACTTCAGTCGGCATTGCGGTTTAGACTCACAAGGGAGTGCCGGCTAAAGCCAGCACTACAAACGAGTCGACCACAAAAACAACCGGACGCTATCGCGTACCGGCTGAGAGTCCAGGATGTTCCACCTTCAGCAGCACATCCGTTGTCGCACGGAAACCAAGATCCTGCGTTCCCTGGCCCACATCGGCTTCGAAACGCACTTCGCGGCGGCCCGCAAGATCGCTCCGCAGTTCCAGCAGCTTCCATTCAGTTTCCTCGCCGGAAAGGACCGACGACGAAACCAGGTTCTCCATCAGCCTAACATCACACCATTCTGCCGACTGCCGGTCCCCGTTGGACTGATCAAAGGCGCGAATTCTCAACGGTGCCTGAATTCTCGCCTCGTTGTGAATCTCAATCAGGAATCGCTGAGTCCTGTGCTGAACAAGCGATTCAGGCAACGTGACCGGAGCGAGTTTGACTCGGGATTCCGGATTGATTTGCACCTTCAGAATCGTCAGTGGTGCAGCAGCATTTCGCAGGTTCCCCGTATGCACCGACTGCCTGACGGCATTCACGAAAGGATCATCATGACTAAGCGGCGACACAAACGATGCCTGCATCAGCAGGAGATCTCGCTGTTCATCAATTATCGCCATGCCCTGCTGCGGAGGCTGCGATCGGATCGCCATCAGTCGTTCATAGCGACGAATGGATTCACCTGCATACGCCAAAGCCTCATTGCGCTGAGTTGCGTTTCCGAACAGCCCCTTCGTCTGGATGTCGCGAATGTGCAGCCGCATGCGATCGATCCACTCATGAGCTGCCTGATCGCGAAACACCGAACGCCCATCAACGTGAACGTAGACCGCGCTGGTATGCGCGATATCCGCATGCCAGATCGCGTTCCACTGATTGTTCCGCGAACACCTCGCCACAATCCAGCGACTTTCGCCGGCGGGCATCGTGACGGTCAGATCTGCTTCCTTCTCATGAGTCTCGATCTCCTTGAGAACCGCACCATTGGAGAGTATCTGAAGTCGCCCCAGCGGATAGCGTGACTTCGCCGTCACTTGAATCTGAAGCGGTTCATTGGCTGTCGCCGAAAGGACGTCACCGATATCTCTGTTGTTCACGGTTAGAGTCATCAGTGGACCGGACGTTGTAAACGTACGACCTCGGCGAATTCCATCAATCCACTTTTCGTAGGCGAAGTCGCCTTCGATCTTCACATACGCACGAGCACAACCTGCGACACGGGCTGGATGATCGCTTCCGTTGGTCAGCGGCAACTGGAAGCCACAATCGAGCAGGCGGTAATAGTCATCCGGCTCAATCTGATCGAGCGAATCCGTCAGTCCATGCACGGCATTCAGAGGCAGCTCATGATTGGCCCCGACTCCGTGAGCTTCAATACTGATCCCGCCCTGTTCACGCGCCTGCAGAATGGCCGTTTTGTTGATCGGGTAGTCCAGTGAATCATCGCCGGCAATTTGCGGTCCGGTTCCAATGGGCAGCACCAGCCACTTCAGGTTCAGGAAACACAGGTGCCCATAGAGATTCTGATTGCGATACTCTTCCGCCATCTCAATGTGATAATCATCACTGCAGAAGTTTCTGATCGGCCCCATCGGAGCTTGCGAAGGCTTTACGAAGGCGTCGACAGTCGTGCGATGCAGCAGCGTCAAGTTGTTGACGACTCGCAGATCTTCTGCCTTCTGCACCAGTGATAAATGCTCAAGCGGCAAATCGACATTCCATGCATTCGTGACCCAGTGAATATGCGTGTCGCCGCTGATCCAGCCCTGAGATTTCATATCCACAAAGCGACGCGATGACAGAGTGAGCTCCCGAGTCTCTCCGGCGGCCAGATCAATTGATTCGCTTGCCAGCGAATGTTCAAAGCCGCGTTCCAGAGTCACGATCGTTGGTCCCGGCGGAACATCGATTTCGAACGTTCCATCTGCGTAGAAGAAAGGCACGCCATACGAACGAGGCACCGTAGACAGCAGGACTGGCTTCTCCAGAAACGACTTGTGGGCGGCAAACGGTCCGGCGTGACGGTATTGATGATCACTTCCTTTAACCCACACACGTCCCGGCGTTACTTTGCCGAGATCACCATCGAACAGTCGGCCACGAAGCTTTGCGGGTTCGGCAATCTGAATGGGAAGCGAAAAATCGTGAGTCACTGCACCTGCGTTTGTTTCTGCTGTGACAGTCACCTTCACAACTGGCAAATCGGCTGTGAGCATCAATGGAAACCACAGTAATTTTCCAGGCAGCACAGTCCAGGGAACTGCGTTCTGATTCTGTCCTCCAATGGCCAGCGTCAAGTTCGCCGCTTCCGAATCGGTGTTGAGGACCTCCACAATCACAACTCGAGAAAGTCCCCTGGCAACTTCAATCGCGGGGACATCCATCGCGGATTCGAGTCCCGACTTCGACCATTCCAACGAAACCACACGATGCTGTTCTCGCAGCTTTGCCTGCAGCGATATTCGCTCTGCCACAAGTGTCTTTAGTGAAGGAGCCTGAGGGAGTTGTGTGGCCGTCTGCAACTCCGCCAATGCCTGCTGAATCGTCTCCCGCTGCAACGGCGACGGACAGCGAGTCGCGAGCCAGCTCAGAGACTCAAACTGAAAATACGCTACTTGCCGATCCGCTTCGGAAACCGGATCGGCAGGACCTTGCTCCTGAGCGTTACCGACCTGCACAGCCGCAGCTACTACTCCTCGAGATTCGGGTGGATGAGCCCACGCCTTCTCTGTTGCTGATGTCACAATCAGTCCAGCTAAGAAGGTCACCGAGACAACATGAAACACTTTCATGAAATGACTTCCCTGACGACATGACCAAACACGTCCGTCAGTCGTCGATCGCGACCTTCGAAGTGATAGGTCAGACGTTCGTGATCAAAACCCAGTAAGGCCAGCATCGTGGCGTGCAGATCATGCACGTGGACTTTTCGTTCCACCGCACGGAAACCCAGTTCGTCTGTGGCTCCGATGGCCTGGCCGCCTTTGACGCCGCCTCCGGCCATCCAGGCGCTAAAGCCATACGGACTGTGATCGCGACCGTTGGATCCCTGCATGACCGGCGTTCGACCAAACTCACCAGCCCAGACAACCAGAGTACTCTCCAGCAAGCCTCGTTGCTTCAGATCGGTCAACAAGGCCGCAACGGGTTGATCGGTCCGATCGGCGTTCGCTTTGTGGTTCGCAGCACACTCCCCGTGACCATCCCAGTCATTGTTGAACATCTGGACGTATCGCACGCCTCTTTCCGCCATGCGTCGTGCCAGCAGGCACATGCGTCCAAACTTTGCCGTCGGTTCTTTATCGACGCCATACAATTCTCGAGTCGCCGCGGTTTCATCGTCGATGCGTATCAAGTCGGGTGCTGCCGTCTGCATGCGGAACGCCAGTTCGTAGTTCGCCAGCTGAGCGGCCAGACGAGTATCTTCCGGGCGCGCCGAAGCAAATCGTTCGTTCCACCGGTTCAGTACATCGAGCATCTGCCGCTGCTGACCAGGTGCTCCGGCTGCTACCAGGTTGGAGATGGGTGTCCCCTCCGTTCGCAACACGGTCCCCTGATAGATCGCAGGAAGAAATCCGCTTCCATAACTGACCGCAGGCCCGGGGCGAAATCCTCCGTCCGTCATCGTGATGTAGGCCGGCAGGTTGTCCGTCATGCTGCCAAGCCCATAAGTCACCCAGGCTCCCATACTGGGATGACCGAGCAACGACGATCCCGTATTCACAACCGCCGATGCAGGACCATGGATGAAAGAATCATGGTGGCACGAACGAATCACTGCCAGATCATCGGCATGCTTCGACAACTGCGGGAACAACGATGAGATCTCTAATCCGGACTGACCGTGCTTCTGAAATTCGAACTGCGAAGCCATCAGCTTGCCGTCACTGGCTTTCATAAACTGCAGAGCCAGTCCTTCCGTTCGAAAACTCTCCGGAATTGGCTGACCGTTGTACTTGATCAATGCCGGCTTTGGATCGAACGTCTCCAGCTGGCTCGGACCTCCCGCGCAGAAGAAGAAGATCACTCGTTTCGCTCGAGCCGGAAAATGCGGCTCACGAGTGGCCAGCGGGTTCTTTGAGTCCTGTTCGCCGGCCGCTGCATCCTGTGCAATCAGTGAACCCAGAACCGAGGCCCCAAACCCAAACGCGGATGTGCGAAGATAGTCGCGTCGATCCATGACCGGCAAGAATCGTTGACAGTGGCTTTTGTTCAGAGAATCAGTCCACATACGCAAACTCCTGCATGTTGAACAGGGCAAGGCAGAGCAGTGACATGGACGTTACTGGATCCGTCGCCGAGAGGGACTTCAGCAGTTCCTCGGCTTCCGCTTTCTCGTCTTTCGTTGGCAATCGGCCCAGCGCCAGTTTCCAGGCTTGATCAACCTGTGATATGTCATCGCCTGATCGTCGGACGCGAATCACGTTTGTCAGAGGCTGTCCGCCATTGGCAAGAGATTCACTGTACTGCCAGCCCTGTGCAGTGGGATTCGCATCGAGCGAAAAATCCGCGGCGATATCTCGTATACCCTGCGGCGTGATGAAGCTGAGCTGCACAGCCACAAAATCGCCTTCCAGTATCTCCAGACGGAACGTATCACCGGGCATCGCCACACACTTCAAGGCAGCATCACCATCGGAGCCGGTATTCAGTTTCAGCGGGGAAGCCGATGTTCCGCACTGATCATCCACAACGCCTTCGCTCAGATGCTTGTCGTTATGCCACAGCTTCCACGGACCACTTCGTCCCAGTCGGCGAATGTTCCAGAGCCCACCTCGAATTTCCACAGGCCCACCACCGATGCCCGATACATCCGTCGCCGCAGGAACTCGCCACACGACACTGGTCATGCCGTGAGTCATCACGGTGCCAACAGGATCATCATGTGCGTCAGTAGAATTGCCGTTGTCTTCTCGCAGAGCCCAGCCCGCGTGAATCCCTGACTTGTTGCCTGCCCAGCCCGATTGCCCCGGACCAAAATCCGGAATATTCCATCCCGCGTTCAACTCATTCCTGAGTCGTGCTGCAAACGCCTGAGACTGACGAACGGCCGTCGGGTTATTCATCATCCACAAGGCCTGAGGGGCCACGGTGGTCACATCGCGCGCCGGAGCACTGACTGCATTCACCGGCAGATCAAACACATCGAACATCGGGAAGCGATAATTGCGTCGCTGAAGAATGTACAGGCCTCGTCGAGTATGTTCAGCCGGATCCGCAGAGACAATCCAGTAACCGGGAGCCCCGGCTTCAGGTTCAAGCGGCGGCACGACCGGGCGACCACCCATCTTCAGGTTCAGAGTCCCGGCCACGGAATGGATCGAATCCCAAAGCACTTCTGCTTCAAGACGTCGCCGATTCATCTTCCAGAAATGACGGTTCTGCGGGTCGATGGAGGCGTTCTCTTCCGATGTGGCGACGCTGTGCATTTGATACGTCGACGACAGCATCATCGTGCGGTGCATCTGCTTAATGCTCCAGCCGCTCTTCATGAACTGGCTAGCAAGCCAGTCGAGCAACTCCGGATGAGTCGGTCTTTCGCCCATTTGCCCGAAGTCATTCAGGCTGCCCACGAGACCTCGTCCGAAGTGTCCGTGCCAGATGCGATTCACCATCACGCGTGCAGTCAACGGATGTTTCGGGCTGGTCAGCCACTGAGCCAGAGCGGCACGATTCTTCAAATGCCCCGGCATCGATTCCTGCCAGCCACTAGCCCGCTTCAGAGCCTCCGGCAAGCCCGGCGCCACGGCGTCACGTGGACGCGAAAGTTCACCGCGATTCAGAAGATAGACGGGCGCAATCAGCTCGGGACGTTCATGCCCGAGCACACTGACGGTCGGCGTCTCCATCAGGCCGACGAGCGGAACTCCCAGAGCTGTATTCTCGGGCAACGCCAGCACGTTGTTGGCAATCGCGTTGAGCAGATTCTGACGTTCAGTCTGCTCTTCCGGAGCCAGTGCTTTTCCTGCCATCCGTGCATCGAACATTCGCAGAGCGCGGCGGGATTCTTCCACCGCCAGAATTCGTGGATAGTGCTGCTTGAAGTCCGTGATCCCCATCGCGTCAATGATCGGATACTCGATCTCCCGGCTGCCCGAGAAGATTGCCTGCATGGCGTAGTAGTCCTGCTGCGTGATCGGATCAAACTTGTGATCATGGCAGCGAGCACAGCTGAACGTCAGCCCCAT
>CAZLOQ010000221.1:0-8983 GCA_964561125.1 uncultured Chitinophaga sp. | reverse complement strand
TGCTGTCCAACCCGCAGCTCGCACAACAGCTCAGCCCCGAAGAAGTCGCTCGCCGGTGGCTCATCATCTGCCCGTCCCTGCGAAAGCACGCTGCGGCCCTTCACCAGCCCTCCGACAAAGACATCAGTCAACTCTGCGAAGACCCCGACCGGATTGAAGCAATCCGCAGGCAGCTCAGTGACGTCGCATGGTGGAATCGACTTCTCTGCCAAAGAATTGCTCAGGCTTTCAACAAGCTCGACAATCTCCAGGGGCACTTCTGGGCAGACCGCTTCCGCTCAACTCTGCTGCTGGACTGGACCCACCAGATGCTGTCAGCCCGGCCGGCCGACACGCAGCAGGACGCCGCCGTGATTTCCATCCTGAGTCAACGGCAGATCACTACTGACATGTGGTTTCCGCTCATTCTGAACTTCGCTGATTACTTCACTCAGATCGCTGGCCGGCTGGAAAATATGGATCGACACGTTTCCCGGATTCGTCGTCGACGATTCTATGTCCGCCCGCAGACCAGACGAATCCTGTGTCAGCACTCGCTGAGCTGACAGGTATTGCCAGCCACGACGCGTTCGGTTGACATCCGCGATAATCGCCTGCAGACTGTCGCCACGGGAACGCCACGTCTCTCCGCGGATCGCGTCCATGAATGCCGTGGTACTCTTCCTGCAATGAAATCGACTGCAGGAACACCAGTCTGGTCACCCGCATTTTCAGCGATTTGGATATCAACACTCTGTGAGCCCCTTATCACGAGAGTAGGTACCGAGGCTCGATGCACGCCACCGAAGATACGACCGCCGTCACCAGTGCAGGCCGTACAATCCGCAGTGCTCGTGCAAACAATTTAAACGGCCCCACACAGTCAGACCCAATCCTCAGGCCAGGACCACTGCTGTTCAGGGTCTGTTCCCGCAGCCAGGAAGGCTGTTTGCCGGGCCGCACAACCGGTGATTCCGGAGCAACTGTCAAAGGTGTTTCGGGTCTGTCCCGATCCTGTTCGGCACTCCCGTTGCCATCCGACGGTTGGAGGGCGGGTTGGCTGATGGGAACCGCGTTCCGGCAGCGGAGAATTGGTGGGGTTCGACTTGTGATCAGGGCTGACTTTGGCATCCGTGCAGCCGAGCGAAATGAGCTGATCTGCCAGGACGCGTTTGAATAATTCTTACTTCGCGTAACCGCGATCCATCACATCGATCACATGTGTACGTTCGGGGCCCGGCATACGTTGCATCGCGGCCCGTTCCACGCGCTCCCCTCGGGTGGGCGGTGTCACATCGAAATTATGTTGTGTCATCGACGATGGTCTTCTCGAGGTCAACCCTTTGAGTATTTCATTGATTTCATGGACAAAAGATCAGGCATTTTGCATGACAGAGAACGGCTGAATCATCAAACTGGGAGTGCACGGCAAAAGTTCCTCAGTCCCCGGCTTCGAACTCAGGTTGCATTTCATGTTGGCGGATCACATCGATATGCAGGAGCAGACCGTTCTGGAACCGAGCGTTCCAGAGCAGGCGTCTTCAAAGAGTGGTTCAGACTCATCACATCCCGCTGTGCCGGTGCCGGATGTCGCACTCGTGTCGGAAAGCGGGCCACGCCGCATTGACTACTCACAACCCGTGAACTGGCCCGAAATTCCTGGATATCTGATCCAGCAGCACCTCGGGGACGGGGGTTTTGGCAGTGTCTACCGCGCCCATTCGGTGCGCCTCAACGCTCAGGTGGCAATCAAGACCGTGAGGCTTCCCGAGGATGGATGCCTGAATCTGTCAAAGCGGTTTTCCCAGGAAGTATCCGCAGCCGCACAAAATCGTCATCCTCACGTTGTGCAGGTTCTGGATTCAGATGTGCTTTCTGTGGCTGGAGAGGCTCGTTTTGCGGTTCTGGTGACCGAGTACCTGTCGGGGGGGACGCTGCGGGACTGGCTGCAGACCCATCCGCGGACCTCCTCCTCGTGTGAGCAACTCATTGCGGGTGTAAGAAAACTGCTCCAGATCTGCAGTGGCCTGCAGTCGCTGCATGAGATGGGCGTGGTGCACCGTGATATCAAACCAGCGAACATCCTGCTGGATCAGTACGGCAATGCGAAGCTTGGCGACTTTGGTCTCTGCGGTGTGTATGCCCGCGAAGCACCAGCGGGCGAAGCCGCCTCATTGAATGCTCCCGGGCTGGTTGCCCCGGATCTGTCGAGAATGACCGAAGATGGCGAGCTGCTGGGCACACTTTGCTATATGTCTCCGGAACTGATGCTCAGCAGCCAGCGAGCAGGGCCGGCTTCGGAC
The DNA here is from genome assembly GCA_964561125.1 of uncultured Chitinophaga sp. Taxonomy (GTDB): domain Bacteria; phylum Planctomycetota; class Planctomycetia; order Planctomycetales; family Planctomycetaceae; genus SXXK01. The sequence continues at coordinate 6,701 of CAZLOQ010000221.1, read as the reverse complement.
CAGTACGCCCTGGGAGTGATTCTTTACGAACTGATCTGCGGGCTGCGGCCGCGCCAGCGATTCAGCGGGGACCCGGAGGAACGGCTGCGATTGGTGGAGGAACTTCAGCTGCTGCGGCAGGGGCGACCGGCATCAGCAATCCCGAATCCCGCTCTTCGCGGGCATGTCCGCAGCCGGAATCTGCAGAGGATTTGTCTGCGATGTCTGCAGGCAGATCCCTCACAGCGTTACGCAGGTGTGTCGGAACTGGCTCGAGACCTCGAACGCTGGCTGAGCGGAGAAAGGCCTGGTGGCGGCCTGCTGACCGAGCTCTGGAATGCCCGACTGATTCGCCCCGTCCATCAGCATCCGTTGCGATCTCTGCTTGCTGTCTGCGCCGGCTGGTTCACCGCAATGATCATCTATCACTACTCAGTGCTGCTGGAGAGACAGGGGGATTCCGAGGAGCAGTTGCGGCAGTCCCTGCAGATCGTGCATCAGCTGAATGTCGAGGCGAGCCAGAAGAGGCATGCACTCGGGCAGGTGCAGGAGCTGCTCCGGTTCATTCTTGGCACTCTGACGAAACTGGCCACGCTGACCACGGCGGAGGGAGTTGCGGATAAGTCTGAGGCACAACAGCTGCGGTCGCTGTTACTGAGTCACCTGGCCGACGATTGCTGCAGGTTTCTCGAGTCGGACACAGGCCCGCTGCAGAAGCGGGAACTGCTGGAGGGGCGGTTGTCGCAACTGGTACAGATCCTTCAGCAAACCGGAGAACTTCATCAGGCTCGCCGCGTGGGAAGGCTCCTCCTGAAAGCTGGTGATGAGTGCGTTACCGACTTCTCTGACTTCAGATCCACTCTGGTACAGGAGTACCTTTCGGTGGCGGGGCTGCTTGCAGATATCGAGCTGGATTCCCGGAATGGCGCGGCTGCCGATCGCTGGCTGCAACTGCTGGAAAAACGTCTTGCCGCCGCGCCCCCGCACGCTCCGGAACTGCTCACCCTCCACGCCGATCTGGAACGACGCCGCAGCAGGCGGCACTACCTGATCTACAGCCAGACAATCGGTCGTGACCGCAAAACAGGACAGGCAGCAGTGCAGGCTGCAGAATCTTCAGCGGAGCAGGAGATCCGCCTGCGGGAACAGGTGCTGCAGCAGTTTCCCGGACCGTCGTCCGAAGTCGAACTCCGCCGCGCACAGGGCTCACTCGCCCTCTACCAGTACAAAGCCGGCAATGCTCCGCTCGCCATCGCCACTCAGACCGAAGCTCTCAACGCCCTGCAGACGCTCGTTGACGACGAACAGGCCGGAGAAGCGGCCATCCAGCAGTTCATCAGGATCTCTTTCAATGGACTGATGTCTCTCCGGTCCGTCGGCCGCATGCAGGATGCCCTGACCCTCGGCGAGCAGGGCCTGCAGTTGGCCAGCCGACTGGCTCAACGATCCCCCCTCGTGCTGAGCTATCAGCAGGAGCTTGGCCGGGGGCACGGTAACCAGGCCGAAACACTCATGTATCTCCTCCAGCGCAACGAGGACGCAGCAGTCCTGCCCGCCTGTGTTCAGCATCTGCAGGCCGCCTCCGACATTTACCTCGCCGTACATCATCGCGATCCCAGTCGCCGCGAAGCCCGAATCACAGCCTGCATACAGCTGCTCCGCCTGACAGTTGCTGCGTGTCTGGCCGGAAGTCACGACCACGCGCGGCAGGCATTCTGCAAGGCCGTTGAGGTGGCCGCCCAGGAACCCGCCATCCCCCTGCACCAGCTGGAACCCGGCAACAGCATGAATGCCATTGGAGTCCTCGTCGGCCGACAACTCGCAGCAAAATCAGCTGCTCCAGGCCAAATCGGGCACCTACCCGAGCAAATCAAAGCCGTGTGTACGGAAGCTGATCAGTTCACCGAAGATGCCCGCATGCTGCTGAATGACTGGCCCGACCTCGAACGACGACTCACAGCAGAAATCGGTAATTTTCTCCTTGTTGAAAACATCAATCCGGAACCATGAAGCCTCCAGCCACGCTCGTCTCGACACGACTTCAAAAAAATTTCCGGAAAATCTGCCACGGTCGTCACACAACTGACCAGCAGCCCATGATGCATCCCGCCGACAACATGCTAATGGAGCCAGCCCATGGTCAGCCAGAATTCCGATTCCGATGCCGATGCCGGGACAGGCGGTGATTCGGCACAATTCATTCCACCCGCGCCTGGTATGCGCCCCCCTGACGCCGCTGAAAACGCCAGTTCAGCCGCCAGTTCATCCGAAAGTTCAAACCCCGCCCCGCCTCGGCTGAACCCAGCGCCTGCCAGTGCAGTCGCTCCCCGACCAGACCCCCGGGACCCGCTCAACTGGCCGGAAATCGACGGCTACGTCATCCTTGAATACCTCGGAGGCGGCGGCTTTGGCAGCGTTTATCGAGCCCATTCCTCCCGACTCGATGCCACCGTGGCCCTCAAAGTTCTCCGGCCGGAAGTGCTCCACAAACCCGATGTGATTCGTCGCTTTGCACAGGAAGTGCGCACGGCCGCCAGAAACCGACACTTACATGTGGTGCAGGTCATCGACACTGGTATTGTCACCAGCGACAAGGGCCTGAAATCGCATTATCTGGTGACTGAATTCCTGTCAGGAGGCAATTTTCAGCAGTGGCTGGACACAAATCCCCGCTCAAAACCGACCGACGGCACTCTCCGCCAGGCCGTTCAGAAGCTGGCGCAGGTCTGCACTGGCGTCGAGTATCTGCACTCCGCGGGGCTCCTCCATCGGGACATCAAACCGGAAAACATCCTGCTTGATGAACAGGGTAACCCCAAGCTGGGAGACTTTGGCCTGGCCGGTGTGTTTGATGAAGCCCTTGCCAGCGAACGCTCCGGCAGCGTCTCCGTCCCGATGCTGGATTCCCAGGACCATGTTGAGCATTCGCGGCTGACCGCCACAGGGGAAATCTTCGGAACTTTCGGCTACATGGCCCCCGAATTGTTCCTCGGAATTCAAAACGCCACACCGGCCTCCGATCAGTACTCGCTGGGAGTGATGCTGTATGTCATTCTCTGCGATCTGCGGCCGTTTCAGCAGAGTCACCGGGATGCCGGTGAACGCGATCGTATCCGGGAGATGGTCGGCAGCCTGCGGCGTCAGGAACCTCCGCTGCCTGTGCCGCCACCCAGTTCCAGAGGACGAATGCATGTTCGCGGCCTCGAATATATCTGCCTCAAGTGCCTGCGCCCCGATCCCGCCATCCGCTATCGATCCATCGCTGAACTCAGACTGGACCTCGAACGCTGGCTGGATGGCCAGGCCGTTGGTGAAGGCTGGGCCACCCGAATCTGGAACAACCGCATCTACCTGCCGGTGAAAGCTCACCCGTTCCGCTCCATAAGCCTCGTCGCAGCAGCCCTGGCCTGCATCCTGCTGCTGTTCTTCTATATCCAGTCGTCGGAATACCGACAGCAGATGGCGGATGGGAAGCGTCAGCAGGAACAGGACAGCCGGAAACTGCAGTCTGTGGGAACTCAACTGCAATCTTCCCAACGCGAACTGCAGACTCGACAGATCAACAACCTGATCGCTCAGGGCGAAAACGCAGCTGAATCCGGCGACAACACTCAGGCTGCTCTCGCCTGGGCCACGGCCTGGAAGGTGGCCGAATCGAGCCTCCCCGGTGATCCCGCCGCTCAGGATCTGCTGCAAACCCACAAAATGCGATTCCATACAGCCACCCGGACTGCCCCACGCGTGCGAAAATTCATTCCCGGCTTGAGGGGTCCACTCCCGGTTCTGCAGGCCGAAACAACGCCGGACGCACAGCTGTCAGTCCTGCTCTTTGCTGGCAGATTACGGACCGTCGATCCGCGAACAGGCGCCCTGCGCTGCAACGGAGGCCCCGTCACCCCCACCGGCCGGATTGTTGGATTCACACTCGATGACGCCGGCCAAAAGCTGGTTGCTGTCGTGGTTTCACGAAATTACAGCGTCTTTCTTGAATCGTGGGACCTGTCAGATGGCAAACGACTTGGCAGTGTCCAGGTTGCCACCAGCATGGATCAAACTCAAGCCGGACTACCGCTGGTGCTCGATCTGGCTTCGGATGGAAACTCTCTGATTACAGGAATGCGCTCAGGACTGCTGGAACTACGGAACCCCTCAACCCTCGAAGTGCTTCACACAGCAACCGTTCCGGAAGCACTGACGGCGGTCGCTTTCAGCCCGGACGGAAAACGCATCATCCATGTCTCCACGGTGACAGATGCGAACAACTCTGAAGCAGCCTGCCTCGATGCACAGACACTGCAGACGCTGTGGACCTCACCCGCACTTCCATTCGACGAGTACTGTTCGCTCGTCTTCAGCCCGGACGGTCAGCGGGCAGTCACAGCGTCTGCCTCCGGTGCCCATGCCCTGCTCGACACGGCCACCGGAATCCCCGTTTCAGCCCCCCGTCCACCCCAGCTCGCGGAACCCGCCGTGGACGAATTCGGCCGGCAATCGGGATTCATCAGTTTCGCTCCGAATGGAAAAGAATTCGCCACTGCCGCCGGAGCCATCGCCGTGCAACGCTGGGATGCAGCCACCGGCTTTCCAACCGGGGATCCACTGCCCGCTTCCGGTGAAGTCACCGCGTTAAGCTACAGCAGTGATGGCAGTCTGCTGGCTGTGCCTGATCTCAACGGTGCCTGCACACTCTGGAATCTCCGGGATGGTAAGCCTGCCATGCAGAAGATGCAGCTGAGTGCTGCGGTCACCACGGCACATTTTCTGCCCGGCACATCCGAACTGCTCACCGCCGATTCCCAGGGCAGCGCTCGTATCTGGCAGCTGCCCACTGCAGGCGTATTCAGCCCCGCAGCTGCGGCAGCAGCAGCAGACTGCAGTCGCTGGAGCGCCTCGGGGAACTGGCTGGCAGTCGTCCGACCTGAAAACACAGTCCAGCTGATGCACTCCGATAACCGCCCGGAAGAAGCTCCGAACTGGCAGGCGCCGCACCCGGCCGAGTTGCTGCAGTTTTCATCACGGGAAGATCTGCTGGCCATCGCTGGCTACACGCCCGGAAAGGGAGGGCAGCTCAGTCTGTTCAGCACCCTGCAGTCTGCCCCGCTCGCTGGCCCGCTCCAGCTCGACGGCTGTCCCACAGAACTGCTCTTCAGCCCGGACGGCAGATGGCTCGCGGTGCATCTGGCAAGGTCGCAGGGCAATCTGCTGTGTCTGGTCGAGCTGGCGACCCGGCGCCTGCAGACAGTGGAACTCGATCGCCCCGATCAAATCGTCTGGAATCCTGCCGAACCCCACAGCCTTTATGCCGGGTGCCGCGATGGTCGACTGTTTCGGATCCAGCCGCCGGAGCTCACACCCGAAGTCACTCCTGTCACAGCCGATCGCCAGATTTTCAGAATGCTGGACGTCAGCTCCGACGGCGAAATGCTGGCCCTGACCAACGGGGATGACGTCAGTGTCTGGAACACGCGGACCTGGCAACAGATCGGTCAGCGACTCAGAGCGGCTCCCGATGTCGAGGGTGCCGCATTCTTCAGCGATAAACTCCAGCAGCCCGGTGCTCCGGCGACACTCGCTGTCTGGCTGGGTGACGGAACAGCTCAGGTCGTGCAGCTGCAGCCCGCAGGCGCCGGCAATGAATGGCAGATCGCGGCGAGTGTCAAGACAGGCAACAGTCATGTTACCAGCGCGGTTATCAGCCCGGACGGGAAGCTGCTGGCCACTGCCGAAAGCGAAGGCTCCATCAGAATCCGGGACATCCGCTCAGGACTGGCCGTGACGCCCAGACTGAAACTTCCCTCCACAGGTATCAGCGGGCCGCAATTGAGATTCTCTGCCGACGGACGAAAGCTGATCGCAACGGCAGCCGCCGGCAGCGTGACCGCTTTGCAGGCTGCTCTCCGCGAGCTTGAGCCGGATTCGAGGGTCTCTGAGCTGCTGACGAAGCGCATCCTTGACCGCTCCACCCAGGATTTCTCTTTTTCAATCGACCTCGACGAGTTTCCCTCCGCAGAGGCTGCCGTCGCGTTTGCCAGCCTCCAGACGGGAATGGAGATGACAGAGAGTGGCTCGACAGCACCGTTATCTGCGGACGGGGAAGTTGCTGCCATTGGTCTGGCTGCGGACTACTTTAATGCCTCGGCTCTGCATCTGCGTGGCGCCCGGCTGACGACCGACGAGAAGCTGAAGGTACGTCTCTACAATCTGGCCTGTCAGTCGGAAGATGCCGGCGGGCTTCCGTGGTATGAGCTCGGGGCGGAACTGAATCAGCAGGACCGACTCGAGGACGCACTCGAAGCAGTTGAACAGGCGATAAAGCGTGGGGTCCCGCCCGGTCTTGCCGATGCGTTGCAGGGCAGTCTGCTGCGGCAGCTGGGGAGAGCTGAGGAAGCCATTCCTGTCCTTGAAAAGGCCGTCGCAAATCTGCTCATTGTTCACACTGCACGCCTTGAACTGGCCTGGTGCCTGGCTGCCACAGGGCAGTTCCAGAAGGCGGCTGCGTCTTATGATCTGGCCTTTCGGGAATCAGTTGAGTTCCGGGAACCGGTCGAGCCAGAGCGTCTCTATCAGCGGATGCTCGTGGCCCGCAGGCTGCAGGATCAAGTCACCGCTCAGAAGCTGATGACTGAACTGCTGCAGACTGCCTTGAATTCTTCCGACCTGAGAACCTGCTACTACACGGCCGTAGCCGCCACGATCATGCCATCTACGGTGAACGACTGGCC
>CAZLOQ010000220.1:4299-9001 GCA_964561125.1 uncultured Chitinophaga sp. | reverse complement strand
AGTCGTGTGTGGTTGGAGCGATCATGCGGAGCCAGTGCAGCGGGAGATTTTCGGAAGGGAGCGATCTTCGCAGACCGCACGTTTCAATCGAACGCTCAGCAGCAGGACATCAGCCCTCGGCTTATAACGTGTCGATTTGCAGCCGGACAAGATGCCTGCCGCCTGATTCAGTCAGGGGAAACCGGGGGGTGAAGCCCAATGCCACCTACTTTCGGCTGCAAATAGAAGCGGTACGGCGCGAGCCGTCCGGTAACGACAGGAAATTCGAGCATCCATACACCGGACGGCTTGCGCCGTTCCGCTGAAAGCAGGTGGCATTGGGCTGAAGCCCGCCGGTTCCGTCTGCCAGCAGAGTTGTCAGAGTATAACTCGCTGCAGTTCCTCTGTCGACTCGATCGTTCGCTGGTCAGCCGTCCGTTTTTCTGCAATACTGGAATAAAGTGCGCTGACCTCATCTCTTACAGACTCCACGGAGCTTACCATGGTTCGGCTTCTGCATATGCTGGCTGCTCTTTTGCTGTGCACGACTGGCGCGCTCCTGCCGCCGGCGTTCTCTGCACCCGCGACTCCCGATGAGGCTGCAGGAACAGCCGCAGCAGACCCGGTCAAGCTGACTGCAGGGACCTGGAAGGACGTGGAAACACTTGTCGCAAAGCACCGTGGGAAAGTCGTTGTGGTGGATGTCTGGTCCACCTCCTGCGCCCCCTGCATGCAGGAATTTCCCGGGCTGGTCAAACTGCATCAGGAACATGGCAGCGATGTCATCTGCATCAGCTTCAACATCGACTACGTAGGCATCCCCGGCAAGCCTGCTGAATTTTATCGTCCCCGGGTCGAGACATTCCTGAAGAAACAGAAGGCCACCTTCGCCAACCTGCTCAGCACTCAGGATTCCGATGCCTTTTTCGCCGCTCGTGAACTCTCATCGATCCCCGCCGTTTACGTCTACGGCCGCGACGGGCAACTCGCCAAACGCTTCGATGAAAGTCTGCTGCAGGAAGGAAAGGAAGAAGCCTTTACCTACGCAGCGGATATCACCCCTTTTGTCAGCAAACTGCTGCAGGTAAAGTGAGCCGGCACGCTGTGAGACCGTCGCTGAATCTGCGCGGAACCCGCCAGCGTCCGGTGAACGCCGGACAGATCTCCAAAGAAAGCCTTGCCATGAGTGGATCAGCAGAACTTAGCCGCCGCACAATGCTCACGTCTGCCGGGGCCGTGTCTCTGGGATACCTCGTCACCTCCGCCTCCGCCGAAGACGACACTACCCCCTGGATTGATGCCCATTCGCACATCTGGACCACGGATATCGCTCGCTACCCGCTGCGAGCGGGCCAGGGCATCGAAGTTCTCAAACCACAAAGCTTCACTGCTGACGAACTGCTCGGGATCGCCCGGCCACACGGCGTCGGCCGCGCAGTGCTCATTCAGCACTATCCCTATCACGGCTTCGACAATTCCCTGCTTATCGACGCGTGGAAACATCGCCCCGAGACATTTCGCGTTGTGGCAATGCTCGATGATCTGCTCCCGAATGTTGATGTCCGGATGCGCGAACTGCTGAAGACTGGAGTCACCGGATTCCGCATCGGTGCCCGCGAAGACCGCAAAGACTGGCTCACCGGCCCCGGCATGGAACTCATGTGGCAAACGGCCGCGACCACCCGACAGAACATCTGCTGCCTGATCAATCCCTGGGAGCTTGAAACTGTCGGCAAATGGTGTGCCCGCTATCCGGAAACGCCGGTCGTTATCGATCATTTTGCCCGCATTGGCATGACGGGTACCGTCTCAGATACCGATCTGGAATCCCTCTGCTCGCTCGCAAAATACCCGCACGTTCGCGTGAAAATCTCCGCCTGCTACGCGCTGGGCAGCAAACAGCCACCCCACACCGAACTCATCCCGATGATTCGGCGACTCCTCAATGATTTCGGCCCTGATCGGCTCATGTGGGCCAGTGATTCGCCGTACCAGATCACCGCCCCCAGCACTTATGCCTCATCCCTCGCACTCGTAATCGACCACATGCCGTTCCTCTCCGCAGACGATCGTCGCAGGCTGCTCTGCACCACCGCTGAGTCCACCTATTTCTTCGTCTGAGGTCACCATGCGACGCGACGGCGCCCTGCGGCGACTCGCGCCGCGCCTGCTCAGCTTCACCAGACTCAATCTGTTCCCGCACACGGCCAACCGAACAACGCGCTGGCTCGCCTTCCGCAACGCCATCGTCACCTCCGTGCTGCTCCTGTTTATCTGGATACCGGTGATCGTGCTGCAGGTCCTGCGTGCTCAGGCCGGCTTTATCCAGACATTTACGATCGATACCGGGCATCAGGCCAATGCAATCGGCACGTCTCTCTGGCAGTCTCATACTCTGCTGAGGCAGGCGGCCGAAGATCTGGAACAATTCTCGGAGTCCGAACCCAGTGATCTCCTGCTCAACAGCGTCTCCCGATCTCTGCTGAGTCGGCTCTTCAAGCAGAAAGCCGCCAGCTGCTCCGGCAGCGTATTCATCAATGGTCAGGTTCGTGCATTTTCCTCGAAAAACACAAGGCCGACCTCCGGAACATTTCCCGACGGGACTCGATTGAACTTCAACCAACTCCCCGGAAGTGACAGCGTCGACGGATCTGCAATCCCCGCGATCCTCGGTCCCGTACTGTCTGACTCCGGAACGAACACAATCCTGCTCACAGCAACATTTCGCCTGCCCCATAAAGACCCCGCTTTCGGAGTGCTCGTTGCGGAGCACGACCTTGACCTGCTGATGCAGGAGAATTCGCTGCTGACTGAGCAGTTCCCGGTCCTCTGGGAAATCTTTACCCTGGATGGCAAGCACCTGGCCGGTACGCAGGGATTGCTTCAGCTGTACCCCATACGCACTCAGCTTACGCTTCCCGGACAAATCTGGGAGATTCTGACCGTGCCCCGCGATGGCTGGTTCAGCTTCTTTCCGCCGGAAATCTTTTTCTTCAGCACCCTCGGTCTGCTCATGCTGGGCGGCAGTACCTTCAGCGTCTGGAGACTGACTCTGACACACGGCCGACTCATCGGTGAGCTGGAAGAGAAATCTCAGGCGCTGAACGCAGCCAATCTGCAGATGCAGGGGGATCTTGAAAAAATTCAGAATGCGCAGCGACAATTGGCAGTCAGTGAACTCCGCACACGTACGATTTACGAGCAGATTCCGGTGGGGGTGGGGCTGCTGGATGCAGAGTCCGGGCGATTTATCGCCGTCAACCCGGAGGGCTGCCGAATTCTTGCAGCATCAGAACCGGAACTGCAGCAGCTGCACCTTCAGGGGCTGTTGCTAAAGGCCCCAACCAATGCGGAAACAGATGCGAATGCGGAGAAAAGTCAGCTCGAGATCAGTAACTTTGGTCCGGGTGAGTACTTCGTCACGCATGGCGAGGATCGTGTGCGCTGCGTCCAGCTGGCTCTGGCCCCCGTCGTCAGGAAAGCTGATGAAATGCACCGACGCCTGGCAGTCCTGCAGGACGTCACAGAACGCTGGCAGGCGCAACAGGAATTGCGGCAGCATGAGGAACGCATCCGTGTACTTGCCGATACCCTGCCCGGACCGCTGCTGTTTATCGACTCCCACGAACGCTGCCAGTTTGCCAATACCGCCATGCTCCAGCTGCTGCAGCAAGTCAACGGACCGTCGTTCAGCTCTCCTCTGGGACTCAGATCGGAAGAATTTGTCCCCCCGGTCATCCACGAATTCCTGCAGCCGTCGATTACACGTGCGCTCGCCGGCGAAGCAGCCGAATTCGAAACAAACGCTGAAATGGAACAGCTGGGACTTGGAGCATGGATGTTCTTTCAACGGCCACTCCGGCAGCAGGGCCAGGTTGCCGGTTTTTTTGCCTTCATGCTCGAGATCACTCAGCAACGCGTCAACGAACAGCAACGCCGGGAACTGGATTCCCGCATGGCTGACGCGCAACGCATGGAAACCGTGGGAACACTCGCCGGCGGTGTTGCCCACGAATTCAACAATATGCTCCAGGTCGTACTCGGATTCGCAGATGTGCTCCTTGTGCACTTCGCAAAGGATCCTTTTGCCGTTGAAAATCTGAATTACATCCGCCATGCAGGCCGGAGCGCCTCTGAACTCACAAAACAACTGCTGGCCTTCGCCCGCTTCCAGCCAGGCACTCCCGTGAAAGTCAACTTTGCCACGGTCATCCCGGCCGCGCTGAAGCTGCTGAAACATGCCGGAGGCGATGAAATACAGATCCGCTGGAGCTGCGACGAGACGCTGGCCGATGTCCTTGTTGACCCCGGACACCTCGAACTCATCCTCGCCAACCTGATTCTCAACGCCAGACATGCCATGGATGGTCGCGGACTCATTCACCTTCGTGCTCGAAATCTGCAGGCAACGGACGCCGCAGAACCCGGACTTCCCGCCGCCGGACAGCCCTCAGTGCTCCTCAGTGTCTGCGATACAGGCTGCGGAATGACCCCGGAAGTGCAGGCTCGGATGTTTGACCCATTCTTCACCACCCGCTCTGTCGGGAAAGGTGCCGGACTGGGACTCTCCACCGTCTACGGACTCGTTGTTCAGGCAGGTGGACGCATCGACGTCCGCAGCACTCCCGGCAAGGGTACCGCCATGCACCTGCTGACTCCATCAGTAATTACCCCCCCCCCCCCCCCACCCACCCCCCCCACCCCGGCCCCCCCCCTATCCCGA
>CAZLOQ010000220.1:0-4289 GCA_964561125.1 uncultured Chitinophaga sp. | reverse complement strand
CCAGGGCCCGGCGGGTTCCCCCAAGTAGGGCCCCCCCCCCCCCACCAAGCCACCCCGGACCGCCGGCACTCCCGTATTTACTGAATCGACAGCGGTAGGCTGATCATTCCCCCCCCCCCCCCAGCAAGGTCAGCTTCTCAGCCGCGGGGCGCCTCGCAACGACATCAAAGGTGCATGGCACCTTGAGACGCAAACTGCACTTCCATCTGGCTTTGCAGCGAAGTGCTTCGCCCGACTCCCTCACGCTCCCCGCTCGAATTTCCCTCCTCTGCCGCCGTGCCCCCCAACCTGACCACTCAGCACTGCCCACTGATCACTGCCCACTGCCCCCCTCACGACTCGCTCACGCCCCCCAGTTCGGTCCAGTCGACGAGCTGAATTTCCGGCTGCAGGATTTCCACAAAACCGGTGCGGGAGCTGGTTTTGATACCGCGTCCTCCGCGCGAGCTGACCTGGTACTTTGTCTGTCCGAAGCTGAGCACACTGTCGTTGTCGTTTCTGACTCGCAGGCAGTCGCTGGGGCGAGTGAGCTGGACGAAGCCGAGGAGTTCGTCGTCGGGTTCAAGTTTGATGCCGCGAACTCCCTTGCCGGCTCCTGAAAGCACAGGGACGTCTTCGATGGGGAAGTGCAGAATTCTGGCTTTTTTTGAAGCGAGGAAAACCGTTTGAGCATCTCTTACGAGTTCGACGGCTGCGACCTGATCGTCGTTGCCGGGTCTGCAGTATTTCCGCCCGGCTTTGGTGGACGGGGAGCGGAAGAATTCGAAGGGCAGTCGGAGGATCTGTCCGGAGCGCGTGGCTGCCAGCAGAGTGATTCCGGTGTCATTGCCCGTGGCTTTGAGATCAGGAACGAAACGCGGATCGGTTGTGATGGCCGCGACGACAGTCACTCCGTCCTGCAGTTTGGCGCGTTTGGCGAGTGGTTCACCGTAGCCGGAGGAGATGGGAATCTGATCGATCGGCAGAGTGTACGCGACGCCGTCTGAGCAGAAAAAAACGACGTGATCAAGCGTGCTTCCGGGGGCCACGGTGAGTACGGAGTCACCTTCGCGAACGCGTGTGCGTGCGATGCTGCTGAGCTGTCCGACACGTTTGATCCAGCCTTCCTTAGTGACCACAACGTTTGTGTTTTCGCGGACGATATAGGCCTGCGGATCAAACTCCACGATTTCTTCTGTTGACCCGAGTTCACTGCGGCGGTTGTCAGCGAAGTCCTTTGCGACTTCTTCGAGTTCACTGGTGATGAGCTTCCACATGCGTGCGGTGGATTTGAGCGTGGTTTCGATCTTCGCGGCTTCGGCCTGTTTTTCGGCGAGCTCTTCGCGGATTTTGTTGATTTCCAGTTTTGAAATGCGATAGAGCTGAAGTTCAAGGATAGCGTCGGTCTGGACATCGGTGAGGCTGAATTCGGCCATGAGTTTTTCGGCGGCGTCTTTTTTGCCGCTGCTGGCACGGATGATCTTCAGGGCACGTTCCAGGCCGTCGAAGACGATGGCATAGCCTTCAAGGATATGGATTCGCCTGCGGAGCTGTTCCAGCTGAAACTCCAGACGCCGCCGCACGGTCGTCATGCGGAAGTCAAGGAAGTACTGCAGGAGTTCCCTGAGGCTGAGCACTCGCGGGACAGTCTGCCCGCGCTCTGCTGGTATGAGGCAGGTCGCGTTGTAGCCGAAGTTCTGTTCCAGTGAGGTGTGTCGGAAGAGAAAGGCCATCACGGCCTCAGGATCGGCACCGGGTTTCAGATCGAGGGCGATGCGGAGTCCGTTTTCTTCGTTGGTGTCATCATTGACCGCTTCGAGCTGGGGGAGTTTGCGGGCGGCGATAATTTCACCGATTTCGGTCATCAGTGTTCCGGTGGTGGCACCGTAAGGGATGGAATAAATGAGGATGCGCGAGGGATTTTCCTTTTTGCCGTCCCGATCAAATTTCCATTCACCGCGGATGCGAATGGATCCACGTCCGGTTTCATAGATTTCGCGAAGTTCAGCACGATCTGTGACGATACGGCCACCGAGCGGGAAGTCGGGGCCCTTGATGTACCGCATGAGCTGTGCGGTGGAGGCTTCGGGGTGTTCAATCAGGTGCACAGCGGCGCGAATCACTTCGCCCAGATTGTGCGGCGGCATGTTGGTCGCCATCCCCACGGCGATTCCGGCGGAACCGTTCACGAGCAGTGCCGGGTAGCGGGCCGGGAGCACCACTGGTTCTTCGTCTGCAGCGTCGTAGGTTGGCCGCATATCCACAGTGTTGAACCGCAGCTCGGTCATCAGGTTTTCGGCAAGCCGCGAAAGTCGGGCCTCCGTGTAGCGCCCCGCGGCAGCGCGCAGACCGATGATTGAACCGAAGTTGCCCTGGCCGGCCACGAGCGGATAGCGAAGCGTGAAATCCTGAGCCATGCGTACCAGAGCATCATAGACGGCCATTTCACCGTGCGGGTGAAACGAACCGGTGGTGTTGCCGCAGATCTTGGCACATTTGCAGGTCTTGGCATCTGCAAGGAGCCGCAGCCGATCGTACATCACGTAGAGAATGCGGCGCTGCACGGGCTTGAGCCCATCGCGGACGTCGGGCAGGGCGCGGGATGTGATCACGGAGAGTGCGTAATTGAGGTATCGGCGGCGCGTCTCGTCGCTGATGGGCACATACTGCACTCCGCCGACACCGTCCTCGGCTGCGGGGAGTGAAGAGGAATTTGCGGGACCTGAAGTCTTGCGTCTGGCCACTGCGCCGTCCTTTGCGGGGATACGATGGGATTCTGCGGGCATATCGGGAAGGTGGAATGCAGGTTTGACGAGGGATGATAGTGGAGGAATGAAAAGGGGAGAAGTGGCAAGCCTGCACGTCTTCGCCGGAACCAATTGTGGCCGGAGCCAAACCCAGGCCGGAACCAATTGTGGTGAACCCCGCATGTGATGGTGCATGCTGCAGAGCCCTGCCAGCGTTTTATTCCCGTCTGCTCATTTGCTTTCCTCTGGGGACATTCGCGATAGTTCAGACGTATTCCCTGGCCTCCAGGCGACCACTTCTGCCAGCCATTCTCCCGTTCTGCCAGCCATTCTCCTGCAAGGACAGTCCATCCGATGGGAATCAAACGCCATTTTCTGGGCAGCCGCCAGCCAGCCCTGGTTTCTGCCACTGATTACTTCATCGCGCGGTACGCAGCCGGGAACGAGCTTGACCTGTCATCCGTTTACGTCGTCGTCCCTGGGGCGCGTGCGGCCCGGCGGCTGCTGGAACTGCTTGTCCAGCGCGCGGGCCAGCGTTTCCCGGGCCTGCGTCCCCCGCGAATCCTCACCTTTGCCGTCTTTCCCGAATTGCTCTACTCCCCCCAAAAACCCTTCGCCGATGACTTCACCCAGCTGCTTGTCTGGCGCCAGGCTCTGTTCTCACTGCCGCACTCCGCTCTGGCCGCCGCACTGCCCCATGCCCTCGACCCCGATGCCATCGGCGCATGGACGGCGCTCTGCACCACCTTCCGCAGTCAGCATCGTGAACTGGCGGCAGAAGACAGTGACTTCGAAACAGTTGTCCGCCGACTGAAGACAGACGGCCCACCCGCCGAAGCCGAACGCTGGCAGGCACTCGCCCGGCTCCAGCGCGAATACCATCGCTGCATGGACAAGCTGGATCTCTGGGACCAGCAGACAGCAAGGCTTGAAGCGGTGCGTCGCCGCGAATGCCGGTCCGACCGCGACATCCTCCTCCTCGCGACCGTCGACATCAGTCGCGTGGTCTGCCGCATGCTGGATCAGGTGGCCGACCGCGTGACGGCCCTCATTCATGCCGACGATTCGCATGCCGAAGGCTTCGATGAATATGGCGGGCTGCGACCGGAGTACTGGGAACAGCAACGCCTCGATCTGCCCCGCGCTGCCTGCCGCATCAGCCTCAATCCGCTCGAACAGGCCCGCCAGGCGGTTGCCGAAATCGCGGCTCATAACGACAGATTCCGCGCCGATCAGATTGTCGTCGGGGCGGCCGATGAGAGTCTTGTGCCCATCCTCCTGCAGCACCTGGCTGATGCCGGCACCACAGGCCGCTGGCCCATGGGACAACTGCTCCGGCAAACCTCACCCTGGAGACTGCTCGCCGCCGTCGCTGCCCATCTGGCCACCGCTCACGAAGAGCTCCCGCCCGACTTCGACTCCCTCAGCGAACTTGTCCGGCATCCGGACTGTGGTGCCTGGATTCATCAGCACCTGAGCCAGATCGGCGGCAGTAATGACTTTCGAAGCCGTGCACCCTTCTGACTGTCGGCACTTGACGCTTACCGGACAAGGCACCGCCAT
>CAZLOQ010000219.1:780-9054 GCA_964561125.1 uncultured Chitinophaga sp. | reverse complement strand
GTTCAGGAAAGACTGCGGGAGGCGTTGCGGGAACTGTCAGAGCGGCTGGAGGGGGCGCTGGATTAGCTGGACACCGCTAGGTTCGAGGTTCCGTGAGTCCGCCCCGGAGGGCCCAGGTAGAGCCCTGGGGCTGACACCCCGTGCTATTCGAAAACGGCCTTTCAGGCCTGAAGGGCCGTTCTCTGAAAGCCTGGGCCGAAGTGAGAGACCACCTTCCGATCTTTGCAGGGGCATCAGCACGGGCGTCGGTGCCTGGGTGCAGTCTCACGTGGCGTCCCCATGGTGTTCCTCGTCGAAGACCTTCTGCAAATTCGGCGGGCCGAGCGACTCAACGAGGAGTTGGCACGGCTTCTGGAGTCGATAACTCAGTGACGCAGCATGAGTGGCAGCAATCTGACAATCCAGACATGGCGCTGCCCCGCGAATCCGCCTTCAGCGACTGCCTCCGATTGTCTGGATATCCAGTGTTCGTCGCGGAGGGGCCGGAGCGTTGGTGGCGGGGCCTGCTGTGTTTGTGAGCAGGTCTGAGGAGGTGATGGTTGGGGGGGAGGGCAGTGGTCGGGATTCCGGAGCGGGTTCTGAAATGGCTTTTCGCAGCGGCACTTCGACAGGCAGCCTGACAGAGAACACGCTGCCCTTGCCGAATTCGCTGACGAGAGAGACGTCTCCACCAAGCAGCCTTGAGAGTTCGCGGACAATCGACAGCCCGAGCCCCGTTCCTTCGTATTCGCGTGTGGTATGGTCACGACCACCTGGAGCGGTGGAGCCCTGCCGGAACTTTTCAAAAATGTGTTCCTGTTCCTGCAGCGGAATGCCAATGCCGGTGTCTTCCACACTGAAACTGACGGTGGCAGCATCGAGCATACGGGACGACACGCGAACGCGTCCGCCTTCGGGTGTGAATTTGATGGCGTTGGAGAGCAGATTGTTGACGATCTGACTGATCTTCCCGCGGTCCTGAATGAGTTCGGGCAGCCGGGGGCGCGGGGCATCCATGCGGAGGTCGATGCGGCGGCGGTCAGCGAGCGGCAGCATCTGCTGCACCTGCAGCTCCAGAATTTCTTCCAGTCGCACCGCGCCCGGGTGAATGTCCATTTTCCCTGACTCGATCTTTGCCAGATCAAGGAGATCATTGATCTGGACCATCAGCGATTGTCCGGAGGTCTGGATATTGGAAACATAGCGACGTTGTCGCTCGTCCAGATTGGGGGCCGTCTGCAGAATGTCGCTGAACCCCAGGATGCTGTTGAGCGGCGTGCGAAGTTCGTGACTGATGGTTGCGAGGAAGTCGTCCTTCAGGCGATTGTTATTGAAGAGCTCCATATTGGCCTGCGCCAGCTGGTCAATTTTGGCATCGAGGTTTTCGTTGAGGGAGCGGAGTTCGTCGTTGACCGTCATCATGTGCCGCAGCATGCGATTGAAGGCATGGCTGAGCTCTTCAAATTCGTCGCCGGTGCTGATGTCAGCCCGAAGGTTCAGATTGCCGCGGGCAATTTCGTCACTCACGTCCTTCAGATGCTGAACGGGGCGAACGATGATGAACCGCACAATCGCCCAGGCGGCGAGCATGGCGAGGAAGGATGTGAGAATGGCCGTTGCCAGCAGCACAGCACGGTTATGGGCCAGCTGGCTGTCGACAGTGTCCATGGGAAGCGTGATCGTGGCAATTCCGTAGAGCGGGCGTCGCTCCTGTGGCTGGCTGAATGCTTCGATCAGCGCTGCATCGGCCGGTAATTGTCCGGTGATGTCCTGATTCGCTTCCACGCGAGTTCCTCCGGACATTGCGGCCTGGTTAAAAACTGACATCAGATCGTTCGGCAAAGCACTGCGAATGGCTCCGTCAGGCTGGTGGCAGAGAAGGCAGTTGGCTTCCATGCGAATGGCTGCGTAGTAATAGAGAAATCGGCTGCCGCCTTTTTCGAGGAATTTCGAGTGTTCGTCGAGGGGATTTTCCCGGTTTTCGAACTTCAGCCGCGCTTCATATTCGTGCTCATCCTGGCCTGCCACGGTGACAGGCCGCAGATCCCACGACGGTCTTCGGTCGGTCACCGCAGGCATGGATTTCTGGAACGCATCCAGCAGCATCGCGGGGGTATCAACGGAACCTGCGGCGGGGGCTGATTCGCCGGCAGGCTTCAGAAAACGCGTATAATGCAGCTGCTGCAGAAGCCGCGGAACCATGAGTCGCGCGGCTTCGACCTGCTGGAGCTGAACCATGCTGCGCGTGAGCGATGCGTACCACCAGAAACTGGTGGTAATCAGACACAACAACGCGATGCCGAAGAGAAATCGGCATTTGCGTTCAAGACTGGTCTCGCCGACCAGTTTCCTGAGTGTGCGATAGGAAATCACGGCGGGTTCCCGACAAATGACGGACCGGACGGACCGGACGCCGAGGATCTTCCCATGAAATGCCCGCGCCTGCAAATGGTGAACAGGTCGGTCGGGACGACGGAGAAAATTGCCGAAAAACTCGCTGCCCGCGGTTCCACTGCAATCCCCCAGCGCCTGAGGATCACGCCAACTCCAGGGTCTGAGCTTGCAAGGAACCACATTACAGTCCAGGATGTCTGCACTGCATACCGTCCGACTGATGCCCCGGTCAGGCAGCACAGTCCCCTGGACGGTCCCCAAAGGCAGGCAGGCAGGCAGGCAGGCTTCATGACGGTCATGCGTTTCGCGGGAAATCCGCGCCCCACCATTGGCGTGGAAATTGAACTCCAGCTGATTGACTCACGTGAGCTCTCGCTGAGAAGCTGTATTGATCAGGTTCTGGCCGCACTCCCGGAACACCTCCACGACTCCGTCAAACCGGAGCTCATGCAGTGCTACATCGAGATCAACACAAAAGTCTGCAGCACCGTAACTGAAGCCGGCGATGATCTCCGCAGAAAGCTCGCACAGCTCGAAGCCGTCCTGCACCCCATGGGAATCCGTCTGCTCTGGGCAGGCACCCACCCGTTCTCCTCCTGGAGACACCAGAAAATCACAGTGCACGAACGCTATCATCGTCTCGTCACACTCATGGAAGACATCGTCCGTCGTCTTGTCACGTTCGGCCTGCACGTGCATATCGGCGTTGATTCAGGTGATAAGGCAGTGATGATCTGCGACCGCATGCTGCACTACCTGCCGCTGCTCCTCGCCCTGTCTGCCAACTCACCCTTCTGGGAAGGTCGCAGTACCGGGTTGCAGTCCAATCGCTCAAAAATCATGGAAGGTCTGCCAACCGCAGGACTGCCGTACCAGATGCGCAACTGGAGCGAATACGTCTGGCTCGTCAAACATCTCATGGGAACCGGCTTCATCAACTCCATTCGCGAAATTTGGTGGGACATCCGGCCGCATCATCACTTCGGTACCATCGAAGTCCGCGTCTGTGACGTCCCCCCCTCACTCGATCATGTCCTCGCACTCACCTCCCTCATTCAATGCCTCGTGCACACAATCTCAAATGATATCGACGAAGGCACGTTTCAATCCGAGTACCATCCGATGATGGTCGAACAGAACAAGTGGCGGGCAACTCGATACGGGGCCGATGCGTCTCTGGTGAGTTACCGTGACTTTCAGCAGCGGTCAGTACCGCAGCTGGTGGATGAACTGATTGTGCGCCTGAGCCCCGCTGCACGCGAACTCCAGTGCCTCACAGAACTTGAATCCGTCTCCGGTATCCCCCACAACAGCGGAGCCAGACGACAGAACGAACTCTACGAAGCGACCGGCAGTCGTCGAAAAGTCGTCGAAAAACTCCTCGAAGTCCCCGCCTGGGAACCGCTGCCCGAAACCCGGCACAGCACCGCTGACAGCAGCACTGACGGCCTTTGCGATACTGCTCCGCTGGCAGCAGGATAAGACCGGGCGGCAGTCCTGTTCCCGCTTTCACCCCAAAGACGGAGGTCTGGGGTGTTTGGGTTAATCCCGGGCGGTGTTCTGCTGCCAGTGTTCCACGAATTCTTTGCGAACCGCCGAATCTTCATCTGGAGTTCTGCTGCCGGAGTGGTAGCATCTCGCGGGTTGGTTCAGGAGCGGCTGTCCGGATATGCTGCTCTGTGTCGCGGGGCGTGAAAGGAGATGCCGATGCCTGGCACATTGTTTCCCGTGGGTGTCAACTCGGTCGCTGGCGAGAACGGACTGGAACCCATTGTCAAAGGAATTCTGGCGGATTGCTGTGGATTCCGTGTGGATCGTTTAGTCGTCCGCCGCACGCCCGAAGGACTCTGTCTCGACGGCGTGATCCGCTCGTCCGGCGGCGACGCCGGAATCACTGACCTTGTCCGTGCAGCCACCGGAGTCGCTGAAGTACTCAATCGACTCCTGGTGTTTCACGAAGATCCGCTCACTCCGCCGCAGACTGACGCTCAGACCGGGTATTCCGAAACCTGGCAGGGATGACTTTTCACAGAAATCTGTCAGACTCCGGACCGTTCAGACAAATCGCCTGTCAGTGTTTGCGTCGGGGTGGGATGGATGGGTTCTGCGTGGTCGGCCCTGCGGGGGCATCAGGAACAGCGGGCGTTGTTTGCCAGATCAGTCCGCAGCAACCGTCTCTCGCATGCCTACGTACTGGCGGGAGCAGACGGAATCGGCAAGCTGGCCTTCGCACGGCTGCTCGCCCAGTCGGTGTTCTGTCGCGAATGTCCGGACGGTGAGATCGAAGCCTGTGGTGAATGTCGGGCGTGTCGCAGCTTCGCGGCAGGTACATGGCCGGACTATATTGAAGTGGGACTTCCCGAGGGCAAGACAGAGATTCCCGTGGCGGCGATTGCCGGCTCGCCCGACAAACGCGGCCGGGAAGGTTTGTGTTTCGAACTGTCCATGGCCCCGCTGGCCTCCACGCGGCGGGTTGCCGTGATTGACAACGCCCATCGACTCAATGCCGACGGCGCTAATGCTCTCCTCAAGACTCTCGAAGAACCCCCTGCAAAAGCCCTGATTCTGCTCGTCTGTGACAGCCCCGACTCGCTCCTCCCAACCATCCGCTCCCGCTGTCAGATCATTCGTTTCTTCCCGCTTGCGGACGCCGATGTCCAGGCTGTACTGCTCAGCCAGCAACTCACGGCCGACCCGGCCGAAGCCGCAGCAGTGGCGGCGGTTTCTGAAGGCAGCCTCACGCTGGCCCGACAACTCCTGCATCCCGGTCTTCGACAGCTCCGTGACCTCGTCGCCCGGGAACTCGGTCGGTTCGATCAGATGAAGCCACTCGAAGTCTCCAGACAGATCACCGAAGAACTGCAGAAGATTTCGGCGGGCGCGGAAGAACAGCGACAGCACGCACAGTGGCTGCTGCGGTTTGTTGCCGACGCCATCAATGCTGCACTCAAACGCCTGGTTTCCGGAGACTTCTCCGATCCCCTGCATCAGCGGCTCGGAGTCCGCTCAGGCACCGACCTGCTGGCGCTCCTGCTGGACCGTGTCCTGCTCGCGTCCAGACACATCGAAGGCAACTCACCGCTGCCTCTCGTGCTGGATGCCCTGTTCGACGAACTGGCCCGCACCATGAGACTGGGCCCGGCCTCAGCCCGCTGAACAGAACACGTGTTTGCCCGCTTCAGCGGGCGCACCCATTCAGTCTCCAGGGAAACATGCAGCCCCGCGGAATTACGCGCCGGCAGAGAGCCCGAAAAGCCAGCCACCCCGCAATCGAGTGCGGGAAATCCCTGTCGAGAACAACCGGATTTCGCGACTACAAGCCACCTCGCTCATTGACGGGCAGACCTCTGTGCTGAAGAGTAGAGCAGGTCTTCCCGCGGCAGCCCAGGTATTCCCGTTCCACCCTTGACAGGAGTTCAGTCATGCAGGCAGCGTTTGATTTCAACGAGCAGCCACTCGGCCGAGAAGGTTCTGATGCAGTCATTGCAGACTGTAATCGTCTGACCGCAGAATCACTCGCCTGGTGCCTCAAATCCTACGGCGGTTTCCGCAACATCATCGCCGTGTCATCCGCCCAGGACCTCCTGTCCTCCATGCGCACCCAAAGACCGGCCCTCGTGCTGGCGGGGGAGCGGATTGTGGTGCGGGCGCTGCGTGAGATTTTCACGGAACTTGCGGTGCGGCTGGGAGAGACACGAGTGGCCGTCTTCGCCGACGGCCTGACCGACAGACAACTCGATCTCGTCGCACACAATCGCGTCACTGGACTCCTCTCCCGCGAAGAAACCATGCGTCGTCTGAGCGAACAGCTGACTCAGGTGGCTGCTGGTCAGGCAGTGCTTTCAGAACATCTGGCCAGCCGCATCGAAACGGCTGCCAACGGTCGATTTCACTGCCTTGCCAGCACTCACATGGAAAAGCTCACCGACCGGCAATGGGATGTGCTGCTCCGGATCGCAGAGGGACGTCGCGTCGCCGAAGTCGCTCAGGCACTCGCAATCTCTGAAAAAGCCGTCGAAAGTCACAAGCACCGTATCATGAGAGTCGTCGGAGCTGCGGACCGCGTGGACCTCTGCCGCTGGGCCATTCGCGAGGGATTGATCGAGGCGTAACGCCGCCACAGAGCAGCGATCAAGCCGGATTCAGCACCCGGCCCGTGCTGCCTGATCTCCCGCTGCACCGCCCGGCACCGACGACTGCGGTTCCGGCGGCCACCAGTCCTCCACTCCCAGCAGCTGCAGCATCTGCGTGCGTAGCTGCTGCATCGTGGGGTCAGCTTCGCGGGAACGACGGCCGACTTCAACAGGGATGGCAGCACCAATGCGAAACTCCACTTTCCATTCCGGTCGCAGCGTAATCCGGTCGGTCAGATCTTCCTCCAGCCGATGTACGGTTTCAGCGATGCGTTCGGGCGTCAAAGTGCCGTGGGTTCCGTCGTCGTCGAGGTAGTGTTCGGGGTAGAGCGAAAGAGTCTGCACGTAGTAGCAGTTGGTGAGTGCGCGCCAGCGGTCGGCGATTTCGGCGGAGGACAGGTTGTCCCGCAGGAGTTCGACGAGGATGGCGGTTCGCAGATCCTTGACACGTCCGACAGCATCACCCTGTCTGGGGCCGCCCAGCCAGCGCTGCTCACACGGCTGCAGCACCGCGTCCATCAGCTGCTGGATTCGACCACGCATGGGGCCGCTGCGGGAATCGCCGAAGATTTCCACTTCACGGCTGGCCAGCAACGCACGCGCGAGCAGGCGGATGCGTGCAAGCAGCGGCAGATGTTCGTTGGTTTTCCAGAACGTCCGCTGTTCAAGCTGCGTGAGCACAGGAGCGACGGATTGTTCAAGGTCACCCACGAGTCGGTAACGGATGGCGACCGGATGGATCACAACCTCACCTGGCGGATGGAGTGCGGCGCGGCGACGTGCAGCAGTGCGGGCAATGAAGGACACGCCGTCCATGAGTCCCAGCAGACGATCGTTGGAACGCGAAATCACACCCTCGGGGAAGATCACAAGCGGCCGTTCAGCGGCAGCCACAATCTCCACGGCGGTGTTCAACGCCTCGCGATCAAGCCCCTCACGGAAGATGCTGAACCCGCCCAGCAGCCGAATGACAAGTCCCTCCAGACGGCTCTGACGAAACAAATGCCAGCTGGCAAGCGAAAAGACGTGGCAGGGAACCTTGCGACAGAGCATCCCCATGAGCATCGGGTCCGCGTCCCGCGAGTGATTGGGACAGAGCAGGATCCCGTGACCGGCCTTGAGGCTGTCCCGGAGATGATCCAGTCCTTCGTAATGAAACTGGATCAGCCCGTAGCGACGACGCAGAAAAGGCCGCAGCCAGATTCGAAAAAGCCACGAAAACCAGCGTTTGCGGTAGGGAGGCACAAACTTGTAAGGCTCATCCACGACCACCCTGTGCATGTCCGCTGACCTGTGCAGTGCCGCCTGCCTGAGAGGGAATTGAGAGCACCTGAAGACGCCGGATTGAAGAGCTCACGCAGGCCAGATCTGCGAACCACCGTCGACTCGAAGCACCTGACCTGTGACGAAGGCGCCCAGCGGACCGGCAAAGAATTCTACCACGCGAGTCACTTCGTCCACCAGACCGATGCGGTCGAGCGTTCCATCCGTCGCCAGTCGCGCGTCCTCCACCTGGCGAGTACCAAGAAATCGGCCGGTGCGAGTATCTCCGGGGGCCAGAGTGTTCACGTTGATGTTGTAGCTGCGGAGCTGTTCCGCCAGACACCGCGTATACTCCACAACACCCGCCTTGGCCGTCGCATAGATGGAACTTGACGGCAGGCCACGGAACGCGGAAATGGAGCTGAGCGTGAGAATCCGTCCGGTTTTGCGGGGCATCATGATCTTTGCCGCTTCCTGGCAAACCAGAATTGTACTCAGCAGGTTG
>CAZLOQ010000219.1:0-770 GCA_964561125.1 uncultured Chitinophaga sp. | reverse complement strand
CGAGCACCGCACGGACGTCCTCAAGCTTGATGTGCACGCAGTCGTTCGGATTGGGCTTGCCACCCGCAGCCGCGATGTCACCTCCCGCGTTGTGCACCAGTATGTCGATTGGTCCAAGTTCGCTGCAGGTTTCAGAAACCACCCGCTGCACGTCCGCCGGATTCGTCAGATCGCCAAGCAGCCGACACGTGCGGGTGCTGTAAGCGGTGGCGATGTCAAGGGCGGTCTGCGTGAGAGTTGTGCCTTCACCATATTCGGCCGGACCGTTTTCCCGCATCCCGTGGATCCCCACCCTGCAGCCCAGCGCCGCAAGATGTTCAGCGAATCCACGACCCAGTCCCCGGCCGGCACCTGTGACCAGCGCCACTTTGCCCTCAAGCAGCCGTGCTGTTGTCATTTTCGTTCCTCTTTAACCAACGCCGGTATGGATGCAGGCAGCTTGACTGATGGATCGCCAGGTCAGGTCGGTGCCGCAAAATACGGCACGACGACCAGGACTTTCCATCAGTGACTGCTGAGTTGACAGAATTCTCCGCGGCGGATTGTAACGGGTGGACAGGAACATCCCAGCATTCGCAGGCTGTGGGAAACCCGAAATTCCCGGGACAACGGAATTTCGCCCCAATACCCCGGAACTCCCGGGAATCCCTCGGCCCTTCCATGGATCACTCACCTCCACACCTTAGAATACGGCCTCAACACACCACACCCGCAACGCCCCACCCACCACCCGCCACCCGCCACCCGCCACCCACCACCCACCACCCACC
>CAZLOQ010000218.1:0-9125 GCA_964561125.1 uncultured Chitinophaga sp. | reverse complement strand
TGACTGGAGGTCGTGCTCGCAGCCATTCAGCCACTTTGCGACTCTGCTTCTGCGCGGATTCGCAAATGCTCGCTGTTCGCTGGCACTGAATTTGCTCCCCTGTCCACGGGAGACGCGCGACTGCCAATATGGCAGTCTGTTGTTGATGCGTCACAGCCAATTCGGGTTGCCAGAACGGAAGGACCTTCATGTCTGCCGACACACAGACTCAGCAGTATTCGTTTCAGGCCGAGATCCGGCAGCTGCTGCAACTGCTTTCGCATTCGCTTTATCAGAACCGCGAGATCACGATCCGCGAGTTGATTTCCAACGCATCAGACGCGCTGGACAAGCTGCGTTACCAGCAACTCACGCATGGTGGCAGCGTTTCCGGAGATTTGCGGATTGAGGTAGATCCGGACAAAGACGCGCGGGTGCTGGTGATCCGTGACAACGGGATCGGGATGACACAACAGGAGCTCATTTCGAATCTCGGCACGATTGCCCGAAGCGGCTCCCTGGAGTTTTTGCAGCGGGCACAGCAGCAGCAGTCGGGGGAGGGGAGTGCGGATCTGTCACTCATCGGCCGCTTCGGGGTTGGATTCTATTCTGCCTTCATGCTGGCGGACCGCGTCGAAGTACTCTCGCGAAGCTATGCTGAGGAAACCGGCTGGAAGTGGGAATCCACGGGTGACGGCAGTTTCGCGGTGACGCGGATCGACGGACCGGCAGAGCGGGGCACCAGCATTCGGCTGCATCTGAAAGAGGGGTTGGACGAGTTTACCGACCCGGTGCGTTTGAAGTACATCATTCGCAAGTATTCCACCTTTGTGCCGCATCCGATCCATCTGCAGTCTGAGCACATCAATGATCAGCCGCCGATCTGGCTGGAACCCAAAAGCAGTGTGACGGACGAGCAGTACCAGGGATTTTTTGAGTATCTGACGAACTATCCGGGGCAAAAGCCGATCTGGCACCTGCATCTGTCGGCCGATTCACCGCTGCAGTTCCACAGTGTGCTTTACTGCCCGGACGCCAATCTGGAACGTATGGGCTTCGGGCGTGCGGATCACGGTCTGCATCTGTGTGCGCGGCGCATTCTGGTGCAGAACGACAACCGCGACCTGCTTCCTGACTACCTCAGGTTCCTGCGTGGCATTGTCGACTCCGCCGACCTTCCGCTGAATGTTTCCCGCGAGGCTTTGCAGGATAACACCATTTTCCGGCGGATGCAGAAAGTGATCACCCGCAAGGTGCTCGATCACCTCGACACACTGGCGGAAGAAAACCACAGCACGTACGACACCTTCTATCAGGAATTCGGGGTGATTCTGCGGGAGGGCATCAACAACGCTGACGGGAATCGGGATCGCATCGCCAAACTGCTGCGATTCGCTTCCACGACCAGCAGCGGCACCAGCCAGACGGTCTCGCTCAACGAGTACTGCGATCGGGCTCCCGAGGCTCAGGAACAGATCTACTACGCCTGCGGCACCGATCAGTCGACGGTGCTCCGCGATCCCAATCTGGAAGTCTTTCGCAAGCGCAATCTGGAAGTGTTGCTGCTCACAGATCCCGCCGACGAATACGTGCTCTCGGCGCTCGGGACCTTCCGCGACAAATCAATTATTTCCATCGATGCTGCAGACCTCAAACTGCCGCCGGTGTCCACCGACGAGCAGGCGGCCGACAAGCCGACAGAGTCAGCTGCGGACGAGGCTGCTCCGGAAGGCTTTGACCGCCTGCTGGAAGTCTTCAGGGAAACTCTGGGTGACCAGGTGCAGGACGTGCGGCGTTCCGATCGGCTCACCGACAGTGTTTGCTGTCTGGTGAATGCGGCGGGTTCGATGAGCACCACAATGCAGCGAATTCTGCGGATGAATGCGCCGGATTTCGAAATGCGGCGGATGATTCTGGAAGTGAATGCCGGCTCTTCGCTCATCCGCCGTCTCGCGGAACTCAGCAGCAACCCCGCAAACAACGACTTCCTCCGGGACTGTGGTCGGCAGCTCCACGCAAATGCCATGATCCAGGCAGGACTCGCACCCGATGGCAACGAAATGGCCGCTCGACTGCAGAATTTCATGCTGCAGCTGGCGGCCGCGAAGCCGTGATCCCTGGAAATTCCTCAATCGGCTTTGCAGAATGCACAAGCACTCCCGCGGCCCGGCAGTCCAGCCGGGCCGCTTCGCTTCCCACCCTCGCTTCTTTTGGAGAACCTTTATGCGATTGACCGCAGGATTACTGCTGCTGGCCGCTGCCCTGTCCGCGTGCACCAGCTCGCCGCTGCAGGCGGCCGACAAACCCAAATCCAAAGTGCTCATGCTCACTCAAAGTGTCGGCTTCAAACACGGCAGCGTCAGTCGCCCCGGCGGCGACAAACTGGCCGTCTCTGAAATCGCCATGATCCAGCTTGGTGAAAAAACCGGACTGTTCACTGTCGACTGCACTCAGGACGCCGCCTCCGACTTCACCAAAGAGAACCTCAGGAACTATGACATCGTCATGTTCTACACCACCGGTTCACTCCCGATCGCAGAGGCGGATCGCGATTACTTCTTCAAAGAATGGCTGACTGCCAAAGGACATGGATTCCTCGGATTTCACTCCGCTGCTGACACCTACGGCGATTACCAGCCGTACTGGGACATGGTCGGCGGAACCTTTAATGGTCATCCCTGGAATGCGGGCAACACGGTCACCATCCGCGTTCACGAACCGGAAAATCCGCTGATGAAATCCTTCGGTCCGGAATTCACCATTCGCGACGAAATCTACCAGTACAAGAACTGGCAGCCGGAAAAAGTTCGCGTCCTCATGAGTCTTGATATGGCCAAATGCAACCCCGCCATGCCCTGGCACGTGCCCGTGGCGTGGATCAAAAACTACGGTGAAGGACGAGTTTACTTCAACAATCTGGGACACAACGAATCTTCGTGGGCCGACGAACGCTATCTCAGCTCCATCACACAGGCTGTGCGCTGGATCCGCGGCGAGATTGACGTCGATGCCAAACCCAACCCGGAACTCAGCGCTGCCCAGGAACAGACAGCTAAATCCGCTGCCGAAGCCGCAAAGAAAAAGTGACGCCTCAAATCAAGGCAGCACTTTCAGCACCGGACGAACATCCGCGTTTCCGCCGATGTTCGTCCAGCCTGCATCACTGTAAATCTTCCGTGCCGTGGCAAAGGATTTCTGTACAACGTCGTCGCTCAGTGGCTCGCCCTGACCGTCGGTGGGCGATAACACCTGCAGAGTCGCCGGCGCAACCAGCGCGGCGATCTGGTCCACGTCGCCAAGGTCCCGCAGAATGCCGGGTGGCAGGATCGCCAGCCGCTGCTGTTCATACGGCCGGTCAGTCACCCACGACGCCGGAATTCCATGGGCCGTGACACTGTCAATTCTGCGATCCAGAGCCGCCGCACACAGCACCGCGATGCCGGCAGCACCTGATCCGGCCAGATGCAGCCGGTCGGTGGCCTCAAGGCCGTGCTGCTCCAGTGCCGTGATGGCTGTGCGAATATCCCGAACCCATTGTCCCAGCAGCGGCCGGCCGATCCAGAGCGACCATTCGGCGGAGTTGTGATCGGGGGCTCGGCCAATCCGATCCCCCGCCCACCCGTCAGTACCCGTCGCCCGCAACTGGAGTGCTGCTGTGTGTTCCAAACGCGTCTGCAGCGCGGCAGTAAGTTTTTCTGTGGAGGTGGCGGCGAGTCCATCAGTGGTGATGATGAGTGTCCAGTCGGCTTTGCCGCGGACCTCGGCCGCTGGCAACTGAACGCTGAGGGTGATGCCGGGATCCGGAGTGATCTGAATGTCTGCGGCGGTAGCTGCTGCCGCGGCTGCGACGGTGCCAGTTTTGGTATCGGTGGCAGTCGCAGGAACAGCAGTGCCCCCCAGAATCCGATCGAGCTGTTCACGCAGTCGGGGGGCAGCGGCATTCAGGGCGTCTGCTGTCTGCGGAAACTGGCGCTGTTCTTCCAGCAGTCGCGCTTCGCGTGCGGCAAAGCGGGGCAGAGTGAGCCATTCATCGGGACGCGTGTCGCCGGGGTAGCACCGCAGCGTCTCAGGTTCTTCAAGCGTGATTTGCGGTTCGGCGATCGGGCTGCCATCACCGCTCCCGGCCAGATGCTGCATCATAAAGCCATACATGGCTTCGCGCATGGGCTGATTATAATCGTGAGGAGATTCGATGATGACATGCCGGAGCGCCGCACTGCGGTTGTAAAGACTGAAAATGGATCCCGCGCCGGCGACCGACTTCTGTGCTTCGCCGACGGAAAACTGGAAGGCATCCTGAGTCGCGCTGATGACCATCAGAGCGCGGGGAGCCACAAGCGCCAGCACGCCGGATTCTTCGGTGAATGTGAGCGCTCCCGGGACAACTTCACACATGCAGCAGGCAGCGCCAAGGTAAGCCTGATACGTGCCAACCGAACACACAGGAACCACCGCCCGGAATCGTTCGTCCCAGGCACCGGCATACATCGACTGGTTCCCTCCGCCACTCGCTCCGGTGATCCCCAGTTTCTCCGCGTCCACTTCGGGACGGCTGATGAGATAATCTGCGGCACGCATGTTTTCGTAAACCTGAATGCCGCTGAGTGGTCGGCCGAGCGGGAAGAGGGGTGCTGCGGTCATTTCGCCGTGGTATTCACCGAGCGCTTCACCGATGCCGCGTTCACCGGCACCAAAGGCATCGACGGCGAGCACAAAAAAGCCCAGCGTGGCCAGTCCCGCACAGCGAGCCTGCACGTGGGGATCCTGTTTGGCCCCCGGCCAGTGCCCGTGGACACAAAGGACAGCAGGGAGTCGACCGGATCGTTTCGGCACCCACGCGTTCGCCGTCATCCAGACTCCCGGCAGCGTCTGAAACGTGAGTTTTTCAATGCGGTAAGCGGGGCGATCAAGAATCTCCAGGATGCGCGGCTCCAGCGGTGCGTGATTCGCAGGAAACCCGCCCCAGGCTGCTTCGAGACGTTCGCGGAGCAGGGCGCGGTGGGCGGTCCAGCTGTCAAGGGTCCGCGGCAGCTGTGCCGCTGCGAGCGGCGCCTGACTGGTGGACTCAGAGCGAATCCAGTTAAGAAAGCGATCACGACCTGCATCCTGAGCGATCGCGGGGAACGTCCCGCAGACAATGATCGGAGCAGCCCAGGCGAAACCGGCGGTCAACCTGATCGCCATCCTGACGAAACTTTTCAGCAGCATACGCAGCTCCAGCGAATTTCCGGGGTTTGCCGATCACCGGCTCAAAGTCATCACAAAGGACCACCGCGGACTATAGAGATCGCCGGGCCGATTCGAAAGCGATTGCCCGGGACATGGCGGAAGGCTGCGCGTGCAATGGAGGGGTCGCGGAACGCGCGGTGAATGCCGACGGCCGTTGAATCCCGGAAGTCCCCGACCCCCTTTTCACCGCCCGCTCACAAGACATCCCGCGCCCCTTTCGCTACCATGCCCACTTCCGCTGTTTATCCGCCCGCCCTGACGTGTTCTGTCGGAGCCAATTTCGATGAAGCCCGCCGCCGTTTTACATCGTCACTCCCGCTCCTCAATCACCTGCCCGCCCGCACCCCGCACCGTTCGCCAGGGCCTTGCTGCTCTCCTGGGTTGCCCGCTTCACCTCCGCTGCGGCATCCGCGCGGGCAGCTGGCTCCTCGCATGTCTGGTCTGTGCAAGCCTGCTCAGTCTTCCGGCAAACGGCTCCGATCGACTCAACTGGCCATCGCGATCCGGCCCGGCACTCAACAGCCTGATCTCTCCTGCTGACGCCGCCGGGCTGCCCGTCACATGGTCTGAGCAGACCGGCGAAAACATCGCCTGGAAAATCTCACTCGAAGGCTTCGGGCACTCCACTCCGGTCATCGGCCACGGCCGCATCTGGCTCACGGCCGCCACAAAAGACGGGAAGCAGCAATTCGTCTACTGCATCGACCAGCAGTCGGGAAAAGTCCTGCACCATCGCCTGCTCTTCGAAAACCCCGACCCTGAACCGCTCAAAAACGAAGTCAACACCTACGCCTCCCCATCCTGTGCTCTTGAAGACGACGCGGTTTACGTGCACTTCGGCACCTACGGCACCACTCGACTGAACCCCGTCACCTGCGAAACCGTCTGGGAACGCCGAGACATTCGCTGCCGGCATTTCCGCGGGCCGGGGTCTTCACCAATTCTCTGGCAGAACCTGCTGATCCTCACATTCGACGGTGTTGATGCCCAGTTCGTCACGGCGCTTGACAAGGCCACAGGTAAGACGGTCTGGCGAACGGACCGCACCACCGACTACGGGGACCTCGACGAAAGCGGCAAACCCAGACTCGACGGCGACCTCCGCAAGGCATACGGCACCCCATCGCTGGTTGAAGTCAACGGCAGCTGGCAGGTGGTTTCAATCGGTTCCCGCGCCGCCTTCGCTTACGACGCCCGAACCGGCAAAGAACGCTGGACCATCCGCCACGACGACTTCAACGCCTCCTCACCACCGCTCTTCTACAAAGACCACGCCATCCTGAATACCGGTTCCCGCAGCAGCAATCTGCTGTCCGTTCGGCTGGAAGAATCCACTCGCGGCGACGTCTCCGATTCGCACGTCGTCTGGAACCGCGACAAGGGCAATTCCGATCTCAGCGCCCCGGTGCTTGTCGGCAATCGCATCTACAGCACTGCCAATAATGGCGTGGTCACCAGTGTCAGTGCCGATACCGGCGAAGAGATCTGGAAGGGACGCATCGACGGCACCTTCACCGCCTCCCCGATTGCCACCAGCGACCACGTCTACTTCTGCAACGAAGAAGGCACCACGTACGTGATCAGAGCGGCTGATACGTTCGAAGTGCTCGCCCGTGGAACGCTCAGCGAAGGCCAGCGCGCTTCACCCGCCGCCGCCGACGGCCGTCTCTTCCTGCGCACCTTCAACAGCCTCTACGCCATCGGCAGGTGACTGCACCACCCATGAAGATTCATTCCATTCAAACACTCGTCTGCAACGCCCGCATGCGCAACTGGATCTTCGTGAAAGTGCTCACGGACCAGCCAGGCCTGTTCGGCTGGGGCGAAGCCACTCTCGAATGGCACACCCGCGGCGTCGTCGGCGCCATCGAAGACCTCTCACAACTGCTCATCGGCGAAGACCCCACACGCATTGAATATCTCTGGCAGATGATGCACCGCCAGCACTTCTGGCATGGGAACGGGATTGTCCGCGCCACGGCCATGGCGGGCATTGACCTTGCACTCTGGGACATTCTGGGCAAAGTCACCGGCCAGCCCTGCTCAAAGCTCTGGGGTGGTCCGGTCCGTGACCACATCCGTACCTACTGCCATCTTGGCGGAGGTCGCATGGAGGACTTCTATGAAACCGCTGCCGAAGACGCCGCGCGCTTCGCAGACCTCGCCGCCGCCGCCGTGGCCAATGGATTCACAGCCTTCAAATCCATGGCCGTGCCCTCCACCATGGCGCTCGAAGGACTACGCCCCGTTCGCGCCGCCGAAAAAGCAGTCGCCGCCATGCGCGAAGCCGTCGGGGAATCCATCGACATCATGGTCGACTGCCACGCAAGGCCCTCCCCCGCCATGGGCCTGCAGTTCGCCAAAGCCCTCGAATGCTACGGCCTGTACTTCCTCGAAGAACCCTGCTGGCCGGAAAGTGTTGACGGACTGGCTGCAATCGCCGCTGCCGTCTCCACCCCCATTGCCACCGGCGAGCGCGTCACCCATCTCTCAGCATTTCGGGATCTCTTCACCGCCCGCGCCTGCGCCGTCTGCCAACTGGACATCACACACTGCGGCGGACTCAGCGAAGCACGCCGCATCGCCGCACTCGCCGAAGCCTGGCGACTTTCGCTCGCACCCCACAACCCCCAGGGCCCGGTGAGCACCGCCGCCTCACTCGAATTTGGTTTCTCACAACCATCCTATATCATCTGCGAAACCGTCCACGAAGACGTTCCCTGGAGACAGGACGTCGTTCAGGAAGGTTTCACTGTCGAACGCCACGGACGACTTGTACGCCCCAACACCCGCCCGGGACTGGGAATCGAAATCAACGAAGACGAAGTCCGCAGACATCCCTTCCAGCAGGAACTCCTGCAGCGGTCCTTCGGTTCAGACGGCAGCATCGCTGACTGGTGAAAGGCACATGCCATGATTCTTTCCGCAAACTCCCGCAACACAGCAATGACCTGCGGCGTTACACGCCTGATCATTGCGGTTACTTTCATCAGCATCAGCAGTCTCCGTCTGCCCCGCGCCCGCGCCGAAGAACCCCTGCAGTTCAACCGCGACGTCCGCCCCATCCTGTCCGAACTCTGTTTCCAGTGTCACGGGTTCGACCAGAAAACCCGGCAGGGCGGACTGCGACTGGATACCCGCGAAGACGCAGTCGCCGAACGCGACGGGCGGGCCGCCATCCGCCCCGGTCACCCGGAATCCAGCGAACTGCTGCAGCGGATCACCAGCAGTGATCCCGACATCGTCATGCCACCACCCGAAACCAAAAAGTCTGTCACTCCCGAACAGCTGCAGATCCTCCGCCGCTGGATCGCCGAAGGGGCCTCCTGGCAGCAGCACTGGGCCTTCGAAGCCCCGCGTCAAACCCCCGAACCGGTCGTTCGGGACTCAGCCTGGGTTCGCAATCCTGTGGACGCCTTCATTCTGCAGCGGCTGGAACAGACAGGCCTCCAGCCGCAGCCTGAAGCTACACGCGAAACGCTCATCCGCCGCGTCTCGCTCACCCTCACCGGACTCCCACCTGCCGTCGCCGACGTCGAACGGTTTCTTTCAGATTCTTCGCCGACCGCATTCGACACGATGCTGGATCAGTATCTGCAGTCGCCGCGCTACGGAGAAGAACAGGCCCGCTACTGGCTGGATGCTGCCCGCTACGCCGATACCCATGGCCTGCATCTGGACAACGAGCGGGAAATGTGGGCCTGGCGCGACTGGGTCATTGACGCCTTCAATCGCAACCTCCCGTTCGATCAGTTCACCACCTGGCAGCTGGCCGGTGACCTGCTCCCCAACCCCACGCTCGAACAGCGGATCGCCACAGGTTTCAATCGCTGCAACGTCACCACCAGCGAAGGCGGCGCCATCAATGAAGAATGGGTCTATCGCTACGCCGTGGATCGCACCAGCACCACCATGCA
>CAZLOQ010000217.1:0-9131 GCA_964561125.1 uncultured Chitinophaga sp. | reverse complement strand
GGGAATGGCGAATGGGGAATGGGGAATGGCGAATGGGGAATGGGGAATGGGGAATGGGGAATGGGGAATGGAGCCTTGTCTTTCCTGACAAGGCTCACTCCGCCCCGGCAGGAGCATCGGGCTGGACACGCGTGCTGCCCGGAGAGGATGGGCGATGCCTTTGATGGCCTCACTTCATCTCTTTGCCTGACAGAGCATTCCCATGCCGTCAGCTGCCGCGGATTTTGCGGATGACGAACGAAATGGTACCGATGGCCAGAAACGCCCCAAATCCAAGCAGGCGTACGACATTTCGCATCCGGATCCGCTTGTACCATGGACACCTGGTGCAGGTATCGCCTTCCTTCACGCCATCGGCGGCCGTGTATTCGGCGCCGCAGCCTTCACAAACGTAGAGCGTTTCAAAACCACCCATTGGTGCTCCACCGGGCCCTGACGGGATGCCAGTCCCGGGATTCGCGGCAGGCGGACCACCGGGAGGTCCAAACCCGACGGCAGGCTGACTGGGAGGACCGAAGCCACCGGCAGCACCAAAGGGCGCCATTCCCGGAGCGGGGCCTGGGGAATGCTGGGACGGAGCGTCCGGGTTGGGCGACCCGAGAGGCGAACCGGCCGTCTGTGGGGCCTGGGGGAGCGTTGGAGTACCAGTGAAGCCTTGGGATCCCGGCGCACCCGGGGCCCCGGGGAAGCCCGGCCCGCCGGCCATGCCAGGGGCGTTCGGAAGCCCGGCGTTTGGTTGGAAACTTCCGCCCGGGGCCAGAGATCCTGGAAATCCGGGCCCCGGGAGGCCTGCTCCGGGGAACCCCGCTGAACCAGGGGTGCTGCCGGGCAGCCCGGGGAACGAGGGAGCGGGAGCACCGGACATGCCGGGAGCGCCGGGAAATCGAGGGAAGTCAGGGAATCCAGGAGTTACCGGCGGCTGTCCGGGCGTCCCTGATGACCCTGGAACACCCGGCTGTGTCGCGGGCGTCTGCTCGGCAAGCTGGCGAATGAGCTGCTGGTCTTCGCTGCGAAAGCCGGCGATCGGGAATTTGTTTTCTTCTCCGGAGAGCAGTTGGAGAGTGACGTGCAGAGCGTTGGCAGAGACGAAGCGAGCCTGCAGCTGTTTACCGTTGATGTCAGTCCAGATTCGCATTTGTGCGGCATCTGCGAGAGCCGTGCCTGTTCCAGCTGTATCGTCTCCGGATTTCGCGGGCTGTCCGGGAGTGGCATCTGCAGGAGCAGTCGGCTGAGCGGGGACGCCGGATGTGCCTGTTGTTTCCAGCTGAATCAGCCGCTGCACTTCATCCTGCTTCGCCATGGAAGTCAGTGTGCTTTTGACGAAGGTGCGATCGGATTTGCTGAGCTTGAGATAGGAGACTTTCTCGATGCGACCGTTGTTGGTGCGAATGATCACCTGATTGCCGTCCAGTCCCTGGAAATCACCGCTGAATTTACGTTCGTCCGTTGTTCGCCATGTTCGTGCCTGAGCGATGGATGCACTGAGACACAGAACGATCAGCAGCACGAAGAATCTGGCAGACATGGAGAGGGAGCCCTGATGCAGACGAGAAGAGAAATTTGGAGAAAGGAGTCTGAACGATGGGTGTGGACGGACAGGAGACAGGACCGAGCGATTTCTGCCGGTGGTAAACACTCTCTTCAAGTTGTACTTCTGTGCACTGAATTTGACAAGGCAGGAAGTGGTTAGTCTGTCGATTGCGGTTGCTTAATGCTGGCAGGCGGGGCAGTAAAACGTGGAGCGCTGCGACTGCACGATCCGGCGAATGCTGGCTCTGCCGCATGACGGACAGGGCTCTCCTTCCCGGTCGTAGACCTGATGATGATTCTGGAAGCTGCCATCCTGATTGAGTGCATTGCGGTAGGTGCCGTCATTGAGAGTTGAACCTTCGAAGCGAATGGCCTGCAGGAGCACATACTGAACGGCTTCGTGCAGTCGGGCGATGCGTTGAGCGGACAGGCTTCGAGCCGGGCGTTTTGGGGAAATTCCTGCGCGGTGCAGAATCTCGCTGGCGTACAGGTTGCCGATACCGGCGACGATGGTCTGATCGAGGAGCGCCACTTTGACCGGGCGTGCGGTTTTGGCCAGTCGCAACTGCCATTCGGCCGGGGAGACTTCCAGGGCATCCGGGCCAAGCCTGGTTCGCAGCGCGGCGTATTCGCCGGCATTCAGCAGCGACAGGGTGCCGAGTCCCCGTCGGTCCCAGAACATGAGTCGAGGGGCAAGTTCTGTACGAGTTGACGGGCTGAGCTGCCAGACCACCCGCAAATGCTCGGTCGTCGGAGGATCTGTCACCAGCAGCAGCCCGGTCATGCGGGGTTCAATAACGAGAGCGGAGTGGTTGTCGAGTTCGAGGATCACGCGTTTGCCGAGTCGTCCGACGCGCTGGAGTGTGTGGCCGGCCAAAGCAGCGATGGATCTGCGGTCGGGAGTGACACTGATGGGTTTTCGGGAACACGGCGGAAACTCAATCGCAGCGATCCGGCGTCCTTCGCAGTGCGGGCGAATTCCGCGGACCATGGTTTCCACTTCGGGGAGTTCGGGCATCTGGCGGGACTTCTGAAAAAAGAGGGCTGGCCGAAATCCGGATTTTTCTCAGAATTCTGCGAAAAACAATCCTTTCCGCACAGGAATCTGCCGCCACAGGCAACTCACACTGAAACCACGCTGCAAGCAGACATTCTTCCTCAGAAAGATCACAGCTCCTGTGACCGCTGCCGCATCGCTCAGTCCCCAGGCATTGTTTCTCCAGCATGAAGGCTGGCTCAGAACCGTTGTGCGCAGTCGGCTGCAGGAAGCGGATGCGGTGGAAGACGTGATGCAGAACATCGCTCTGGCAATTGTGCGTCAGCGATCGCTCCTGGCGGATGTGAACCGCGTGGGCGCGTGGCTGTATCAGATCGCCGTTCGCCAGGTGCTCATGTATCGTCGCACGACCGGCCGTCGCAGAAAACTCCATGACCGTCTCCAGCAGCAAACCAGTAACCTCGCCAATCCGGCCGAACCTCTGCAGACACTGCTCAAGCAGGAAACGCGTGAGCAGGTGCAGCAGGCCCTCCAACGACTCTCAGAACTCGATCGCCAGGTGCTCATGCTCAAATACGCCGAAGGCTGGACCTACCGAGAAATCGCAAATCACCTGGGTGTGCAGGAAGACACGATCGAATATCGACTGCTGCGGGCACGGAAGAATCTGCGGCAGCACCTGCGGACATTTGCTGAAGAAAGTTCCCCTGCATGAGCCCTTCATTTCAAACTGAACTCCTGATCCAGCGGTGCGTCGACGACGAACTTTCCCCCGCCGATACGCGAATCCTGCTGCAACAGCTCGATGGCATCCACAACGGCTGGAAATGCCTCGCCTGCGGACTCCTTGAAGATCGTCACCTCCGCCGATCGCTCACCACTGACGGCCCCGTCGCCGTTGCCATCGCCCCGCCCGTCGCCCCGCCGGCAACCACCACAATTTCGCCACAGCGTGCCCCCCAAACTCTCTCGTCCGCCCGCCTGCGACACTGGTGGAACCACCCGCTCACCTCGCTCTCCCTCTGTGCTGCCATCGCCTTCGTCGGCGGAATGCTCGTTTCAGGACCTTCCAGTCGGAGCGTCGTCAATTTCAGCAGATCTGTCGACGGATCTGCCGGCATGCCCGCATTTCCGCCCGGTACTTCCGGCTTCACTGTGCAGCTCCCAGGAACCGCCGGAACCGGTCAGGTGCCTGTTTACGAGGATTTCCAGGAACTGCGGCGATCCGCAAAAAATCATCCGTTCTTTGACGGGTCCGACAGTCGGGAGTCCATGCGGGTGCTGGTGCTGCCGTCCGCCGATGGCCGCACAATTGTAGTGCCCCTGCAGAATTCCGGTCAGCCCCCTCTGCAGTAACTGTTCGTTTTGTTTTCCCGGAGTTCCCGAAACAGGAAGTTGAGATCATGAAGTCCATTCACGCACGCATGGCAGCCGGTCTGCTCCTGCCAATTTCCGCCTGCCTTTCTTCTCCCGTGTTCGCCGCCGATGAAGCTGTCCCCGGACGCAGCCAGGAACAGCGGGTCGAGGTGCGTGTGGAATCCCGCAGCAGCAGCAGCAGTGAAAATGGTGACAAACCGCAGGTGAAAACAGAAGGCCGCATCGTCGTGATCGGGCCGGACGGAGTGAAGAAGGAATATGATCTCAACGCACCGGAAGGCAGGGCACTCATCCTGCAGATGGAAGGCGGTCTGGATGCCCTGAAAGTGCTTGACGGTCAGGCGGCAACCAGCAGCAGCGAATCAGCGACTGCAGCGGCAGTCACTGAGCGGGTGATGATCGGGGTGGCCTGCGAAGAAGCCCCGTTACTGCTCCGGAAACACCTCAAGCTGGATAACGTCGGACTCGTCGTCCTCTCTGTCGGTGACAAATCACCCGCAGCGGACGCCAAAATCGAACCCGACGACATTCTTGTCAGCCTCAACGACCGCCAGCTGCAGACCATCGAACAACTCATGGAAGTCGTCAGCAGTCTCGAAGGTCAAACCGCCCGTCTGCAGATCATCCGCAGCGGCTCTCCGATGGAAATCACCATCACTCCGCGAAAAATGGCTGTCCCCGAACCGGCCGCTGATGCTGTGTCTGAAAGCAGGGGGGAAACTGGTTTCCCCGGTCTGCAGGGACGCAGTCAGCGACTGAATCGCCTCTTCCCGGGAATCATCATCGACGAGCAGTTTCCCGCTGACCCGGAAGCCATGGAACGCATGCTGAAGAAACTCGGCAGCCTTGCCCGCGAAGAAGCCCGGCGGTCCACCGAAAAGCCCGCAGCACCACCCGAAACTCAACCCGATGTCCGGCAACAACTCCAGCAGCTCCGCGAAGAAATCCAGCAGCTCCGCCGGGAACTCAGCAAGGACAACAAAGACATCAAAGAATAAGCTCGGGAAACCCGTTGATCCGGCGGCAACGGGCACGTCTTGCCATGCCGCCCGGCCCGCCGCGAAGGCAGTGGTTCTTGTCAGCCTCCGCCTGCACCAACATCAAGGCAGATCACCTGTTCATCATCACGGACGTAAAGCCGTCCGTTGGCAAGTGCCGGAGCCTGGCGGGTGGTCTGCAGCACCTGGATTCGCCCCAGTTCCCGAAAGGCTTCGGGACTGGCTTCAACCAGAACCACTTCGCCCTGCATGTTTGTCAGCCAGAGTCGATCGTCGGCCAGAATCAGGTTGCTCTTGCCGAACCGCGGCTTCTGCCAGACGGTTCTGCGATCGGCCAGTCGAATGCAGACGAGGTTGGTAA
This sequence comes from uncultured Chitinophaga sp., assembly GCA_964561125.1. Classification (GTDB taxonomy): domain Bacteria; phylum Planctomycetota; class Planctomycetia; order Planctomycetales; family Planctomycetaceae; genus SXXK01. Next base: position 3,868 of record CAZLOQ010000217.1, on the reverse strand, counting down.
TTGGTCCGGCGCTGCCGCTGTTATCGAGCGCGTAAAGATGTCCGTCATGAACCACGGGGGTCTGCCATTCGGCGCGGAGCTGGCTGTCTTTTCCCAGCGATTCCCAGACGGCTGCGACGGTGAAGCCAGCTCCGGAGGCTTTCAGCTGCAGGATCACAGCCCCATGATTTTCACCGGCTGAAATGAGCACTTCACTGTCACTCAGAACAACCGGCGTGGCAGTATTGCAGTCATACTCCGTGGGAAACGGGAAATTCCAGAGTTCCCTGCCGGTGTCGGGGGCGAGGCCGGCGACACCGGCCGCATTGAAGACCAGCAGCTGTTCTTTGCCGGCGAGTGTTGCGAGTGCGGGGGATGAGTAGCCCGCGTTGCTGCTTCCGGATTTCCAGGCGAGTTTACCGGAATCGGCATCCCATGCGGCGGTCGCAGCCGTGGCGGTCCCGGACTGTACAATCACGAGGTTACCGACAACGATGGGGCTGCAGGAGCAACCGTATTCGCTGGGCTGACCAGCCAGTGATTCGGGGACGTTGACGGACCACAGTTTTGTGCCGTCGCTGGTCTGCAGGGCGGCCAGAATACCTTCGCCGGTGTAGACAAACACGCGTTCGCCGGCGACTGTGGGAGTCGCGCGGGGGCCGTTGCCCATGGAGTTTTCGTAGGCGGGGGCGAGGGCCGTTTTCCAGAGTTGTTTTCCGGAGGCGGCATCAAGTGCCACGGCGAACTGTTCGGTCTCTGTCTGGAACAATGTGTAAGCGCGATTGCCACTGACGGCGATCCCGGACATTCCTGTACCGAGCGGGACCTGCCAGAGTGTTTTCGGGGGACCGGCAGCGAATGATTTGACGAGTCCGGTTTCGGTGGAGCTGCCGTTTCGGCGGGGGCCAAGAAACTGCGGCCAGTCACCGCTCAGTGCAGAACCGGCAGTGAGGACTGTGAGGCAGCAGCAGACCAACCGGGCCACAAAACGGGAAACTCGCATCAGAACACTCCGGCAAAAGGTAAGAACAATGCTCTCAAACAAATCTCTCAGCGGTGAAGCATACCAGGGACTTCCTTGAGTCTTCCATCCCAGTTTGAGCTGTCTTCGCTGCCGGTCGAGGCGTAGAATAGTCGCGGTGTTGCCGGGAGCCGTGCTGGCACAGCGCGGCGGGACGGATGTGCCTGTGTGCGTTGTCAGGTTTTTTCAATTGCGGCCGGCGGTATTCTTCCAGCGTTTTTTCCTGCGGAACAATCCATGACCACTCCTGAAAACAGCGTCGAAACCGCTCCGGATTCCTCCCAGACCTTCGACAGGTCGCTTGCAGAGGCAGTCCGTGACGGTCAGCCGCTGCGGGCGCGTGTCGAGCGGCTGGTGAGTGATTTGTTCCGGAGTGGTCAGGGATCGGTCGAGTCAGCGGGGGCCGTGCTCCGACGAGGCCTGCAGTCAGCCACCGATCTGGCACGTGAATCGCTCCCGGAACGGCGGGATTCAGTGCTCAGGGAATTATTCGAGGGCACTGCGGCTGGTCTTGAATCCGTGGCTCAGTCCGCGCGGTATGCGGTGGAAGAAGCGTCGTCCCGTGGTCGCAGGTTTGCCGCAGAAGACGTGCAGCGGCTGCAAAGTGACGTCGAGGGAATCGGCGGGATTTTACGGGACAGTCTAAGCTGGTTTTCTGAGCGACTGACGGCTGATCTGGGAACTGCGGCTGCCGAGCTGCGGACACATGCGGAACGAGCAGCGGGTGCTGCGATGCCGGGCATCCAGTCGGCCGCCGAAAGTCTCCTGAGACACCCACTGCAGACGGCAGCGGAAGCAGCCGAAACGGCCATCCGCGGAAGCCGTCTGACGCTGAGTGCGGTCTTCAGAACGGCCGGCAGTCTGTTGACCGGGGCAGCGGACCGCGTGCAGCCGGCCGGGGTCGCGGCCGGGGTCGCGGCCGGGGCACGTGAAGGGGCAAGTGAAGCGGCCGACGGACGCCAGCCTGCGTCTGAACGGGGGACTGCCGGGGAAGGCGGACCGTGAAGGATCCGATTGGCATTCGCCGGGGCATTCGCAATACGCGTCGGGCGGCCGAGGTGATCACGGTGCTGGCAAAGCACGGTTTTCGGCAACTACTGGCGGATACGGGTATCGAGCGGATCATCGGCCTGAGTCAGGAATTTCTGCTGCGAACCCGAAGTGAAGTGTCGTTATCGCGACCGCTGGAAGTCCGTTTTCGCGAGGCACTTGAAGAGCTCGGGGGAACATTCATTAAGCTCGGTCAGGTGCTGAGTACTCGACCGGATCTCGTGCCGCAGGAGTTTTCTGCAGAGCTGCGGCGGTTGCGTGCGGACTGTCCGCGAGTGCCCTGGCCAGCCATTCAGGAGAGTCTGGAGCGCGAGTTTGCCGGTCGGCAGGCCACATTGTTTGCGTGGATCAACGAAGAGCCGCTCGCGGCCGCTTCGATCGCTCAGGTGCACGCTGCGCGTCTGGCCGACGGCACCCCTGTCGTACTCAAAATCCTGCGTCCGGAGATTGAAGAACTGATCGCGGCCGACATGGATATTCTCAGTGAAATCGCAGGCTTGCTGGAGTCACGGTTTCAGGAGCTGGGTTACAGTCCGGTGGAAACGGTGCGTGAGTTTCAGCGGGAGCTGCAGCGGGAAGTGGACATGCAGCACGAAGGACGTTCCACGGACCAGCTGCGGCGTTTGTTCCAGGACCAGACCGATATTCGTTTTCCGGTGGTGTACTGGCAGGCATCCACCCGACGAGTGCTCACGCTGGAACACATTCAGGGAACTCTGTTGTCGCGTCTGGACACCGCGTCGCTGACGCCCGAACGCCGGCGTCGGATTGTGTCTGCGGGCGCGCGAGCGGTTTTCCGCCAGTGTCTGGAGTTTGGTTTGTTTCACGCGGATCCGCATCCGGGAAACATCTTCGTCTGTCCTGATGACACGCTGTGTTTCATCGACTGCGGTATGACAGGCCGAATTGACCGCCAGACGATGCAGGATCTGGCAATGCTCGTCCTCGCCGTTATTAACGGGGATCTTGAGGGAGTCCTGGATTCGGTGTCGGCCCTGTGCAGCCCTGATCCGCTCATCCGCATGGATCGCGCCTTCAGACGGGACGCCGCGGATTTTGTGGCACGGTTTGAACGGGGGACGATCCAGTCACTCGACATGGCCGAACTGCTCAACGAATTCTTCTCGCTGCTCAAGCGTTACCGCCTGCGGTGTCCGGCAGATCTGGTGTTTCTGATCAAGGCACTCTCAACGATTCAGGGGGTTGCAAGAGAAATTGACCCCGAATTCGACCTGATTGCTCACGGCCGTCCGCAGCTCGAAAAACTCATCCGCGATCGCTGCAGCGCCAGTGCCGTGGCCGCACGACTGCGCTCAGCTGCCTGGCGGTATGTGTCTCTGGCAGAGGATTTGCCGGACGAAGTTCGCGATGTACTGGATCAGCTCAGACGGCGCGAATTCAGCGTCAATCTGCGACACCATGGAATTGATCGCCTGAACGACAATACACTTGAACACGCCAGCGGTACCATTGCAGTCGGGCTGGTGATCACGGGCCTCCTGATCGCGTCCTCGGTACTCATTCTGGCGGAATCCCGGGCAGCTCAACCCGGTTTGCTCCGCACGGCCGGCATCGTCGGCCTGATCACCGCCGTAGCCCTCGCCGTGCTCCTGCCAATTCGCTGGATTCGCCGACGAAAAAAAGTCAGTCAGACGACATCGCGTTTCCAGCGCTTTGAATAACTGCACAACGACATGTCCGGATAGCACCTCAACACTCCCGAGCCCTCCCGTGCCCTCCCGTAGGACGGCCTTTCCAGGCCGTCCCCCCCCCCCCCCCCCCCCCCCCCCCCCCCCCCCCCCCCCCCCCCCCCCCCCC
>CAZLOQ010000216.1:7049-9351 GCA_964561125.1 uncultured Chitinophaga sp. | reverse complement strand
CTGCCGAACGGCGCGGGGGGCAGAGCTGCGGTCTGGCCCAGCCGCATGCGGACTCGCTTGTTCCTGTAAAGCACAGTGACGGAATCATCCGTCATGGCAAGAACTTTGACCGTGAGTTCCGGGATGGCCACCTCTTCCGAAACAACCGCAAAGTATTCATCCCCGCTGCGGCGGTCGACAAACCACGCCTGACGCGTCTCGCCGCTGAGGATCGAGCCGATGAACTGGAGTGACTGGCCGGCGGAGTATTTCGGCGAGGGTGGCCGCGGGGGTTCGGGCGGCGGTTCCGGACTGGCCTGTTCCGGAAGTGTCGGCGGGGTGTTCTGAGCGGGGTCGAGCGGCGCGGCTGCTTCCGCAAGCTCCGGTTCGGGTGGGGCCGGCAGGAGCAGGAGCCGGCGATGATCAAGGAGTGCGGCCAGCGAGGATTCCGCTGCGCGACTGGTGTCGGGCTGCGGCAGTGAACGGATTTCCAGGGCCCCGGGCAGCGCCAGTGCTTCGATGGAGACTGCGAGTCGATGATGGTCATCAACACCGCTCGACGAATTGACAATCTGCAGGCTGGTGATGCGATGCAGCAGGGGTGTTGCAGAAAAGCGATCGATGAAACCGGCGATGGCGGCAGCTGAGGCGTCACATTCCACTGTGAAGGGAATGCGATATCCCAGAAACTCGTCGGGGAGAGGGATTGAAGGATTCACGGAGGCAGATGTGATTCCGCTCTCGTTGAGTTGCTGGACCAGCCACGCCTGATAAAGCGCCGATGCTCGGCCCGGGTCAGCGGGAAGACTCTGGCTGACGGATTCCTCCAGCATGTGCAGATCGTGCAGCAGTCGATTGACCTGAATCTGACATTCATCGGCCTCCGAGGTCGCCTGGCTGATGGCGGTGTCGAGGTCTGCAAACGGCTGCAGTGGCAGCTCAAAACCGGATTCCAGCAGCAGCGCAGCAGTGACGGCGACAGCAGCGAGTGCGGCCAGTATTTTTTCTCTGCGGGAATTGATCATGGCTGTGGCTCGGCGTTGTTTTCATTTGGTGGCAGCAGCACACATTCCGTGCGGAACTTGATTTTGAGTGCACTGTCGGCAGGGGCAGGTTCAATGCCATACGGCCGCAGCAGAAAGTGCTGCGGCTGGAGCAGTACAGCGGAGTTCAGTTCGCTGATATCGGCGGGAGACTGAGCGAGCCCGTCGAGTGTGAGCACCGATTCGCTGCTGTCAGCAATGTTTTCCAGCTGCACTCGAGTCAGCAGGACGCGGTTTTCCGCTGGCACAAGGTTGAGCAGGCGGTGGAGACTGGCGGAGGGATTGGGAGCCGATGCGAGCCAGGCATCAAGCCGCGCTCGCTGTTCGGGAACGGCCTGATGATCACTGAGTCGATTCTGAAGCAGCTCGGTCCTTTTCAGCAGCCCCTGCAGCTGCTGCTGACGACCGCTGCGTTCGGAAAAAATCCATCCGCCGACTATCAGCAGAAATACTGCGAGCAGCGCTGCGGAACGGACGGCCGCAGGGCGTCGGGCATACAGCGAAGGTGTGAGGGATCGAGGCCGCAGCAGGTTGCAGCAGCCAGCCTGAGCAGACAGCAGAGCGGCCATCGCAGTAGCCCGGGGAGAACGTTCGTCTGCGGGGCCGGTTACTGTGCCGAAGCCGGCGTTTTTGAGCTGTTCAGTGAGAAAGGTGGAATGTGAACCGGCCACGAAAACGGACTGAGCGTGGACGTCCTGTCGCCATGACTCCGGCAGCGATTCGATGATGCGTTCGACCAGTGCGGCAACGGCAACAGGCGCGGGGTGCGGTGAATCGCCGTCCTCGCGCACTCCGCAGGCAAGCGATACAACAGGAATCCCGTCGCGACTGGCGCTGACTTCAAGTTTGGAGCGGTTCATCTGTACGGCCAGGCGGGAACCGGAGCGATCGCTGGCAGCCGGACCGAGGAAGAGGTCAGCGGATGTGAGCAGCGGGAGCTTCCAGCCGGCGGCTTCGACCGTCCGACGAATGCTGGTACAGATTCTGACAGGGGCGGAAAACAGCGAGACATGCTGGTGTGTATCGGCTGAGCTCTCGGGGTGCGGCAGGAAGTCCCAGACCTGCGCGGCATCCGCGCCTGCCTGACGAGACTCCAGCTGCAGCGAGATGAGTTCAGCCAGTTCTGCCGGAGCCACCCGGGGAAAAGACAGCAGTCGCAGGCTGACGAATTGTCTCGGCAGAGAAATCACGTCCGGCGGGCCCGCCCAGGGTCGCACGGCGATCCATGACTGCAGCAGCCGCGCAGCCTCTTCAGGTTCGCTGAAGGGGTCGAAATGTTC
>CAZLOQ010000216.1:0-7039 GCA_964561125.1 uncultured Chitinophaga sp. | reverse complement strand
AGGCCACGGTTCCCAGTCCGATGCTGTCAGCTGCCACGTCCCCCGCTGGAACTGCAGCCGCGCGAGAACGACTCCGGTCGAGGTCCAGTCGATCGCTGAACAGGTTCGGCGACGAGACCCGAACGGGAGCCTGGCTCTGATGCGGGTCAACCGTGATATTCGTTGATTTTGGAGGGACATGTCAGTTCCTGGGAAATGCCTTCGGGACTTCCGGCCTCGCGACGCAGCGAGTTCGAAATTCAACCGGTGACATTGCGGTATCAGTGATCATGGCCGTGTCAGTAAAGTCGGGCGATGGCACAACAGACACGCTCCCGGTAAGCCGCCCCAGCACCACACTCAGGCTGCGCCCCCCCGAATCACTCAACACCAGACCCGCCGGTGTTGCAGTGCCATCGGGGTGGAACACCAGTTCCAGTCGACCGTCCGATCGGAGCAGCGCAGAGGACTTCCGCTCATCCCCGGACAGCAGCCTGCAACGGATCCCATCCGGCAGACGCAGCGGGAGCACTTCGCGATTCGCGGTGAGGGAAACGGTGGGTGTGAACAGGAGTCCGGAAGGGTCGAGCGTCAGTCGGGCAGGTCGTCCGGAACGAAGTGCGTCCAGCCGCACCCTGGCAGCAAGCTGCTGAATAGCCGAAGCCGACTGTTCGAGCGGCAGCGAGGCCTGCCAGCGGCGCAGCGAGGGTACTGAGATGGCCGCAAGGATGGCCATCAACGTAAGCACCACCAGCAATTCGAGTATAGAAAAGCCCGGGCGCCCGACAGCAGGTGCATCAGACGATGCCGCATCCCGGAACATCACCAGTTTCCTATGTCATCGGCATTGCCGAATGTCTGATCAGGTCCGGCTGAGCTGACGTCGAAGCCTTCGGGGTTACGCACCCCGGGGCAGCGGTATTCAAACTTTTTTCCCCACGGGTCAAGGGCAGGCTTCTCGATGTAGGGGCCCTTCCACGCACGGTCGCTGCTGCCGGGCTTGCTGAGCAGCACATTCAGTCCCTGGTTGGTTGTGGGAAAGGCACCGCCGTGATCGAGGGCGTACAGTTTGAGCGCTTCAGATACGCCGTGAATGCTGCTTTTGGCCGCCTGAATGTAGGCATCCTTCTGCCGCCCAAGCACTTTGGGGACAACCATCGCCATGATCACGCCGAGGATGCCCAGCACCAGCAGGACTTCCATAAGCGTGAAACCGGAGCGGGTATTGCAGGCGCGATGGCTGAGGCAGCCGGAGAAACCCCGTTGCCGGGACGGAAGAGACGGAAGCTGGCTTTGTTTCATGACTGGGTTCCCGAAAAGATCATACAGACAGGATTACTGAGTGAGTCCGGTGCCCTCAAAGACAGGCATCAGAAGAGCAATCACCATAAAGCCGACAACCACCGCCATGACAAGCATCAGTGCGGGTTCAAGCATGCGGAGGACAAGGTCCAGCCGTCGCTGCGCGCGGAGTTCAAGGCGGTCGGCAAGTTTCAAAAGTACGGATTCGAGTCGATTGGCCTGTTCGGCGACGGCGATCATTTCAAGCACGTCCGGCGGGAAGTGATCACCGACGGCGAGCGGTCCGGCAAGACTGCGGCCGCCACAGATACTTTCCTGGGCAGCCGCGATGGTCTCACTGATCACCACATTCCCCGCAGCCCGGCGACTGATTTCCAGCGACCGCAGCATGGGCACTCCGTTCTGCAGAAGTGCTCCGAGCACCCGGCAGAAACGCGCAATGGCAATGGAACGTACGACAGAGCCGATACCGCCCAGACGCAGCAGCAGCCGATCACGCACGGTGATCAGCCGCTGTGTCGACACTCGCACTTTCACGATCGCGGTAAGCAGAACAATAAAGAGGAGCAGCGGCAGAGCACCACGAGCCGCTGTGTCACTGAACCACAGCAGCAGGCGCGTGGGCCAGGGCAGCCGACCGGCTTCAATCAGCGAATCAAACAGAGGCTGGAACTGAGGCACGAAGAAGATGAGCATGCACGTGACGACGATCCCCGAAACCACAGCCAGCAGCGCAGGGTAGGCGGCGGCACTGAGTATCCGCGACCGCACTTCTTCCTGACGTTCGCGAACAGCCGCCAGCCGCCGCAACGATTCCTGAAGGAACCCGCCTTCTTCACCCGCCTGCACCATACTGATATCCAGCTCAGTAAAGGCCCCGGGACGGCCAGCCATAGCGACCGCCAAACTGGAACCGTCAGCAACCTGCGCGGCAACAGAAGCGAGTGTTGTTCGCAGTGCAGGATTTGAAGACTGAGACGAAAGCACCTGCAGCGCCCGCAGCAACGGCACACCTGTATCAAGCTGATCAGACAGCAGGGAGAAGGCCGCAGCAAGCGCCGCCGGCGAAACACGGTCACGACGGGCACGGCTGGAAAACGCCTCCCGAAGCGACACCGGAACCATGGCCGCTGCAGTGAGCTGCTGCAGAGCTTCGGCGCGCGAATCGGCCAGCAGCGTTCCCGGAACCCGCTGGCCCTGAGCGTTGACGGCGATGTATTGAAACTGAGGCATGGCCCGGAATTCTCCGTCAGGATTCTGACGCAGACCAGAAAAAACACCCGAAACCAGACGCCCGCAGGAGCTGCTGCAGGGAGTTGGGAGGAGTGGTTGTGTTTTGGAAACAGACAACCACAGTTATGAAACACAGATATGATGCTGAAGACGGGGAAAGATAAAGTGCGGAAGCAGGGCAAAATGCGATCGAAAACCCTGCCGAATCTCTGCAGCCGTTAAAAACGGAATAGGTGGAATAAACGTCGCAGGAAGCCCGGCGACGGACCGGAAGTCCGTCAGCCAGGTGTGCGGCCTCGAATTCACCGGCCCGCCACAGCCATCCCATCGGCCTCTTTGCGCTTGTCACCCTCGCGCCGCCGGGGTACGCTCTCACCTCAGGTTTCTCAGAATCACACGTCTCCGGCAGGTGCGGCCATCATGCAACGGACATCTCAGCTCCGCGGACTTCTACTGCTGGTACTCCTGCTGATCACCCACGCCTCAGGCCATGCCGCCGCACAGGACAGCTCTCGTCCCCCCGGCTGGCTCGCCACACAGATCGACACACTGCTCGATCAGTCACTCCACAACACCACACCGGGACCGGTCAGCAGCGACACCGAATGGCTGCGCCGGGCCTTTCTTGATCTGGCTGGCCGCATCCCCACAGCCGCCGAAACCCGACGATTCGTCGCCGATACCAGCCCCGACAAACGTGCACAGTCCATTGAACGTCTGCTGGCCGATCCCGCCTTCAGCCGCCGCATGGCCGATGCCTTCCACATTCTGCTGATGGAACGCCGGGGCGAACACCCGGAATGGCTGGGTTATCTGCAGCGGTCATTCGCTGCCAATAAACCATGGGACGTGCTTGTCCGCGAAATCCTCGATCCCGATGCAACCAATGAAAGCATCCGCGGCGCCGCCTTTTTTCAAACCCGACGACTCGAAAAAGTCGGCCAGCAGGAAACCGACTACGCAGGTCTCACCCGGGATATCGGTCGCCTGTTCCTCGGCTGTGATCTGCAGTGCGCACAATGCCATGATCACCTCTCCATCGACAGCTATCGGCAGGTTGACTTTCAGGGCCTGTACACAGTGTATCAGAATGCAGCCATCCGCACCGACGTGAGTTATCCGGCGGTCGCAGAAAAACTCATCACCAAAAAAACCGAATTCATGTCCGTGTTCGAACAGCAGCCCCGGTCTGTCGGCCCGCGAATTCCCTTTGGCATCGAACAACAGATCCCGCAGTTCGAAAAGGATCAGGAATACGCGATCGCTCCGGATCGCAAAACCAATTTCCCCGGTGTACCAAAGTTTCGCGGCATGCAGGTCATCGCCGCCGATCTCACAGCCACCTCCAATCGACGCTTCGCCGAGAACGCAGCCAATCGCCTGTGGTTCCTCTTCTTCGGTACAGGACTCGTCAACCCGCTCGATCAGCTGCATGACGACAATCCTCCCACACACCCGCAACTGCTCACTCTGCTCGCCGATGCACTCATTGCCAGCCAGTTCAATATCCGCGAATTCACCCGCGAACTGCTGCTTACCCAGGCCTGGCAGCGAACCACCTCGGGCTCCGCCGCCGAACAGCTGCTCTACCAGTTCGGCCGTGAAAAACGACTCTCCGCCGAACAACTGCTCGCCAGCATGCTCACAGCCTGCGGACCGGCAGCACCACCCGCAGACACAGACCTGTCAGCATCCCCTGCTCCGGCGGTCAGTCAGGAATCCGCCGAACAGAAAGCTGTACGCGAAGCCTTCATCAAAGCCTTCGGAAACGTGCCGCAGGACCCGGAACTTGAATTTGCCCCGTCACTGAAGGCCGCTCTGTTTGTCATGAACGACCCAACGGTCCTGCGACTGCTGCAGCCCGCCAACGGCAATCTCGCCGAACGACTCGCCGCCACGGACACCCCGGAAACGCTCGCCGAAGAACTCTGGCTGAGCGTGCTCAGTCGCTTCCCCGATGATGCAGAAAAGGAACTCGTTCGCGGATATCTGCAGCGGCAGACCGACAAACCCACAGCCGTCAGCAACCTCATCTGGTCACTGCTGGCATCCACGGAATTCTGTCTGAATCACTAACGCCTTAAGCGCAGTCAGTAAGAGCACTCAGCATGGCAGACGCCTCACATCAGTGCAGAACATGGGAGCACGGCTGGTCCCGCCGACGCTGGCTCGGCGACGTCGCCGCATCAGCCGGCACCGCAGCCCTCGCCGGTGCTATGCCCGGGTTCATCCCACACGCACACGCGGGAACTCTTCAGCGGGCTTCCAGACAGGTCCTGTTCATCTGGCTGGATGGCGGCATCAGCCAGCTGGAAAGCTGGGACCCGAAGCCCAACACCGAGTTCGGCGGACCGTTCCGCGCAATCCCCACAACAGTCCCCGGTATCCATGTCAGCGAACTGCTCCCGCGAACCGCTCAGCAGATGCAGCACCTCGCCATCATCCGCAGCCTCTGCACACAGGACAACGCCCACTCTTCAGGCGTCGACCGCATCCAGCGCGGTGATCCCAAAAACCGCGGCGTGGTCTACCCCTACTTCGGCTCCGCCGTCACCAAACTCCTCGGTCCCGACAACAGCGGCCTGCCCCCATATGTCTGGATCAAACCACTCAGCGGCGGCTTCATGCACAAAGATGCCGGGTTCCTCGGGCCAAAATACGGATCACTCGCCTTCGGCGACGGCAAACCCCCGCAGAATCTGCAGCGACCCGCAGACCTGCCAGCCACCGTTCAGGAAGAACGCCTCCGGCTTCGCGCGCAGGCTGATCAGCGGTTCGCAGCCGGCCGCAGAGGACAGGCCACGGAAGCCAATGCTTTCGTCTTCGACATGGGACTCGAACTCATGCGGCGACAGGAACTCTTCGACGATTCAAAAGTCTCCACCGCCGATGTCGAACGCTACGGCACCCATGACCTCGGACGACATATGCTCCTCGCCCGCAGAATGCTCGAAGCAGGAGTACAGTTCGTCAAAGTCAACAGCTACGGCTGGGATACCCATGGCGATAACTTCAACGGAAGTCACTGCCTGGTCCGCAGATTCGATCAGGCATTCGCAGCCATCATCGAAGATCTCGCAGCCCGCAGTATGCTCGACAACGTGCTCGTGATTGCCATGAGCGAATTCGGGAGGACCCCGCGGATCAACGGACATCTCGGCCGCGATCACTGGCCCGAAGCCTGGTCACTCGCCATGGCCGGCTGCGGTCTTAAACGCGGCATCGCCGTGGGTGCCACCAGCGACGCAGGAACGTGGGTCACCACAGAACCATTGGATATCGGTCACATGTTTCACACCTGGTTCAATGCCCTCGGCATCGACTCGCAGCACACCGAATACGACAACAACGGCCAGCCACTGCCGATCGCGCATGACGAGTGCGGACCGGTGCGGGAAGTCCTCGCACTGTAACGCGGCCGATCCGGCCGAATGGCCACCCAACAGTCTCTGACCTCTGTCAGGTTCTCATCCATGCCCGCCGACGATACAACTCAGCCTCGCCTGCAGCCACTCGCAGTGCTCAACACCTCCCGCCAGATGTCGCAGCTCTGCTACAATCGGGACGGCAGCCGGCTGTTTGCCGCCGGACGTGACGCACTCGTACATCACTGGAACCTCCCCGCAGACGGCTTCTCCACACCCGATTCCGCACAGAAAAACGAACTCCCCGAACAACCGCCGCTCGCCGGACACAATGGCTGGGTCACCACCCTCGCCGTCTCACCGGACGGCTCTCGCCTGATCACCGCAGACTCCTGGGGACGACTCACCTGCCGAGACCTCGCATCCGCCGAACACGCCGTCGTCTGGGACATCGCCGAAGCACACTCCGGCTGGCTCCGGCAGGCCGTCTTCTCCCGCGACGGTTCACAGGTGATCACGTGCGGCCTGGATGGTCGCATTCGACTCTGGTCCGTCAGCAACGGTTCGCTGGTGCAGGAACTTGCGGGATCGGGTGAGGACCTGTATTCGCTCGCCTGTCATCCGGACGGCGAAACATTCGTGGCCGGTGACCTGAAGGGAACCATTCATCGCCGGCGAATCAGCGACGGAATGCAGGTCCGGACCTTTGACGCCGCGGAATTCTTCAAGCTCTCGTACATCCAGGAAGTCGGTGGCGTCAGAACACTCGCGTTCAGCTCCGACGGTTCTGTCCTTGCGGCCGGTGGCTGTATCCCCGAGAACGGCGGCTTCGTCCAGGGAATTCCCGGCCTGCGGCTGCTCAATGTCGACACCGCAGAACTCATTCAAAGCCTTCGACTGGGCGACAACCAGGAAGGTTTTGTGCATCAGGTGCTCGCGCATCCGTCGGGGTACTGGATGGGCGTCTGCAGCGGTCAGCCCGGGAAGGGAAAGGTGTTTCTGCACCGCACCGGCGAAACCGCTCCGTTCTGCCTGAATCACCAACCGCTCGCAAACTGCCACAGCCTCGCCCTGCATCCCTCCGGCCAACAGATCGCTGTCCTTGCAAACGCCGGAACCTACGGCCAGCAGAAATCCATGGCCCGCGAAGGCAACTATCC
>CAZLOQ010000215.1:0-9372 GCA_964561125.1 uncultured Chitinophaga sp. | reverse complement strand
GCACAATCGGCCACTCTGCCACCTCTCCTGAGTGTTCGCGGACAAGTTGAACCGTCCGCAAACCTTGTATCAGAATCAGCTTAGCCCTCAGCAGACTGAGTGGCCGCCTCTTTTTCGGCTTTACGCTGCACAACGCCAGCCTCGCGAGCTTCAAGAGCCGCGACTGCGTGCAGACGGCGCTTGAGCTGCCGGTGGTCGGCGCTGAGATGCCTCCACGTGGCGTTCTTGTTTTTGGCCTTGCCAGTCACACCCTGTTGTTCCAGCTGTGTTTCCCACGCAGACAGTTGCTGCTGTGAGAGTGACAGTTGACGTTCAATGCGAGTTCGGTCCTTCAGCATGGCACACCAGAAAACAGGGGAAAGATTGCTTTGTGGATCCATCGGACCCGGAGGCCCGAAAACAGGAAAGCCCGCATTATTGCAGCCGACTGCCAGTTCTTCAAATCCAAATCCACGAAAACCACGGAATCGGCATTCTCTCCCGATTTCCGCATCCAATTCCGTCGCAAACCACGCAAAGGGCAGGGCACCCACCCCCAAAACGAACAAAATCCGCAAATTCCTCCCCATTTGTGAAAAATCCGCTCCAGTTCGCCTGACCTGTGACAGACCCAACCAGTCGAGTATCCTTCTGCGATCATTCTTCTCCGAAAATGATCGCCCTCGTCATCGCCCTCTCAACAGACATCCAATGAACTCCACCTCCCAGCGGCTTCAATCCGCCCTTCAGCTGGCCCATGACGCCGGACTGCTGATTCTGCAGCACTACCGCAGTGATGGACTGCTGGTTGAATCCAAGTCCGACGAATCTCCGGTCACCATCGCCGACCGAAACGCTGAACTGCTCATCCGCAGCCGCATCCAGCAGCTCTATCCCGAAGATGCCATTCTGGGTGAAGAATTCCCCAGCGTCTCCGGCCAAAGCGGCTATCGCTGGATCATTGATCCGATCGACGGTACCAAAGCGTTTGTTCATGGCATCCCCCTCTTCGGAACACTCATCGGCATCGAATTTCAGGACCGTATGGTCGCCGGCGTGTGTCGCATGCCGGCCCTCCACGAAGTTGTCTACGCTGCCGACGGTGCCGGCTGCTGGTGGCAGATCGGCGATCAGCCTCCCCGCCAAACCTTCGCTCCGACCGGGACCACTCTGAGTGATGCACGGCTGATGTTCACTGAGCCAACCCACTGGCGAAAAACCAATCGCTTCGATGCCATCGTCAAAGTCATGGACCAGGTGCGAATTGCCCGAGGCTGGGGTGACTGCTGCGGACATGTGCTTGTCGCCACCGGCCGCGCGGAAATTGCCATCGATCCGCTCATGTCCCCGTGGGACATCGCAGCGTTGATTCCCATCCTCCGCGAAGCGGGTGCTTCCTGCACCGACTGGCAAGGCCACGAAACCATCCACGGAGGTGATGGAGTTTCTGTCTGCAGTCAACTGCGTGAGTCTGTGATCAGCATCCTCCGCGATGCCCCGCCGCTGAAGTGATCCCTGCAGCCCCCTTCGGAACCAGTCATGCCCTCCATCGTCCTCGCCTCACGCAACCACAGCAAGACCCGGGAGGTCGCCGAAATCCTCGCACCGCTCGGGTTCACCATCGTCTCCGTAACGCAGTTTCCCGATGTCCCTGAAGTCGATGAAGACGGGAACACCTTCGCCGAAAATGCAGCGAAAAAAGCCCGGGAAGTTGCCCTCCACCTGAAACAGTGGGTCATCGGCGAAGACAGCGGTCTCACCGTCGACGCTCTCAATGGTGCCCCCGGTATCTACTCCGCCCGCTACAGCGGCGACGGAGCAACCGACGAACGCAATAACCGGAAACTCATCCACGAACTCCGCGACGTCCACGACGACAAACGCGGCGCGGGATATGTCTGCAGTGTCGCACTCGCTGATCCCTCAGGACAGATCCGCATCGCCTGCGAAGGCACCTGCCGCGGACGCATCCTGCATCACCCCTCAGGCGAAGGCGGTTTCGGCTACGATCCCTACTTCCTCGTTCCCGAATACCACCGCTCCTTCGGACAACTCAGCTCCGTCGTCAAGCATCGCATCAGCCACCGCGCCAAGGCCTTTGCAAAATTTTCTCCGCTGCTGGTCGCCATCAGTCGCGATTTCGGAGCCCCCTCGTGAGTGGCTGGCTGGTCTTTCTGCTGGCAACCGCCGGTCACGCTGAGTGGTGGGTGATCACAGTCAATCGACTGCACGCATTCCCCATTGCCGCCCCCAAACTTCGTCGCTTCCGCTCACTCCACGACGTCGCTGTCCCCGGTTTCCCACTGCTCATCGCCGCCCTCGCCGGCTTCGGCGAACAGGGACTCCTTTGTGGAGGATCACTGGGGCTTCAGCCCCCCGCACTCCGGCTGGTGCTCATCTTCGCCGCCAGCGGCTGCATCCCACTGCTGCTCGGCATCATCCGCTGGCAGACCACCGGACAACGTGCGTTCCTTGCCGCCACTTCCCGCACGCTCATCGCAATTCAACACACACACTCCAACCAGCAGGCTGCCCCGCATTCGGCCCCCGTGCAAACCGTTCCCGGACTCCCCAAAACTCTCGCTCGCATCTGGCCGTTCAACCAATACCTCCACATTGAACTCAACCACAAGTCCATCCGCATCGGTGCAGACCGCCCGAAACCTGGCGCAGCAGTCGCGGCCGAATCTTCTCCCCGCACGCTCCGCCTGCTGCACTTCTCGGATCTGCATTTCACCGGCACACCGGGACTGGCCTACTACCGCGAATTCGTTCGCCTCGCTCAACAGCATCCCGTCGATGCCATCTTCTTCACCGGGGACCTGATCGATGACCCGGCACTCCTGCCGGAGGCCATCGAAATCCTCAGGCCACTCACACTCACAGCCCCCTGCTGGTTCATCCTCGGGAATCATGACTGGCGGTATGACCACCAGCACATTCGCCGCACACTCGAAGCCTCCGGCTGGCAATGTGCCGTCGGGAATGGCCTGCTCACTCAGCTCAACGGAATCTCCGTCTTCATCGCCGGAAGCGAACGTCCGTGGATGGGCAGCCCACCGCCCGATGCCACTCACGCTCAGGCAGACCTCAAAGTGCTCCTTTGCCATACACCGGACGGAGAGAAAGCAGCCCGCCGGCTGGGCTACCAGCTGATGCTGAGTGGCCATACTCATGGCGGACAGGTCGTGCTGCCGGTCATCGGCCCCGTTTACAGCCCCAGCTTCAGCGGAGTCCGTTTCGCATCCGGACTGTTCACCTGGCCCGACTTCATCCTGCACGTCTCGCGCGGCGTTGGCAGCAAGGATCCGCTCCGCTGGAACTGCCCCCCGGAACTCACATGGCTCGATGTTACTTCGGTTCCGTCGGCCCGTTGAGCTTTTGCCGAATTTCTCTGAAAGCCGCCTGGAACTGAATCGCATCATAGCCCGCAATCGGCGGCAGCACCCGCTGCGGATCAATCTGCAGAATCGAACGCTCCTTCGTAGCCCCTGGAATCAGCATCTGCACGGATTCGCCGACTTTCAGATCCAGCAGGAGCGGAACACCGGACCGAGTACTCAGACCGGACTCACTGCCAAGCCATTCCTGAACCACGACAGACCGCTTCTGTCCTGCTGCCTCCGCCTGCAGCACCGCGAATGCCCACGCATACTGACGAGCAGAATCATAGTCCGCGACAGGCGCTACCACACCACCACCAGCTGACAGGATTGCCTCCAGCATCTGCCGCTGCGATTCCTCCGTCCAGCCGGCAGACTCGATCGATGTCGCCAGAGCGTCGCAGACAGCCGCCAGTTCCCTTGCAGCCTGCGTCACTGCCAGGCTGTCACCGAATGGAGTTGCCACCACGCTGTCATTCAGACGCTGCTCAAGTTGCGCAAAGTCATTCGCTTTCACCGAAGCTGCCGCACGCGCCAGCGCGGCTGGCCACGGAACAAGCCGCGGACGCCCGGGTCGTCCGGCAGCCTGCGCAGTCTGACGCCAGTTTTTGCTCTTCAGATCATGGTGACAGGCATAGCAGTCAAACTGTGAGAATTCCGGCCATGCAGGGCGAGGTATTCCCTGCATTTCATCGCCCCCTGCCGGGTCCGCCAGATCGGCCGTCAATCGCAGAAAAGCCCCGTAGACCACGAGCGCTGAGATCACAGTGGTCCGGCTCCGTGAGGACTCTGCAGCCGCCATCTTTACAGCAGTTCGCTGCTGAAACTGCTCTCGCAGCTCGATACTCTTGTCCGCGAAATCCATCCAGTGCCTGGGCATCAGGTCCTCAAATGTCTCCAGCTCGAACGGTGGCAGCGGCGGATGGCCCGCAGCGTACATTTCATGAGTCAGCACGCGGCCCATCGAGGCGTCACCCACGTGACAGCTCACACACATCTTCGTCCGCGAGACAACCGAGCGAACATTGCTGTAACCACTGCGACATTTCTCTTCAGGGGACAAAAATCGCCACTTGTCCGAATCCACATGGGGATTCAGCCAGCCGTCCAGCGGCGTCTCTGCCGCGCCCGCAATTCCACCGCCAGCCGCCCCGTGGCAACCTTCACAACTCACCCCCAATGTCAGCTTCAGATCCGTCTGAACACTCTCCCCGATCAGCAGCTCCTCCGCAGATAACTGCGACAGCGGATATGCCGAATGACAGGCAATACAGCGCACGTCCCGATGAATCGTTCCATCTCTCCCCAGCGCCCGGCCAATCCTCGCTGCCGTCTCACCCCGCAGAGTCGCATACGCCTGCGAATGCCGGTCTTCTCGCCCCCAAATCCTCAGCTCATGACCCAGAATCCAACCACCACCAGCCGCAATCCCAAGCTCCGCTTCCAGATCATCCGGCTCGCCGGTCGAACCTGACGCATGACATTTGTAGCAAATCTGCACACCCATCATCTGCCGCCCAGGCACGCCAGCACCACCAAAGACCGACGCACACGCGCCGCCAGCAGGCTCCTGCGCCAGCAGTACTCCGGGAAATACGGACAGCATCATCAACGCCAGACAGCCTGATCGAATCATGGTCGCCCTCTCCAGGTCCGGAAAAACTATCTGCTCACTCGCTCTGCCCGTCCCTGCAAAAACTCTCTCATCTTCGCCACTCCCAATGACCACTCACGCACCCGATCCGCAGAACCACGGCTGCCCGGGCTGTCAACCCGCTCCTCAAACAACAGCCCCTGACGAAGCCCCTCCAGCAGCGCATCCTCCTCAGCACTCACCACAGAACCTGATTTCCGCAGCGCTGCCATCACCGCATGCAGACCCAAATACAACTGCGCTGCCTCGTCCCATGTCGCCGCAGCCGGCAGAACATCAGTACCCCCGCCGGACCTCGACTGCCCCGCAACTGTCGCCAGACTCTGGTCAATCAACCCGACTCCCAGCCGAGTCAGCCCGGCTTCATCCAGCACCGGCGGAAAACGCTGCTCCGCATCCGCCAACACCACGTCCAGCTTCTTCGCTGCTGCCTGGACCCGCTCGCGATCAGGCAGCGGTCGCTGCATCAGCTGACGCAGTTCGGCAAGGTCGGCTCCCCCGCCAGCCACACCGTCAATCGCCGAAGATACGCCGCCGAATGTCCACGTCCCCCACTGCAGCCGGCCAGCCGAGCCGCGGGACAATCGATACCAGCTGTCCGCCCGCAGATCGTGATGACAGCTGAAACACGAATACTCCGCCAGTTCCGGCCACGGACGTCCCGGGCTCGCCCGATCCTCCAGTAACCTCGCCGCGGCACGTCCACTTGCCAGCTGCCCCGCCAGCCAGGCCTCCGCCTCGAACGCTGCGCGCAGCTCAACATTCACCGCCCGATTCCGATTGCCGATTCCTCCCGCCGTCCAGTGCTGCGGCTCATTCGCATGAAACACACGAAAGTCAAAATCCATCCGGGGGTGGCCCGCCGCAATCAGATCGTGATTCACATCCTTCCCCTCACCACCGACATGGCAATCCGCACAGATCTGTGCCCGCCGGAGCAGGTCCCCAGTGGTATCGATAAAGCCAAGTTCCGACTTTCGTTCCGTCGAATATCCCCGCCACTCCGCCGTGGTATGCTCCGCCAGCCAGCCACTCGCCGCACCATGGCAACTTTCACAGCTCACGCCGTCCCGATGATGCACGGCTTCAGCCACACGGACCCCGACATCCGGGAGCAGCTCATAAGGCCTCTCGGTCGTGGCATGGCAGTTGAGACAGCGTCCGTCTTCGGTCGCCGGGATCGGTTCGCTTCCGGGGACCGCCAGCTTCCGCACCATTTCGAGCGCCAGTGGCTGCGTGAGCACCTGCCAGGCACGCGCGTGGGGATCCCGCCGCTGCCACACCTGCGAAGCTGCAAAGCTCAGATCCTCAGACACCCGACCACCACCGTGACAACTGGATGCCGCACAGGAATTCGCCCCCGTCAGCTGCCCAATCCCGACGGGCAGCTGCGGGACCGCCGGAGCAACTTCAGCGGCAGCATCGGACGAAGTCCGTACAGAAGCACTCCCCGCGCCAGCCGCCTTCTGGTCCGATCCCCAGCCGCCGGCAATCGCCATGGCGCTGCAGATCAGCACCGCCAGCAGGGCCACTGCAGCTGCCATCCCACCCTCGCGCAAAAGTTTCGTCCCCATCATTCACTCGCCTTCAACAGCTGTTCCAGACCACGACTGTGATCTGACTCAAACTGCCGCTGATGATAGATATGACACTCCAGACAATTTCCGCCGGCGCTCTCCAGATTCGCGCCGATCGTTGGCTCCCGCACATGACATTTCCGACACACCTGCATCTGCGGCATCAAAACATCGCCCGTGCTCCGACTTGAGTAAATCTCCGGCACCTCACCCGGAGCACCACTCCCCGAATGACACTCCACACAGGTCATCATCCGATGAGCATCATGGTCAAACTCCGAGTGGGGGAACCAGCGATCCGGAAGCCTCGGTCTGCGAATTGCCGGCAAAGGCGCCGCACCAGCCACATACAATCCCGCATCCAGTGCAGCATCCGGTGCGCCATCGTCTGTTTCATGGCAGTACCTGCAGCCCCCGCTTCCCTGCAACCACCCCAGCGAACGAAACAGGCCCGGTATTTCCTCACCGGTTCCCCGGGGAAAGTTTGCGGATTGCACCAGCTGCTCCGCAGCCGCCGTCTGCCGCGAAATCAACGCTTTTGATTCCTCGGACAACCGTGGCGATTCTGCCGCCGCGAGCGATCTGCCGGGACGAACGGCGGCCGCAGAATCCGGTGCTGCAGGGGCAGCCGCCAACGCCGCGCGCAATTCCTCTGCCGCATACACATCCGTCAGATACCCGCGAATCTCCACGGGAGCTCGATGCGGTGCTGTCAGGAGCCGAAAACGACCATCGCGCCCCCGCAACTCCTCCAGACCCCACTCCCGACTCGGGTCACGTCGGCTGCGAATGCGGCCCCCGCCAGCACCACCGGTCCCGCCAGAGCCCCCGGTCCCGGTCCAGTCCAGCTCAAAAATCTCTCCAGAAGAATCCTGCACCAGGCCCGGATCAAACACCAGCGGATGACAGGAACTGCAGTGATTCTCGTAGCGAATCGGGAGCATGTAGCGGCCGTCTTCCGTCGGCTCGTGACAGCTGCTGCAGTTATTCCGCAGCACATGCGTTTCCCCTCGAACATCCGCCACCCCGGACTCACGCAGATGCAGTGCATGATTGAATCGCAGCCGCCCCCGGTCCTGCCACACCGGCCCCGTCTCCCCGGAACGCTGGAAATACTCCAGCACACTGCGGGCAGCGTGAGCCGGAAACACAGGCGATTTCCCGGGACTCGCCTGCAGCAGTTCATGAACGGCAAACTCCGGATGTCCCTCGAAATCCGAAATTCCCTGCTCCCCGCCACGCTGAAACGTCAGAGACTCCAGCTGCGGAGCCTTCAGTCGAGCGGTCGCCATGTCGGAATGACAACCAACACATGACGCCCCCGCAATCTGACGCAGCTCCACTTCTCCCTGATGCTCACGATGACAAACTGCACACGCCTGGGAATGTGACTGCGACAGGTGCACGGACGTCGCCTTCTGCTCCCAGGGAAGTTCATTCCCGCCGTTGAAGAAATGCCCCGCACCGGCATGACAGGCCTGACACTGCTCGTCCGCCACAGAAGTCGCATCCGTCGCCCGCCCGAAAGACAACAGACGATCCAAAGGCCCGGTCCACGGCCGATGACAAGCCTCACACCGATTCTCAAACATCTGATGCGATTTCGACAAACTGCCGCCATTGTAGATTTCCGGTCGGCCAAACCGGGCGTTCCAGACCAACCCCGCGACTGCAAACACAGCAGCCAACAGCGACACCAGCCACATCGCCCTCCGGAACGAATTCGGATGACGGTGAAAGTTCACTTCCACTCGGCCGGAAAAATCACGGCTCAGCTTTGAACGTTCCATGAATCACTCTGCCCCGCATCAAAACTGCCACGGAACCACTCGAAGCGCCATCAACACATGGGCCGCCAGAAACACCAGCAACAAAATCGAAATCGGCACATGCAGCATCAGCCACCAGTGCATCCAGCGCAGAAGCTGGCGCTGCCGCTCCAGCTGCCGCCGCACTTCAACCGCCTCAAGCAATTCGTCCAGCACCGCATGCAAACTCTTCGGCAGCAGAGTTTTCTGCTCGTGAAAGACCCGGTGCGCCTCCATCTCAGTCGCAAATCGCGACCGGCGCACCACTCCGCCACTCCCCTGTTCCATCAAATAGGGCCGGACCTGATTCACATAGAATTCCCATAACACACCCTTCTCTTCAGGAGATGGCGGAGTCACCTGATTTTTTTCGGCGGCAGGCGGCTTCACCCCGCCAGACGCCCCCGCTCCGCCCGCTGACGTGGCAATGACCGGTGCTGAAGGAGCCGTCGGCTTGCTGCGCATCATCTCCAGAGGAGACGACTTCGCCGGAGGGACCGCGCTGGCTGCGGCAGAGGGAGCCGCGGTTGGCGAAGGGGCGGACGGCGAAGGCTCTCCAGCTGCGGCAGACGAAGAAGACGCAGCACCACCAGCCGCGGCTGCTGCTTTCTCGGCCGCTTTTTGTCGCATCAGTTCCAGCGGTGACAACTTCGCAGGAGGAACCGCGCCGGCTGCGGCAGACGGCGCCGCGGCTGGCGAAGGGGCTGGCGACGGGGCGGACGGCGAAGGCTCCCCGGCTGCGGCAGACGAAGAAGACGCAACGCCGCCAGCCGCGGCTGCTGCTTTCTCGGCCGCTTTTTGTCGCATCAGTTCCAGAGGAGACAACTTCGCAGGAGGAACCGCGCCGGCCGCGGCAGAGGGAGCCGCGGTTGGCGGCGGGGCGGACGGCGAAGGCTCGCCAGCTGCTGCAGACGCCGAAGACGCAACGCCGCCAGCCGCGGCTGCTGCTTTCTCGGCCGCTTTTTGTCGCA
>CAZLOQ010000214.1:5714-9375 GCA_964561125.1 uncultured Chitinophaga sp. | reverse complement strand
CTGAAGGTTCGCAGCTAACCCGCGCCACCAACGCCCCTGCAGCCCCCGACGGGCTTGCCCCGTCGGAGCTGAAGGTTCCCAGCTACCCCGCGCCACCAACGCCCCTGCAGCCCCCGGCGGGCTCGCCCCGTCGGAGCTGAAGGTTCGCAGCTACCCCACTCCGCCAACGTCCCCGCAGCCCCCGACGGGCTCGCCCCGTCGGAGCTGAAGAAGGTGCAAAAGGTGCCATGCACCGTGACTTTGATCGCAAACCGGACGCTAACGCGTTCCGGCTGATTGGACCACCATTCCGAACGCGGAGGCTGCCTGCTGTTTTGAGCTAGTAAAGCAAATGGTAAATAGACTTTCCGCTTTCAGGTGCCATGCACCTTGACGTGAAGAAGTCAGCAGCCTCACACTCCGCTGCTTGCAGTACTCGAAAATTCACAGCGAAGCCTCGCGGTGTGCCGCAATCGCTTGTTTCAGATCTTCCAGTGCCTTATCAAAGTCGACCGCGGGTGTTTCACCCCGATCATAGGCAGCGATTCTTCGGTTGATTTCGTCAGACCAGATTTCTCCCGTCTCCGACGACGAAAAGTGACCAACGGAAATTTGCTGCTCGAGCATGTCCGCCAGAAAGGCCTGATCCGCCGCCGGCAATGCCAACGCCTGCGCGAGGATGTCGTCTCTCGGTTTCATGGGAATTTCCTGCTCTGTTCTCGCGTCCCAGGGATCGAATCGAACGATTTTCGCTTTGACACTTTTGTTTGTCCAGTGGTTCTTCCGGAGTAACCGTTCACAGCCGCCTTACTCAGCGGGGAGCAAACGTGGGCCGGTGAATCAGGCTCGCGGGCTGGCCAGCGAACCCTGGCTTCAGACGAGACAAGCCCGTCCGGGAGCCTCGGAGGCGTGCTGTCGCGAGGTATCCCGCGACACCGTGCGTACCAGTCCGGCAAGCCGACGTGGTGGCGAACACCTCAGCCCCCGACGGGCTTGCCCCGTCGGAGCTGAAGGGAACGACAAAAGGTGCCATGCACCTTGACATTGATCGCAAACCGGACGCTAACGCGTTCCGGCTGATTGGACCACCATTCCGGACGCGGTGGCTGCCTGCTGTTTTGAGCTCGTAAAGCAAATGGTAAAGAGACGTTCCGCTTTCAGGTGCCATGCACCTTGACGTGAAGAAGTCAGCAGCCCTCGCCTCGGCGCCTGCCGCTGAATCATAATCAGGCTCCCCCTCTGTTCCGCCGCGTCAGACCTCCGGCAAAACGTTCGGCCCCAGCACACAGCAGGCGGCGTTGTAGCCCGGTATCCCACTCACCGCACCCCCGCGATGCGCCGATGAACCGCAGACAAAAATCCGCGGATGCTCAGTTTCCACGCCCCATTGTCCCGGCGCCGTACCGGCTGGCAACTCACCGTCCGCTTCGTCACTGCCAAAGAACCACGACAGCTGATTGTGAAAGATATTTCCCAGATCCAGATCCAGCTCCTGTTCCAGATCCACAGGCGATTTGATTTCCACACATGGGCTGCCATCAGCTGCTCTGGCCACGCACGCCTCAATCGGTTCCTCACAAATCCGATTCAGTCCGGCCAGATACTTCTGCAGGACCAGCTGTTTGCGTGTTGCATGCTCCGCGGGATCGACATTGCCAAACAGGCGATAAGGCATATCGAGGCCAAACAGCGTGAGCGTATGCCAGCCGGCAGTCTGCAATGCGGCAGACAGGATGGACGGGTCGGTGAGTGTATGGCAGTAAACTTCACCCGGTGGCGTGTCCGGTACATTTCCGCTGGCAGCCGCATTCCACGAATTCCGCATCTGCTCATAGCCTTCGTCAATATGAAATGTGCCCCCGAACGCCTCCTCCGGCGAAACGCCTGCCGCACGCACCTTCGGCAGCCGTTCCAGCAGCAGGTTGATCTTCACAACGGAGCCCTCATCTTCGTTTCGGGGCTGCCAGGTTTTTCCCAGCAGTCGCGCCTGGGTCCGCGGGCCGGCGTTGATGAGCACGCTCCTGCCAAGGACTCGCTGCTGACTGCCATCGCGGGGATCGCTGTACGTCACGGACTGCAGTTCGCGCCCCGGTTCAATGTGCAGTGCTGCGGCATCAGCCACGAGCGTCACTCCCAGCTCGTGACAGCGTTTGAGCAGGGCATTCACCAGCGACCGCATGCCGCCCTCGGGCACACGCCACTCCCCGCAGCCGTTGCCGATGATGTGGTAGAGAAAACAGCGGTTCTGGAGCAGCGATGCATCGTGCGGTTCTGTGAAAACCCCGATTTTTCCATCCGTCATCACCAGCCCGCGGAGGACGTCGTGTGCAAACACCTGCTCAATGATCTCTCCCAGCGGCCGCTCCACAAATGCCCGCCATGCCCGCCGCTGAAGATTTGTTATCAGCTGCTGTTCGAACGATCGGCGCGTCCTGAGCGGCTGCGTCAGCGACGGCCAGACAAGCTCCGCGACCGCTGCCTGCAGTTCCCCGAACTCCTGCCAGCCGCGAACGGCCTCCGAGCCCCCGAGTTCTTCGAGGGATGCCCGAGTCCGGTCCGCATCCGGGTTGGAAATCACCAGCCCCCGAGCTCCGCCGCAGGCGTCTGTCCATGGAGTAAAAGATGCAGTTCTGCGCTGCAGCGTCCGAAAATCCAGCTGCAGCAGCTGCTGCAGCCGCCGGGGAAACAACGAAACAAGATACGAATATCGGCTCAGCCATGCGTCGTGATCCGGAAAGACTCGCTGCGATGTCGTCGCACCACCAAACTCCGCCTGTCGTTCCAGCACCAGCACTCGCTGGCCCGCAGCTGCGAGGCAACAGGCGGCCGTCAAACCGTTATGCCCGCTGCCAATGACCACTGCGTCGTAACTTGCTGCCACCTGAACCATCCCCGGAATCCCTCGAAAAACTTCAGTTCGCAAACCATGTTGCCTGATTCCGGGTATCATACAGCCGCATTCACCGCCGCAGAAACCCGAAAAAACTTGACAATCCACCCGCCAGCCGTCACAACGTGGAGCGCGAACCACGCCCTGACCTCCCGGAGTTTTCCATGTCCCTCCCCATTTCATCCCGCCGCGAATGGCTGGCATCCACCGGTACCGGCATCGGCCTGCTCGCCCTCCCGCTGCTGCTCACTGACCATACAAAAGCCGCCGATGCACTTCGGGTTGATGCACTTCAGGCCGAAGCACTCCGCAATCCCCTCGCACCTCGACAGCCCCATTTCACCCCCAAAGCCAGACGCCTTGTTCACATCTACCTCAACGGCGGTCCGTCGCAGGTGGATACCTGGGACCCCAAACCCGAACTCACACGCTGGAATGGCCGTAAACTGCCTCTGGGAAACCTGACCACCGAACGCGAAACCGGAGTCGCTCTGGCGTCTCCCTTTCGCTTTGAGCAATACGGGGACAGCGGTCTGTGGTGCAGCGACGTCTTCCGGAAAACCGCCCGCTGGCACGCTGACCGCATCTGCGTGATCCGCTCCATGTACGCCAACACGCCGAACCACGAACAAAGCATGCGGCTGATGAATACCGGCGACGAACGGCTCTCACGCCCCAGCTACGGTGCCTGGCTCACCTACGGCCTGGGATGCGAAAACCAGAATCTGCCGGGCTTCGTTACCCTCTGCCCCGGACTCCCGGTCGCGGATTCTTCCAACTGGCGCAGTGCGT
>CAZLOQ010000214.1:0-5704 GCA_964561125.1 uncultured Chitinophaga sp. | reverse complement strand
CGCTGCGAACTGGCGCGCGGGTTTTCTGCCGAGCATCTACCAGGGCACCTGGCTCGACACCCGCCGGACCACCGCCGCTGAACTGATCGCCAACATTCAGAATCCCTCCACCCCGATCACCACCCAGCGTCGCCAGCTCGATCTGCTCACCCAGCTCAACCGCCGCCACCAGCAGCCCCGCCAGGACGACCCGCAGCTGGAAGCCCGGATTCAGTCCTTCGAACTGGCCTTTCGCATGCAGATGGAAGCCTCCGATGCCCTGAACCTTGCCGGCGAATCGCAAACCACACACCAGCTTTACCGCACGGACACTGTTCATGGCCGACAACTGCTCACGGCCCGGCGACTGCTCGAACGCGGTGTCCGCGTCGTCCAGTGCTATCATGGCGACGTGCAGCCCTGGGACTCCCACGGCAATATCGCCGGTGAACATCGGCGTCTGGGTGAGGAAGCCGACGGCCCCATCGCCGCCTTTCTCACCGACCTCGAACAACGCGGACTCCTTGAAGACACACTCGTACTCTGCGGCGGTGAATTCGGACGCACTCCCGCTGTCGAAGTCCCCATCGGCGGCGGCACCCCAACCGGACGCGATCACAATCACCACGGTTTTTCTGTCTGGCTGGCAGGTGGTGGCGTGCGTGGCGGCATGACCTGGGGAAATACGGATGAATTCGGTTACCGCGCCGTCGAAAATCGCGTGCACGTTCACGATCTGCATGCCACCATTCTGAAACTGATGGGATTCGACCACACGCGACTCACCTGGCACCACTCCGGCCGTGATTTCCGACTCACCGATGTCCACGGACATGTGGTGGAGGGAATCCTTGCCTGAACAGCGGCGCAAGGCACGCAATCTGAGTTGACTGCAAGGCGGTTTCCCACGTACACTCAGGGATTAGTTTTTCCTGATTCTTCCTTTTTCCTCCCGTGTTTCACCCTAAGGAAAACCTGCATGAACAGACGTCCTGTGTCCCCGCGTCGGCACGCCTTTACCCTCATCGAACTGCTCGTGGTGATTGCCATCATCGCCATTCTTGTGGCGTTGCTGCTGCCGGCCGTTCAACAGGCCCGTGAAGCGGCCAGAAGAACGCAGTGCAAAAATAACCTCAAGCAGATCGGCATTGCTCTGCACAACTACCACGACACCTACAACAGGTTTCCGCCGGGCTCCTTCTGGAATGCAACCAACGCCGGTCGCACCTACCAGCAGGGCAGTCTGCTCACGCACCTGCTGCCCTACGTCGAGCAGGCGAACATGTTCAATCAGATTCCGTTCAACAACCCGCCAGCCCCCAGTCTGAACATCAACGAAGCTGTGCTTCCGGACGGTCGCCTGATGCGTCAGGTCTTCTTTGTGCCCAGCTTCATCTGTCCGTCCGACACCGCGGGCAACAACTTCAACGGCCGCACCACCGTCCAGAACTACGCGGGCAGCAAAGGGGCCTCCAACGCCGGCAGCCCCACCGGTGGCAATCCCAACGGAACACCGCCCTGTCCCGACAAGTACCTCAACTTCAGAATCGGCGCGACGTCCGGCAACGGCGTCTCTGGTCCGTTCTACCGCAACAGCCGCTCCGACTCCATGCGCGACTGCATGGATGGCCTCAGCAACACGATCTATGTCGGTGAAGTTCGCCCGGAATGCAGCAATCACATGCGTCAGGGCTGGCTTGAAGCCAATAACGGCCAGGGCATGGCTTCAACTCTGTACCCGATCAACCTGAATACCTGCAATTCCTCCGCCAGC
The DNA here is from genome assembly GCA_964561125.1 of uncultured Chitinophaga sp. GTDB lineage: Bacteria > Planctomycetota > Planctomycetia > Planctomycetales > Planctomycetaceae > SXXK01. The sequence continues at coordinate 3,951 of CAZLOQ010000214.1, read as the reverse complement.
TCCGGCTGTAACTGGATCAACAACTGGGTGGACGAATTCGGCTTCCGCTCCCGCCACACAGGCGGTGCTCAGTTCCTGCTGGGCGATGGTGCCGTGCGGTTCATTTCAGAAAACATCGACCACGCCACCTACAACCGCCTCGGCGCCAAAGCTGACGGACAGGTTGTCACGGTTCCTGGTGACTGATCTCCCTGCCCCCCTCTTCCGTTGCACGGAAGAGGGGGGCTGTTTTTTCAGCGTTTTCTTTCTGCATTCACCACGGCCGCCGCGTCGTCAGAAATCCTTCAGTCCCGGATCGTCTCCAATGCTCAAAGCCCCGGCATCCCTGCTGATGTTTGCTCTCGTGTTATCGCTGACCGGCTGCGGGACGTCCGACCGCCCGACGCTGGCTCCAGCTTCCGGTCGCGTGACTCTTGCCGGCGCTCCGGTTGCCGGTGCGACCGTCAGTTTTCAGCCTGTCGCTGGTGGTCGCCCCTGCAGTGGACTCACCGACAGTGATGGCGTGTACCGCATCACCAGCTACGAAGAAAACGATGGTGCACCTGTGGGTGAACATCGCGTGGTCATCATCAAGATTGCCGGCGCAGGTGCCTCCGCCCCCGCTGAAGCTGCCCCTGCCGAAGATCCCTCGCTCTCACTCAGCACCATGGAAGGTCCCGGAGAAGACGGCCAGCCCCCCAGGCAGCCTGAAACTCAATATCTCGTCCCCCAGAAATACAGCAACCCTGAAACCTCCGGGCTGACAGTGAATGTCCCGGACGGTGGCAGTGACACGCTGAATTTTGACCTGAGCGTCAACTAGCGGCCATGGTCTTCTCGGGTTCCCGCAGCCAGCTACCGGCCGCTCTCCTGGCGGCCACATTCAGCTGGTCCCTGATTTCCGGCTGCGGGCGCCCGGTCGACTCCCTGCAGGTCTACCGGGATGGACTCCAGGCCGCTGCTGCAGGGAACAAAGCTCAGCTGCTCGCCTGCATCGAATCGCTCCCCACCGACGACACCGCTGCTCCGCTGCGATCCGTACTCCGCGGGCATCTGCATTGTCTGGACAACAAAACTCGACTCGCCCTGCTCGAATTCAGCCTCGGTAACCGCGACGAAAGAACGCGCGAAGAATCCTGGTTTCAGGCCGGGCGTCTCAGCTACACCTCCAGACAGTACGCCGAATCGCTGGCACTGCTGCGGCAGGTGATCGAATGGAACCCGGATCGGCTGGAGGCCCATCAGCTGATGGCCGCCGCCAGTTATGACATCGGTGCGATGGACCAGGCAATTGGAAGTCTGAAGCAGGTCATTCGGCTGCGATCGGACGATTTCCGCCCGTGGCACATGCAGGCTTCCATCCTGCAGGACTTTGAGCGATTCGGGGATGCGGAACTGGCGTGGCAGGAGGCTGCGTTGCGGGTGCCTGAGGGATCTGCGGCCAGCGACGAAGTGCATGCCGGCTGGGGAGACTGCCTGGTCCGTCTCAGAAAGTACGAGGCGGCGCTGCAGGCGCTTGGAAGTGCCAAAGACTGGCCGGACGTTCTCGCCCGCCGCGCGCAGGCAAAGTTTGCATTGCGGCAGTTTACAGAGGCTCAGGCGGATGCTGCTGCCGCGATCGCTCAACAGCCGCTCCACCCCGACGCCACAGTAGTGCTCGCGCAGATCGAAGAGCGTGAAGGCCGGACGGATGCTGCCATCGAGCGACTGCGGCAGGTCGTCGAAGCAGCGCCCATGGAACTGCCTCCCCTGCTGCGGCTCGCCGATCTGCTGGCCGCCGCCGGCCGCCTCGATGAATCGCTCACGTTCCGCACCCGCGCAGGCAAAATCGCCGAACTCCGCGCGGCATTCTCGAAGCTGCATCAGGCGGCCGTTCGGGACCTTGCCGATGCGGGCCTGAGGTTGCAGCTGGCAGAGACGGCCGATAAGCTGAAACAGCCGCAGATGGCTGCCGCGTGGTATGCGGCCGCCCTCGGCATGGCACCTGGCGATGTGCGGATTCAGGATCAATGGCAAAGTTTCCTCAGCCGGCACCCCGAGTTCACACCCGCCCCGGAAGCGGCCGCCGGCAATGCTGTAACGCCCGGCAACGGAGTTCAGGACCTCAGGCGGCAGTCCGGCTTCTGATCCTGGCTCTGCTCACTGCCGCGTTTGCGATCACTGGCTGCGATGCCAGCACCACCGCGCCGGATGATTCACAGACGACCGAAGAAGGTCGCTCAGAGCGTTCCCCGGAGCATCTTTCCCCAGCGACCGCCCGCGCACAGCCTGCAGCGTCCCGACCGGCTGCCGCTGCAGCCGACAGAACAGCGGTCCCCGCGAAGTCTGCGATCACCTTCCAGCCGCTGACTCCCTCGGCGCTGCCGGATGTCGTTCCTGACAATGGAGCGAGGCATGGGTTTGCCACCATTCTGGAGTCGCTGGGCAGCGGCCTGGCAGTACTCGACATCGATCGTGATGGCCATGAGGATCTGGTGATTGCCGGTGGTGGAGATCTTCAGGGGCGGCAGATCACCGGGCAGCCTCTGCGGGCACTTCGCAGCCACAATCAGAAATTCACCGAGGTCACTGGTCCGGCCGGGCTGGGACCATGCCCTCTCTACAGTCACGGTCTGGCGGTGAGCGACTTCAACAATGACGGGTTTGCCGACTGTCTGCTCACGGGGTACGGTGGTGTCCGGCTCTATCAGAACTGCGGGGACGGCACGTTTGCCGAGGTTACCGTCCCGGCGATGCTGCAGGCGCCATACTGGAACGCATCTGCGGCCTGGGGAGACCTGAACCACGACGGAAACGTCGACCTTTATGTCACGGGCTATGTCAACTGGTCGTTCGACAACGACCCGCCCTGCTATGCGGCAGATGGAAAAACTCGCGATAACTGTTCGCCCAAACTGTTCGAAGCCGTTCCCGATTCTCTGTTTCTCAGCCAGGGCGATGGCACTTTTCAGAATGTGACCCGGGAATGGGGTGTGCGGGACGATGGCAAGGCCCTTGGAGTGCTCATCGCCGACCTCGATCAGGACCGCTTCCCGGATGTGTATGTCGGCAATGACGTGATGATGAACTTCCTGTACCACAACCAGGCTGGCAGCGGGTTCAAGGATGCGAGTATTTCCAGTGGAACGGGGGTCAGCAGCCGTGGGTCTCCGGATGCCAGCATGGGAGTCGAGGCGGCTGACTTCAATCTGGACGGGCTTCCGGATCTCTGGGCGGCGAATTTCGAAATGGAAAGCTTTGCGCTCTACCAGAATCAGGGAGCCATGTTTTTTCGGCACATCAGTGAAGCTGCCGGTGTGGCGGCTTTGGGTGATCAGTTTGTTGGCTGGGGATCCGTGTTTGCAGACTTCGATAACGACGGCGATGAAGACATCAGTGTGTGCAACGGAAATGTCGTCCAGTACCCGACTCATTCCCCCTGGCTGCAGCGCATGGTGGTAATGGAAAATCGCGACGCGGAGTACTTTGCGGATGTGACAGCGACAGCCAGTCCCGACATGCTCACACCCAGACACGGCCGCGGCCTTGTCGTCCTCGACTGGAACCTCGACGGCCTCCCGGACCTGGCCATTTCGCCCATTCACAGCCGTGCGGAGCTTTATCAGAACACGTCAGCTGATTCGCAAAACTGGCTGCGGGTGGAGCTTTACGGAGTGACCTCGGCACGGCATCCGGTTGGAGCCACTGTCGTTCTGGAGACGACCGGACGTCGTCGCATCCGTCTGCAGAAAGGCGGCGGCAGTTACCTGTCGTCCTCATCACCTGTCCTGCACTTTGGTTTTCCGGCTGCTGAAGTCCCGCTGCGGCTGATTGTGCAGTGGCCGTCCGGAGCAGATACGGTGATTGAAGCCCCGGCAAGCAACATACTGATACGGGTGATTGAATCGAGACCCGGAATGTCATTCTGAGCATGAAGTCATTGCAGTGCAGGGGGTTACCCCCAATGCCACCTACTTTCTGCGGCAAATAGAA
>CAZLOQ010000213.1:0-9437 GCA_964561125.1 uncultured Chitinophaga sp. | reverse complement strand
GTCTCGGGGCAGAGCGCCAACTCTGCTCCGGGGCGTCTTCAAATCGATGACGCCGTCAGCAACCTGCGTCACGGCAGCACCACTGGAATCGACAAATTCCAAAACTGCATCCCCGCTGCTGGAAAAGTGCGCTCAGGTCTGACCGGAACTGGCGACTGTCGTTACCGGACGGCTCGCGCCGTTCCGCTTCTATTTGGAGCCGAAAGTAAGTGGGTGGTGGGCGGTGGGAAGTGAGAAGTCGCTGATATCGTGGTAAGCTGATGGTTGTCGTCATTGGTCATTGGCCGACAGCCCCCGGGCGCGGGGACTGCTTCCATTGCACCGAACAGCACAGGCAGAGCGAGTACGCAGGGCACACAGAACGGCAAACGTCTTCATGGGAAAACTTCAGGCAGACACCACCTCACCATTGGCGCCATCGCCGGCCCCTGCCAACTTCACAGCTTTTTCATCCTCCTTTCTGATACTGCAGATTGAATGCACTGTCCCTTCGTCTCACCTCACCGGAGTCCGCTGAATTATGACCGGTCGTAAACTTGCCAGCTTCAATCTCTCACGACGGCAGATCATCCTTGCTGGGTGTTCTGCTGCTGCACTGCCGCTGCTGCAGCGCGATCTGGCCGCATTCCCCTCCAGCCGCCCTCGCACCTCGGCCAATCCCTTCACACTCGGCGTTGCATCCGGTGACCCGGCTCCCGATGGATTCGTCATCTGGACTCGCCTTGCCCCCGCACCTCTGGATGGTGGCGGCATGCCGCCCGAAATTCAGGACGTTCGCTGGGAAGTGGCCGCTGATGATCAGTTCCGCGAGATTCTGCAGAGCGGCTCCGCGTCAGCAACCCCGCAGCTGGCACATTCCGTTCACGTCGAAATCACCGGGCTCCGACCGGACTCATGGTACTGGTACCGCTTTATGCATGGCGATGCCGTGAGCCGCACCGGACGTGCCCGAACAACGCCCGCCGCAGAGACCCTCCCGGCACAGCTGCGTTTCGCATTCGCTTCCTGCCAGCACTATGAAACCGGCCTGTTTACAGCCTACAAACACATGGCCGAAGAACAGCTGGATATGGTCCTGCACCTCGGCGATTACATCTATGAATATGCCGGTATCAATGGACGCGTCCGCAAACACAGCGGCCCCGAAATCACGTCCCTTGATCACTACCGTAACCGCTATGCCCAGTATCGCACCGATGAAGACCTGCAAACCATGCATTCCCTCTGCCCATGGCTTGTCGTCTGGGATGATCACGAATTCGACAACAATTTCGCCGGTGCGATTTCCGAGGAGGATGGTGTCGACCCGGCTGAATTTATGCTCCGCCGCGCCAATGCGTGGCAGGCGTGGTACGAACACATGCCCGTGCGACGATCCTGCCTGCCCCGCGGTGCAGACCTCACACTCTACCGTACCGTCGACTTCGGTCGCCTGGCCCGCATCGAAATGCTCGATACCCGGCAATACCGCACCGATCAGCCCAATGGCGATCGACTCAAACCACTGACCGGTGGTGCACTCGATCCGGCCGGCACGATGCTTGGCGAAACCCAGGAACGCTGGCTCATGCGCGAACTCATCGATTCCACCGCCCGCTGGAATGTGCTCGGACAACAGGTCATGATGGGACGCGTGGATCGCAAATCCGGCCCCGAGGCCCTGTTCAGCATGGATCAATGGCCGGGCTACGAAGTGGCCCGCAAACGCCTGCTGCAGTTCCTTGACGAACGCCGCATCCCCAACCCGATTGTCCTCACCGGTGATATCCATTCCAACTGGGTCAATAACCTGCAGGTCAATTGCGACAACCCCGATGATCCCGTCGTGGCTACGGAATTCGTCGGCACCTCAATCTCCTCCGGTGGCAACGGACGGCAACAACCGACCGACCATGCTCAGCTCCTCGCTGAAAATCCCTTCGTCCGCTTCCACAACACCGAACGCGGCTACGTCAGCTGCACCGTCACACCCGATCAGTGGAAAAGCGACTATCACGTGGTCGAATTCGTCGATCGACCGGGTGCCCCTAAAGTCACTCGCGGCTCGTTCATCGTCGAAGACGGTCGCCCGGGCGCCGAAGGCTGATAACTTTCAGACTAACTGCCATACCAACTGCTGGCACAGCCGCCTCGCATCAATCTGCGAGGCGGCTGTGAGGCGGCCTCCTGCCCGCCGCTCCTTCCGAACCACGACACATCAGCGCCCCAGCCGGACTCAGCGGATCTGCACTTCATACGTGTCAGTGATCCCCGTGTGCCGGTCCCAGATTCGCAGCGAATTCCAGCCGAACTGAAGGGAATTCAGCACGTCCTGAGAATTCGTGACGGTGCTGCCGTTGATTTCGAGGATAATGTCGTAGCCCGTGCGGAATCGCGCCGTGCGACGGTTGCCATTGGAATCCGTATAGTGCAGCACGCGCCGGGCGCTGTCCGAATCCACCCGCACACCAACAATCTGCCCGTTCGGCGTGTTCTGGCGAAATGGTGACGCCGAAATCCCCAGACGCGGCTGACCGCCAATCGGTGCCGGAGACGGAATCGGACGCCCCTGCTGAGCCCACAGCGATTCACCAGCTGCAGCAAAGACAAACAGTGTGCAAAACACAGCCACCAGACGCAGAAAACGAACGTTCATCAGTTGCTCCTTTGGAAACAGATTGACAGGGAAATCAACCCCACACACTCTGTTACACCGGGCACCTGAAACTGTGACTGAAATTCCTCGCAGATTGCCGACCGCGAACTCACCTGCCCCGCTCTTTCCCTCCATCCGCCGGCTTCCCCGCTTTCTTCTTCTGCCCGGCTTTCCCAGCTGCGTTGTCGACATCCTCAGTAAACGGAGGCTGATCAAAGATCACCGGCCCCGGCCCTTCAGCCACCCGCGGATCTCCCGATTCCCGCAACGCTTTCATCAGGCGCCCGGACAATTCCTGACGAACCTCAGCAAACTGCGGATCATCTGCCACATTTCGCAACTGATCAGGATCACTCTTCAGCGCATACAGCTCTTCACCCGGACGCAGGGCGAATGCCCGATCCAGAAACGGACGCCACGCGGCATCCGCCAAACCCTGCTCAATCACCCACGCCTTCGTCGGACTGGCGTCCATGTCCGCAAACGCCGCAAACGTGCTGGCGTTCAGCTGTTCCGCAGACGGCATCGTGCCCGCCGGCAGCCCAAACCCCGGTGCTGTCCCCATAGGCCAGCGCTCCGGTGCAAAATTGCGGATATATAAATAGTCCCGCGTGCGAATCGCCCGCTGCGGGTATGGCAGCTGATCCGTACGCGCCCGCGCCACATGACGCTCGCGCCCGATCAGCACGCTGTCACGACTGATATCCACCTGCCCCCCCGCCGGCTGCTGCAGGAGCGACCACAGACTGCGACCGGTCATCACGTCCGGAATCGCCACTCCACCCGCGTCCAGAACCGTCGGCGCCAGATCCGGAAGACTCACAAAGTCCTCCACAACCCGACCTCCCGGAATACGACCCGGACACGCAATCGCCAGTGATACATGCGTACCGAGGTCATACAAATTGCACTTGCCACCAGGTACCCCCGGCATACCGTGGTCACCTGATACCACCACCAGCGTGTTTTCAGACAGACCGGACTCTTTGAGCACCTGCAGCAGTGCCCCCAGACCCGCATCCAGCGCCTGCACCTCACCCAGATAGTCCGCCACGTCCTCACGCACTTCCGCCACATCCGGCAGGTGACCAGGCAGCCTGCCCCGCAGCGAATCAGGATCAATGTTCCAGAACTTCTTTCCGGAACCCTGAACCCACGTGCGATGCGTGTTGGTGGGCCCCCACCAGTACAGAAATGGCTGGTCCCCGTCCGCCGCCTTCAGAAACCCGCGAAAATTCATCCGCACATCCGCCAGCAGCTGCTCTTTTGCCGCAGTCGGATCCGAAGCTTTCGCCAGCTCTTCAGAAAAGTCATTGAAGCGGCTGCCGGCGAAGTTCACGGCCGTCCGACGGGCGCCGATCGGAGCGTTCGCAGGCGATCCGGGACTCCACACCTTCCCCTGACTGCCGATTCGATATCCGGACTGCTCCAGCAGCAGCGGAAACGAAGGAATCGCAGCATCCCAGACAGCCCCCTGCAGGATCGCCCCGCGACCCGTCCGCCAGAAGTACTGGCCCGACAGCAGCGAACTGCGGCAGGGCGTACAGGACGGCGCATTCACAAACGCGTTCGCAAACAGCACTCCGCCCGCAGCAACTCCGTCGAAATTCGGAGTCTGCACGACGTCGTTGATGGTGCCCGGCCGCAGTCGCCCGTAAACGCTGGCGAATCGTCCCCAGTCGTCGGCAAATACCACGAGCACATTCGGTCGCTCAGCCGCCGCAAGCGCCGGCACAAGGCCCCCGCTGCCACCAAACACCGTCACAGCCACCAACTCAACTGCAAACACAATCGCAACCGCAATTGTCATTCGAAAACAAGACAAAGACATGCCGGATCCTTTTCAGTAAATGTTGCCCGATCTCGCCCGGTGATGCCCGTCACATCAGCCGTATGCCGGGACTCTGTGGTCTGCAATCCGTTCCTGCCAGGCTGCCTGATCGAATCCACACAGCCGCTCCGCTGCAGCCCCCGCTTCAACCTCGTCCCCGCTGCACAACGCCTCGCGCAGCTGCGTGGATCCGTAAAGGATATCGAGCGGCGGTCGTCTGGTTTCATATTCATACGGTGGATCCAGCATTCGCAGCAGGCCAGGGTACAGCTGCCGGACTGTCAGCAGCAGCCTGACCGTGAAGGCAAACGAACGCACGGCCGCCGCGTCCGTGACGTGCAGGGCCACTCCACCACAAACTTCACCCGCCCACTTGTCAAATGTCGGCCGAAAACGCAGTGGCTGCAGCACCAGCCCCGGAAAGGATTCCCGGCCAAGCGCTTCAACCAGCTCGTCAGGATCAATCCACGGCGCTCCACAGCACTCAAAGGGCCGCGTCGTTCCCCGGCCCTCAGATAAATTCGTGCCCTCCAGCAGCACCTGACCCGGATAGACAATCGCAGTTTCCCAGCGGGGCATATTCGGTGAAGGAGGCACCCAGAGTCGGTCCACGGCCGGCCACAGGCGGCTGCGTTCATGGTTCTCAACAGGAATCACCTGCAGCCGCACACCCAGTGCCAGTTCCGCATTAAGCAGCCTCGCAAGCTCGCCCATGCTCAGCCCGTGCCGCATCGGAATGGCCGCTCCACCCACAAAACTCTCAAAACCCGGCTCAATCAGCGGCCCCTCTGCGATGCATCCGCCGAGTGGATTCGGGCGGTCCGGAATGACAACTTCAATGCCGCTCTCCGCCGCCGCACGCAGACACTCCAGCATCGTCCAGATAAACGTATACACCCGCGTGCCCGTATCCTGAAGATCGATCAGCAGCACATCGATCTCACGCAGCCGGTCCGCAGCCGGCCGGCGAATTGACGAATACAGACTGCAGACCGGCAGGCCGGTTTTCTCATGACGCGTGTCAGCCGACTCAATCATGTTCGCCTGCTGCTCCCCCCAGAATCCGTGCTGCGGCGAAAACAGCAGCCGCAGCTGACCAGGGAAGGCCGCGGCCAGCACTTCACAGGAGCTGCGGAAACGACGGTCTACCGAAGCCTGGTTCATGAGCAGTCCGAGGCGGGCGCCGGCAAAGCGACACCCGCCGGCTTCTGCCAGCACTTCCAGACCCGTCCGCAGGCCGCTCATGACCGGGGTGCCCCCGGCCGCAGGACCGCAGCAAGGCTGCCGCAGACACACGTGGTGGTCGAACCGATGAGCGCCAGCCAGGGCCAGGCAAGCTTCAGCTGCAGCGTAAACCCCGCCATACGGATGCCCTCCGGGAGCACAAACTTCACGACCAACAGCACTCCCAGACCACACGCCGCACCCACCAGTGCCGCTGTCTGACCCGCTCGCCGCGAAAACACACCCAGCAGAAAGATTCCCAGCAGCAGCCCCGCAGAAAAGCCCGCGATTGACAATGCATTCTGCACCACCGAACGCTCCAGCGTCCGCGCCCACAACGCCGTTCCAATCTGCACCACACCAAAGATCAGCGTCAGCCAGCGAGACCACCGCAGCTGCACTTTCGCCTCTGGAGCTGTCTGCCGTCGCAGCGGGAGCCAGAAGTCGTTGAGCACCGCGGAGGCCGAGGCATTCAGGGAACTGGACAGAGTTGACATCGCCGCCGATAACACCGCAGCCAGCATCAGCCCGATCAGCCCATAGCCACGCGGAAAATCCCGGACGATGAACTCCACAAAAATCTGATCACTGGTTTTCGGGAACGGCTGCGAGGTGGCATTCAGAAAACATGCCAGCTGCACTCCGATCACCAGAAACAACGCAAACTGCAGCAGCACCACGACGCCACTCCAGATCACAGCCTTCTTTGCATCCCCGAGACTTCGCGCACTTAAATACCGCTGCACCATCATGTGGTCCGTGCCGTGCGTGCCAATGGTGAGCACCGCGCCGCCAATCAGCCCGGCCCAGAAATTGAAAGGCTGCTCCAGCGACCACGTAAAGTCCAGTACCTGCAGCTGACCCGATGCCGCAGCAAAGGATCCGAATTCAGACCAGCCCCCGGGAATGCGATTTGCCAGCACAAACACCGCCGCCAGACCGCCCGCCGTATAAATCACAAACTGAATGCAGTCGTTCCAGACGACGGACTTGAGCCCCCCAAGGACCGTGTAGATCACAGTCACCACACCCATCACCACCACGCCCGTTTCAAATCGCCAACCCAGAAACGTCTGCAGCACAAGTCCCGCAAGAAACAGTCGCAGCCCGTCCCCAAGATTCCGCGCAATCAGAAACACCAGCGAACACATCCGCCGCGTGAATCCGCCAAAACGCTTCTCAAGCAGTTCATAAGCAGTCATCAGCTGCCCGTCGAAGTATCGCGGGAGCAGCAGCCGGGCCACAATCAGTCGCCCCAGCAGATAACCCAGCGGCAGCTGCAGCCACCGCAGACCCACACCCGCTGCTGCCTCCCCGGGAATACTTAATACCGTCGCCGTACTCGTCTCCGTCGCCACAATCGAACCCAGAATCGCCCACCACGGAAGCGATCGATCCCCCAGCAGATACGCATCCGCACTGCTCATCCCCCGGCCGGTCCGCAAACCCACAATGACGGATCCCGCCAGCAGCACCGCCAGCACCACGAAGTCCGGATTGAATCCCGCGTCAAGCATGCTCTGCCGTCACCTTGCAAACGGACCACTGCCAACCACCGGACGCCCCGCCAGACCCCGGGAAAGACAGCGCTCCACAGCTGCAAGCGCCGCTGTGACGTCGTCCGCCGTCACGTCCAGATGCGTCACCATCCGCATCCGCTGACCTCCCATGGGACCTGCCAGAATTCCCTCCTCACGCAACGCGGCCGCCAGCTGCACGGCCGTCCCGGCCTCCGCAGACAACTCAAAAAATACCAGATTCGTTTCAACCGTTCGCGGATCAATCCGCAGACCGTCCAGACGCGCCAGCCCCTCAGCCAGACGTCGGGCATTCACATGATCCTCCCGCAGACGCTCTACGTGATGATCCAGCGCATACAACGCAGCCGCCGCAATAATCCCCGACTGACGCAGCCCGCCGCCAAACATCTTGCGGATCCGCCGCGCTTTCTGCATGTCTGCACGAGTCCCGGTCAGAATCGAACCGAAAGGACAGCCCAGCCCCTTCGAAAAACAAATCGAAATCGTGTCGAAACATGCACCCAGCTGCTCAGGTGTTCCCCCGCCCGCCACGATCGCGTTGAATAACCGCGCACCGTCCAGATGCCGCTTCAGACCACGCTCCAGACACCAGTCGGAAACTCGCCGCAAATGCTCCGCTGCGAACACCCGGCCACCTCCCAGATTGGTCGTGTTCTCCAGACAGACCAGCCGCGTGCGAGGGAAATGCTGGTCGTCCGGACGCAGCTTCAATTCCAGGTCCGCCACGTCCGGCATCCCGCCAATTCCAGTGACCGTGCGAATGCTGATGCCGCTGAGTGCTGCCGGAGCTCCCCCTTCAAAATTGCAGATGTGACCGGATTCGTGGATCAGCAGTTCATCGCCGGGAATGCAGTGCACCCGCAGTCCCATCTGATTGCTCTGCGTGCCCGAACAGGCCAGCACCGCCGCCTCGTGGCCGAACATCGCAGCAACCCGCTGCTCCAGACGAATCACCGTCGGGTCCTCGCCCCACACGTCGTCCCCCACCTCCGCTTCCGCCATCGCCTGCCGCATCGGCCGCGTGGGGCGAGTCACCGTGTCGCTGCGAAAGTCCTTCATCGCACACGCTCCCCGATCACCCGGTCAAGAAAGCCAAGAAACTCCACCGTCGCCGGATCGTCCGCTTTGCCAAGGTCATTATTCAGCTGACTGTGATTGCTGTCACCCTTGCCGTACGCCTTCGCGGAAATACCGGCTTGCTGGAGCACCTCTGCAAGCCGCCTCGCCTGAACCGTGGTGTCCGGATTGCCCGTGAAATACAAAATCAGGAACGGCGGAATGCCTCGCTGCGGAGCCACGTGCGTGACCGCAGAAAAACTGACGTGCTTCTCAGGATCGTTGCCGAATTTCTGCCGATGACCATACGTGAACATCGCGCCCCCGTAGAGCATCTGCCGATGCTCTGCCGTGGCAATGATTTTGGGAATGTCGTAGGTGTCGCCATCCACCGGAATGCAGCCCTTCAGCGATGACATCGGAACACCATGCCGCTCAATCCAGCGGCCGTCGATGCACAGCAGCGCCGCCAGCTGTGCACCCGCAGAATGACCACCCACCAGAATGCAATCCGGGTCACCACCGTGCTCCGCGATGTTCCGGCGAACCCAGCCCAGCGCTGCCGCCACGTCATCCGTCAGTTCTTCCATCGTCACCGTCGGCAGCAGCCGATAATTGGCCGCCACCAGGATCATGCCGCGGTCATGAGCAACTTTGGGTTTGAGATCCACATCGCTCTTGTCACCAGCCTGCCAGCCACCACCGTGAATCCAGAACAACACCGGACGCTTCTGACCAGCCGGCTCCTCCGGACGATACACGTCCAGAACATGTCGAACATGCCCGTTCTCACGATAGGGGATGTTTTCGAGCTTCTGCTGAGCACCGGCAGGAAGACAGGTTGTCAGCAGCAGCAGTGCAGCAATGATTCGCATGGCAGTGAGTCCTTGAACAGCCGCGGAAAGAGAGAAAACCGGAGTCTACCCCAACATCACCCCCGCTGTCATCCACACCCAGCCCCGGCACCCGCTCTAGCAATCCCATCCCATCAGTCGGCACACATCAGCGTCCGGTTTCCACTTCAGGTCGACACCTCCAGACAATCTGCGGCTCAGACCTCACAGCAAACCCGCTGATCCACTTCAGCAATGGCAGGCGCCTGTCTGAAGGCAGTGCCTCGATCGACCGATGGCGTTTCATAGGCAGTGGA
>CAZLOQ010000212.1:0-9524 GCA_964561125.1 uncultured Chitinophaga sp. | reverse complement strand
GAGCTGGAGAGTTCGAGGGGTGTCTGGAGCAGATTTTCGCCGGAGATCTGGATGATATCCGTGCCGGGATTGTCGAGTGAAATGCTGTTTCCGGTGATGGTGTAATCCCCGGAAGAGAAGGAGAGCGAGAAGCTGTTGCCGGCGGTCAGGTTGTTTTCGAGGGTGCTTGTGGTGGTGCTGGTGAAGGCGAGGGTATCACCATCGGCGGGCAGGCTGTCGGTGGACCAGTTGGTGTTGCCGGCGGTGACGGTGGCCCATGCGGAATCGACATCACCGACCCACGTGAGGGTGGCCGGGAGGATGCGATCTTCGAGATTTTCGGACCAGTTGCTGACGAATCTGCGGGTTGCGTTTCGGTTGGCCGGCTGTCGGCGAATGCGACGTCTGCCGCCGATCAATCGTCGTTCGTGGGCGAGCAGACTGGAGCAGTTCATCAACCATTTGCGCAGTGACATTGAGTGCATCTTTGCGAACATCGGGTGATCAGGAGAAGTCAACTTCCATGGATGCCTGATCGGGGTAGAAATCCGGCAGATTTGTTGTTCCATCTGATGTGAAAATCCGACGGACCGCTGAAAACCTGACACCCGATTCCGGACAATTTCCGAATTCCTCTTTTTTTCTGCCGGGCTTTTTTGGTTGATGATTCCGGATTCGTAAGGTTCAGGCTCAGTTGCGGAATTTGCGTTGGCTATCCGACGCTGAAAGTTGCAATCTCGTTTCAGCAACCTAGACTTGCGGCGCAATCGCACCCTGATTCGGACGAGTGGAGCAGTTGATGACCAGCCTGAGTGAGACGCCCTTAAGTCTTCTGGAGCGAGTGAGGCTGGGTGACGAGGCTGCGTGGGCGGATTTTTCGGCTCGATGTCTGAAGATGCTGCGGATGTGGTGTTCAAGGCTGGGCCTGCAGCCTGCCGATGCAGACGACCTGATTCAGGATACGTTACTGATTGTGATTGGTCGGATTCGGACGTTTCACCGGCGTGGATCGGGAAGTTTTCGCAAGTGGCTCAGGGTGATCGCGCAGAGATGCTGGTGTGACGCGATGGCGCGTCTTGAGCGGTCGAATCGGCCTGCTCTGGTCGAGCATCTCAGGAACTCAGCGCGTGCTCAGGTCTCTCTGGAGGAGGAGTTTGAGCGTCTGTTTGAACAGCAATTGCTGGAGCAGGCGATGGCAAAGGTGCAGATGCGTGTTCATCCGCATACGTGGGAGGCATTTCGCCTGATGGCACTCGAGGGTTTTCGTGGTGAGAAGGCGGCGGAGCAAACAGGCATGCAGCTGAACGCGGTCTACACGGCGAGAAGTCGGGTGCAGCGGCTGGTGACAGCTGAGTTGCAGCGACTGACGGAATCAGAGCGGCAGGGATGATTCGCATTTTTGAAAGACTTGCGTGGACTGGCCGAATTGTCAGCAAGGAATTTGCTGTTCGTTCCTTTTAAAGGGAGTGAATGCCGGATGCACCTGAAGTTTTCGTGTGAAGCCGTCTGCACAATTCTTGCCCAACTCCCGTTTGAGTGACTGCCATGTCCCCGACAAGTGAAGAACAGTGCCAGTTGAGTCGGGTGATTGATGACTACGTGTCCGGTGTGCTCTCTGCCGATGCAGCCGAGGAGTTTGAGTGGCACGTGGAAGGTTGTAGTTTCTGTTGCCGGCAGTTGGTTGCTGCGATTGAAGCGGCACCTGAACCTTCGTGGATGGCATTGGCAAGACAAGTCATCGATGGGCCCGAATTCGAGCCTCGACCGGTCTCTGCAAATGACTCTGCTTCCACGTTCGGGGTGTCGGAAACGTTGTGCGTTCGATGCGATGAGAGTGCAGGCGATCGTGCAGCGCCGGCCCGGGAAAAACAGCGTAGTTCACCTTTGGTAAGGTCTGGTGCGCTGCAGTCGAGTGTGAGATATTCGTGGATCCGCTGCATTGGGTCCGGCGGAATGGGTGATGTCTGGGAAGGCTGGGACCATCTGATTGAGCGTCCGGTGGCGCTGAAGATTCTTGGTGAGCGGGACACAGAGTTCAGCAGGGTGCAGCGCTTGATTCAGGAGGCGATGGCGCTTGCGCGTCTTTCGCATCCGAACATCGTCACGGTGTACGAAGTTCTGGCAGACGAAACTCAGCCAGTGCTTGTGATGGAATACGTGAAGGGGATGACGCTGTCCCGGTGGCAGGGCGGACTCCCGATCGCAGGTTCAGATGCGGCCGGGATTTGTCATGCGATTGCGGGCGCGCTCCATCACGCTCATCAGAACGGCGTGATTCATCGCGATGTCAAGCCGTCAAATATTCTGATCCGTACGGAAACCGCCGGTGTTGTTCCCCGCACAGAAGGCGGCTTTCCGGATTTGCGACTGTCGGATTTCGGGCTGGCTCGGCTTGTTGACGATCCCGCGCTGACTCGAACCGGCCAGATCCTCGGGACCCCCCGTTATATGGCTCCAGAGCAGTTCATGAAGGGTCATGATGTCGACGCACGTTCAGACGTCTATTCACTGGGCGTCATTCTGTACGAACTGCTCACTGGAAGGCCGCCGTTTTCGGCCAGCGAGGCGGTCGTTGTGCTTGATATGATCCGGACGCAGGATCCGGTGCGGCCGAGTGTCCTGCAGCCGCATTCGGCGCGGGACCTTGAAACCATCTGCATGAAGTGTCTGGCTCGTGAACCATCCAGACGATACCAGAGCGCGGCGGATGTTGCTTACGACCTGCAGGCATTTCTTGAGCGACGTCCGATCCGGGCGCGTCCACCCGGCAGATTGCGAATCGCAGTCAGCTGGGCCGCTCGGAATACCGCACTTGCAGTGCTGGGGGGGCTGACGTTTGTTTCCACGATGACTGCACTGGTGGCGTCTCTGATGATCGCCGGTTCGGCGCGACAGCAGGCAAGGCTGGAGCGTCAGAATCGTGAACAGGCTCAATTTCAGCTGCTGGACTCCATTGCCAGGGAAGAGCACTATGTGGAAATGCTGGGTAAGGTGCCGATGCCGCCAAATACGCACCTCGAACAACTTCAGGCGGCAACGCACTCCCGCGCTTTGAAAGTCTATGGAAACTATCTTGACAGGATCGGCCATGATCACCAGCTGACATGGCAGGACCTGGAGATTGTCAGTCGCTTTCTTCAACTGACCCGTGTGATCCAGAGTCACGATGTGACCGAAGTCCAAGTGCAATTGTTTGACGAAGGTTTGGACATCCATCGAATGTCTCCCGCCAGTCCGGAACGTTTCGTGGAGTTCCAGCGAATTCGGCACTTATTTTTCTCACCAGTAACGCCCGCAGATGAACTGCTCAAAGCACGCATCAACGACTGGTTAAGTCTGCAGCGGATTTTTTTGCAGCTGGCAAGTGAAGAGTCTGTCACGGAGACGCGAAGAAATGCTCTGCTGCGAGCAAGGCGAGCGGTTTTTTTTGAGGCCATCATCCAGCTTAACCCGGACCCAGCGGGAGTTTCTGCCCGAGAACATCTGGCAGCGATCGCTCGCGCAGCAGCGATGCCCGCTCCCCGCCCTGCAAACGCCGTCGCCAGTCCCTCAGGCAGTGAAACGCATCAGACGGCAGAGGGTGCGGGGGCGCTGCCGGGGGCGGGGGCGTTGCAGCTTGTGGACCTGCAAATCAGCGAAAATGCATATCCGCTCGCTCAGATTGAGCAGACCATCTTAAGTGTGCTCGGCACTGACTCAATTGAGTCCGCCATAAACGATGAGCAGAGTGATCTTGCTGCGCTCATGACCATTCTTCGTGATACAACTCCTGCTGCAGGTGAAACCGTGCATGCCCCGGCCCCCGCCCCGGCGAGCGGGGGCACGACGGTCGAGTAATCGCGCGCGGGCGTCTCGATGGTGTGGAGTTGAATTGCGGGCCGCAAAGGGGTGCAGGAAGATCGATCGAGAAAAACGGAAGACCTGATGCCCTCGACGTTCGCAGGATGAACGCAGGTATGCGGGGCTCAGCGTTTGCGTTTGCGGCGGCCGGGCGTGGTCGGGGGTGGTGGGTCAGCGCCGGTTCGCTGGCGACGGGCGTCCTGCAGACGCAGGCGACGCTGGTCGATCTGGTCATACAGCCAGTCGGCGGCGGGGCGAACTTCGACGGCGACGTTGAGCAGTGCGGCGCGGTCGCCCAGAGTGTGGGCCACGATGGCTTCGAAGAAGGGCCGCAGTGAATGATTGTGGCCGCGGCGAATCAGCACCTGCTGAAGCCATCCACCGTGACCAGGCTCCAGCAGGACTGCGGCAGTGCGCGCCCAGTCGTCGATGGTATTCGCAGGCAGGCCGCCGGGGACGAGATCCAGTGCCTTGTCGAGATGACCGGCGGCGAGGCCAAGATTCAGATCGTGAGCTGCGAACAGTGCGTGGTGCAGCTCGCGAGTGTCCGCGCAGTCAGGCGAGGATTCCTGTTCGATGGCCGCAAACGTTTGGCGGGCTGTGTCGATGTCGCCAAGAAAGTCACGCTGCAGGAAGACAAGATTGAGCGATGCAGAGAGACGCGATTCCGGGGCGTCCTGAGCTCTTGTAAATGCATCCGCTGCGTCGGTGTAGCGACCGAGCTGATCGCAGTAAAGATTGCCGAGGTTATTCCACGGCCACGCGAATTTCGGATCCAGCTCAGTTGCCCTGCGATAGGCCGCTTCGGCTTCCGCGTAACGCTGCAGGTGATTCTTCAGCAGAATGCCGAGGTTATTCCACGGCGAGGCGTATTTTGGATCCAGCTCAATCGCCCTGCGATAGGCCGCTTCGGCTTCCGCGTAACGCTGCAGGTGATCCTGCAGCAGATTGCCGAGGTTATTCCACGGCGATGCGCATTTCGGATCCAGCTCAATTGCCCTGCGATAGGCCGCTTCGGCTTCTGCGTAACGCTGCAGGTGATCCTGCAGCAGATTGCCAAGGCCATTCCACGGCCACGCGTCTTTCGGATCCAGCTCAGTTGCCCTGCGATAGGCCGCTTCGGCTTCCGCGTAACGCTGCAATTTGACGTGCAGTCGCCATCCTGTGTTGTACCAGTCGACTGCCGTTTGTGGCTGACTTCCCGCAAGTACAGTTGCTGCCTTCTGTCGAATCTCTGAATTGATTCGTCCGGCAATCCAACCGGGCAGATGGTCGACAGTCAGTCGTACGGCAGGTTCGCCTTCCGCTGTTGCTGCGGCGAGAGTGCGTTCCCAGTCATCGCTGGAGTCGAGGTGGCAGAGTTGTCCGCGGAGGAGCCGATCGGAGAGCCAGGCGACTGCCTTGCTGCCAAATTCGGTATTGCGTACGAGGTCACCGCGGAGGGATGAGTCGGAGAGGGAGTCTGCGAGTGCGCGGCTGAACAGAAGCGAGCTGGAGTTCAGGCCTGTGGAGTTGCTCCAGGAGCGTGCGAAGCGTTCGCGTTCAGCGGGTTCGTAGAGTGTTTCGAGGAATTTGGTGAGAAACCGCACGGGCTGTTTGAGTCGGCGGGACGCGTGCCGCATCAGGAACCAGATGTTGAAAAAGCGTTCTGCCAGCTGATAGCCGGTGCGTTTGGTGCCAAACAGAGGGACTTCCTCGACGACGCCGGCTTTGACAAGACGATCGAGCTGACTGCTGATCTGTCCGGGTTCCAGACGCGTGTTTTCGGTGAGTGTACGGCTGTCGGAGGGATCCCAGTGTTCGGCGAGTCGGCAGACAATGACTTGCTGCTGATCTGAGAGTTCTTCGAGTCGGGCTTTGTAGAGTGCAGTGACGTCATCGAGCAGCTTTTCGAGATCGTCGGCGACGGAAGGTGAGCAGTCTTCGGCGTAGAGGTGAAACAGGAGCACGGTGGTGCGGGTGTTGCCGCCGGTGAGCTGGTGGAGTGCCTGGAGTCGACCGGGGTGTGCGAGCACATGCTGGCGGATGACTGGTTTGCCGGTGCGGTCGGCGAGCCGCAGGAGCAGCTGGCGCATGTCATCAAGCGAAAGGGCGCGCAGCTGGTGAATTTTGAAGTGGTCATACAGGGCGAAGGAGTAGTCGCTGATCCGGGGAGGCAGCTGGGGTGCGGCGGCAACGAGGATTGGTGCGTGGGTCTCTGTGAGAGCGGCGCGAAGTTCGTGCTGCTGATCTGCGGTGCGTTCGAAGATCAGCTGCAGGTTATCCACCAGCAGGACTGGTCTGCGATCAATGAGGGCGGCGGCATCGAGGAATGCTTTGAGTGCTGCGCGGGCGGCGGCTGTGTCGTCTTTGGTGGAAGACGGCTGGGAGGCGGTGATGTCAGCCACGAGCCGGTCGATTTTCCGGGCCTGATCTTCGCGGCCTTCGCGGTCACAGCTGTCGGCGAGGGAGTCGAGGCAGTTCAGCCAGAACTGGGACAGGCGGTCGATGGTGTACTGTTCTTCAGCGAAGGAGAGGGGGATGAAGCGGTCTTTGAGGGGCGAGCTGCGGAGAGCGGCGGCGATTCGCAGCAGCAGCGTCGTTTTGCCCATGCCGCGCTGGCCGACGAGCAGATGGTGCTGGGGGCGACTGTCCGGGACTTCGCCGCCGAGGTCGGTGAGGATCCGCTGCAGAAGTTCTTCGCGGACAGCAAACAGCAGTGTGATTTCCTGATCAGTCAGACGGGAGGGGTTGTAGACCCGCAGACGGTGCAGGGGGATGGCGGGAGCGGATATGGAGGCTGTATCGGAGTCGGACATCAGCGGACCTCCCGGCGGTGCCAGTATTCGCGGAGGAGGAAGGAGCGGAAGGCGTAATGTCCGTTCTGTTCGAGCAGATAGCCGTCACGCTGCAGCAGCGCCAGCAGTTGTGCCAGACGCTCGGCGATGACGTCCGGATCGACTGCGGGGCTGGAGTTCAGGAGTTCGTGGAGCAGCAGCTGGCGCGGGAGGCCGGCGGGGACGCTGCAAAGACGCCGCAGAATCTGCAGGGCGGCCGTGTGGTCCGGGGGTGACAGCTGATCCTTCAGCCGTTGTCGCCACGTATCGAACCTGATGAATCCATCCGGCTGCAGCAGCTGTTCGACAGCACGGGACACATCGGTGACCTCCACAACGGTGAGCGGCTGGCCGTGGTGGGGCAGGCGAGCTGATTTGAGTTCCACAAGGGCCTGGATGATGATCTGCAGATGGAAGGGAATGGCCCAGCCGGCATGCTGCAGAATAGCGCTGCGGACGTCGGCGGAGAGATCCAGGCCGACAGCCGGGCCGATGGCTTTCAGGAAGTCGTTGGCTTCGCCGGATTCCCAGGCGCCAAGCGTGACGGGAACGAGTCCGCTGAGGGTTTTGGTGAGCGACCGCTGGTCGACGAAGGTGTCAAGTCCGATGGAGCCGAGGAAGATCCAGCGAACGCGACCGGGGAATTGCTGGCGGAGCGCACGCAGCCAGTGGAGGAACGCGGACACGCGTGAGGGACCGTTTTCCTGGCGTTCGAGCGTGAGCAGGAATTCCGGGAGTTCGTCGACGGCGATGATCGCCGTACCGGCGTCGGGCTGCGTTTCAATGTTACGGAGCAGGCTGTCGATCAGTGAGCGGATGGTCTCGTCACCCGCTGCGTCGCCGAGGGGCAGATCGATTCCGAGCAGTGGGATTTTTCGCAGGCCGACGCGATCGAAGAACTGATGAATCCGGCTGGCGATCTGCTGGTGTGGATCTGCGGTGAAGCCAGCCTGCTGCAGACCGTGAGTCAGTTTTCGGGCAAAGTCGACTTCGGTGGAGCAGTCTTCGGCGTTGAAGTAGGCCGGGACGGGAAGGAGTTCACGGAGGGGTTTGAGGAGCCCGTGATTTTCGAGGAGTTGCTGAAATTCGGGGTCGGCGATGCGTGATTGGAGCAGATGCTGCAGGCGGAGGACGAGCGAGGACTTGCCGACGCGGCGGGGTGCGGTGAGGAGCAGGCTGTCGGTCAGGAGGGTGCGGAGGAGGCGGACGAGTTCCGGTTTACTTCCGAAGAAATCGGGGCCGGTAACGATGGAACCGTTGATATTTCGCATGTTGCCGGGCTTTTGGGTGTGATGGGGGAGTAGCGGGCAGATGGAACCTGAGCCCTGCAGCGGAAGATCAAGTTTACGGACACAAACAGAAATAATCAATAAAGATTGAATACAAAAACGTATTTATTCAAAACTGTTTGTGTTTTATTTTGTTTTTGTGTGGGTATATTTTCAGGTCGCAGGCAGCTATCAAGAGCCAGTTACGGTTCGATCACAGGCCATCCGACAGCGCGTTTCTGCCGGTTGTCGCAGGCATTCTCTGGGGAAACGGGCCTATCCGGGGAGCGACTCTGAGGCACTTTAGCCGACTTCAGCGGCCTTGTTGACGCACCAGCTGACGGCGGCCATGGCAAAAGCCGCCGTCATGAATGCGGCGGTGCCGTAGATCTGTCGGCGTCGTTCGCAGGCGTGGGGCGAATCTTCATTGTGCGGACAGATGCACTGGAAGCCGTGTTCGGCATCCCAGGCTGGCGGGATTGGCTGGCGAATATCTTCTTCGGAATAGACGACGGGGATACCGGAGTCACCGGATTCGCCAATGCCGCGGCGTGCGAGTTCTTTTCGGAGGACTCGAGCGAGTGGATCGACTTTGGTGCGGCTGAGATCGGTGATGCGGATTTGGGTGGGATCCAGTCTTGCTCCGGCGCCTGTGATGCTGATCACAGGAATACCACGACGGATGCAGGTTTCGAGGAGGAGCACTTTGGAGGTTACGTTGTCGATGGCATCGATGACGAAGTGCGGGGCGGGGTTGAGGAGTGCGGCGGAGGTGTGTTCGTCGAAGAACGCCTGGACTGGAGTGACGGTGGATTCCGGGTGAATGGCCTGGACGCGGGCAGCCAGCAGTGCAGCTTTGGACTGCCCGACGGTTCCGGGGAAGGCCTGCAGCTGACGATTGACATTGGTGAGGCAGACATCGTCGAAATCGATGAGTGTCAGCTGGCCAATGGCGGACCGTGCGAGGGCTTCAGCTGCGTAGCTGCCGACGCCCCCGAGGCCGACGACCGTGACATGGGTATTGAGCAGCCGGAGTACTCCGGCGTCACCGTACAGTCGCACGAGCCGATCCCAGCGGCGGTGGATTTTCAGGACAGGAGCCTTTGCGGAATGCATTGGCGAGCGATCTGCAAGCGGTCGTTCCCAGGCGCGTACGTGTGTCTGCCGCGGCAATCCTGCGGCGATTTCCGGAGACGCTGTTGTGTTGGTGATGTCGTCGTGGACACCTGGTTCACAGGAGGTGCAGCCACCAGCCAGCGTATCGCTGCAGGGGGTGTGGTTAGAGACGGGGTCGCTGGCCTGAGCCATACTGCACCGGTGAACGAGGAAGCTGAAGAAGAAGAAAAGGAACTACCGCTCCTGTTTATCCGCCACTGCCTCTGCAAAGTCAAATTTGAGCCCTTTGATTTCGCGAGCTTCCCGACGAATGGCGGGCGGGGGGCACGCTTCGATGCGCGTGTCGCTTCGAGCTCCCCAAATCAACCCGCCCCACAAAGCCCGCTGCTGCACACCGACCCACACCGAACACGCAGCGTTCGGCTGAGAACTGCCCTTACAGGGCGTAGGCTGACGGGGGGCGACGTGACCTGGCATTTCATGCCAGGCTGATGGAGCTGGCCTT
>CAZLOQ010000211.1:0-9557 GCA_964561125.1 uncultured Chitinophaga sp. | reverse complement strand
AGATAACACGGATAATAAATTCACAATATCCGTGCCATCCGTGTCATCCGTGGTCAAAAAGCGATTTACCCGAAAGAAAGCAGCAATCGAACCCATGTCCTCTTTTTCCCGTCTTTGGTGTGTTTCGTGGTTCTCAAACAAGGAGCTGTGAATGTCGATCACCGTCACGATTGAAGAAGCCCAGGCGAATTTCCGAGAGATTGTCCATGGGCTGGCTCCCGGCGATGAAATCATCATCACCGAAAATCAGCAGACCATTGCCCGGATTGTCGGCGAACAGACCAAAGTGGTGAAGCAGCGACCCGCTCCCGGGATGTTTCCAGAGAGCATTGTTTACATGGCGCCCGACTTCGATGCACCGCTCGAAGAATTCAGGGAGTACATGGAATGAAACTCCTGCTGGATACACACACTCTCCCGTGGTTGGCAAGTGGCGATCAAAACAACAAAAACCACGATTCCGCTGACGTTAAGCGACTCGTTAGAGACCACGGATAGCACGAATACTACTGACCTGTCATCCGTGTTATCCGTGCTATCCGTGGTCAAAAACGACCTGCAAAAGAGTTTTAACCGCGAAGGACAAGAAACACTCGAAAGAAAGCAGCAATCGAACGCAGGTCCCCTTTCTCCTGTCTTTGGTGTGTTTCGTGGTTTTCAAACAAGGAGCTGTGAATGTCGATCACCGTCACGATTGAAGAAGCCAGGGAAAAACTGCGGGAGCTCGTCCATCAGTCAGGTCCCGGAGACGAACTGCTCATTATGGAAAACAACCAGCCGCTGGCGAAGCTCACAAGCGAACTGGCCAAATCGCCTCGGAGGCAGCGTCCAGGGCCGGGGCTGTGCAAGGGAATGATCACGATCGTTTCCGAGGACGATGCCTGAATCAATACGAATTCAAAATCCTGCCCGTTCAACCCTCGCATTCGATCCTTATGGTGTGACAAGAATCTGGTAACCCTCCAATGAGCGATCTCAATCAAATTCACACGGCTCTGGAACGTCTCTTCAACGACGAAGGCCAGCGGATTGTCTTCTGGAACGATCCGGATCGCGAGTTCTTAATGACCGTACCGCTCCTGGAGCTGGACGGCGTGACGACATTGCGGCTCGATCAGGTCGGTGCGCTTGAAGCCAAGCTCCGGCTGGAACGGGAAGAACCCAACAGCAGGTTCCTGCTCTATGCACCGGCCGAAGAACCGGACTACGAAGACGACTGGCTGCTCGACATCCGGCTGTACAGCCGCAGCTTCCGAGCTGACCGAGCCAGCATCCTGCTGCAGGAGCTGGGGCTGGTGAACCTGCACCTGCGAACTCACGTTTCCGACCGTCGCAAGTTCTTCGACGCCAAAGACCGTCTGCAGAAAATCAAACAACTCGTCACCCCGGAGGACACTGCCGCCGACCTCGATCGCAAGATGATCGCCGTGATCGCCAAAGCCGATCAACCTGAGCTGTTCAACATCGTCCGCACCCTGTTTCATGCGTGGAATGAGGGTTTGACCACGGATAACATGGATAGCACGGATGATAAATTCACAATATCCGTGCCATCTGTGTCATCCGTGGTTTCTGAACAGCTTAAAAAAACCAATTCTCCATCCGTGCCCATCCGTGAAATCCGTGGTTCAATCGATCTCGACCTCGATACTCCGCCAACCGCATGGACCCAACTCGAAAAATTCGATCTCGACCTGCCCTTCTGGCACATGGTCAAAGCGGCCTTCGGCTACGAAGAAGACAATCCACAGCTGAAGAACTTCCTGCTGCGGCTGATGCTGACGGACTTTGCCCATCATCTGAAGGCCGATCTGCCTCGGTCGCTCCGTGGGCTGCTGCTGCCGGAATCCGGCTGGTCCAACGCCGTCGTTTGTCTGGCTCAGTGGCGTGACAGCAGCAGCCGGGGAACCAGCTACGATCGGCTTTCCGCCGAAGCAGCTGCCATACTCAGAATCGAAGATCAGCTCCCGAACTTCGAGATCGACGAACTTGCCGAAGTGATGACGTTTCTGGTGGTGGAAAAGCGGATTGCCAGTGGCGTGCGGGACCTGGTGCAGTCCACCGCGGCAACCATCAACGCCGGCGAAGTTCGCAGCATTGTGGCCCGCCGTCAGACCGGTCACTGGGCCTCCCTGTCCATCGCCGATACGCCTGATGCACCGCGGCAGGCCCTGCACGCCGTCTACGATGCGCTCCTTGCCGCCACCCGGTTCTACGACCTCAGGAACAACCATCCCGCCGGCTTTGAATTCCCCGACGCGGCGGCCCTGTATCGGGCCTACGAATCGGAGCTCTATCAGTTCGATCAGCTGTACCGGCATTTCTGTGAAGCCGCGGATACTGCGGAAGAGCAGGGCTGGAACGTCGTCAAGCCCCTGCGGGACGACGTCGAAGCCCACTACGTCAACTGGTACCTCACCAGCCTCGCACTCGCATGGGGCCGGTTCATGGAAGGCCCGCAGGGATTGCTGGCCCGCTGGCAGATCGACAAACTTCCCAATCAGTTCCAGTTCTTCGACCGTCATGTCAAGCCGTGGCTGGACGAAGCTGACAATCGGCGTGCCTTTGTGATCATCAGTGATGCCTTCCGCTACGAAGCCGCACAGGAATTGATGACAGAGCTGAACGGGAAATACCGGCTGGAGGCGACTCTGAGTTCCCAGCTGGGAGTACTGCCATCGTACACCACTCTGGGCATGGCCAGCCTGCTGCCTCATAAGACGCTGACATGGAAAGGCACGGATGTGCTGGTGGACGGACAGTCCGGCAGTGCCGGCGAACGGGACGGAATTCTGCAGTCTGTGCAGGGAATGGCCTGTCGCTGGGATGATCTGATGGCCAGAAAGAAGGATGAAGGTCGCGAACTGGTGCGTGAGAAACGAGTGGTCTATATCTATCACAACACGGTGGATGCCATCGGTGACGATGGCAAGACGGAAGGTCACACGTTTCAGGCCGTGCGGTCGGCAATTGGTGAACTGTCGTCACTGGTTGGCTACATTGTGAACAAACTGAATGGCAATCACGTCCTGATCACGGCTGACCACGGCTTCCTGTTCACAGAAACTCCGAGGGTCGAGACCGACAAAAGTCGACTGGATGAAAAACCTCCCGGGACGCTATTGGCCAAAAAACGCTACCTGATCGGCACGCCGCTGCATGATCACGACGTGGCGTGGCACGGGCGAACCAGCATCACTGCGGGAATTGATGGGGAAATGGAATTCTGGATTCCAAAGGGTGCCAATTTGTTTCATTTTGTGGGTGGAGCCCGATTTGTGCACGGGGGTGCGATGCCGCAGGAGATCGTCGTGCCCGTGGTGTCGGTCAAACACCGCAAGGACAAAGTCAGTCGCGTTGAAACAAAGACTCGTGCGGCCACTGTGCAGGTACTGGGCAGCGGCCATCGCATCACCACGGCTCAGCACCGCTTTCAGCTGATTCAGATGGACGCCGTGAGTGACCGGGTGAAACCGATCACGCTGCGGGTCGCGGTTTATGACGGCGAAGAACCGGTAACGGACATACAGACGGTGAAGTTTGAGAGCAGTTCCGGCAACCTCGACGAACGGAAAAAGTGGGTCAGTCTCGTGCTCAAAGAGCGGCAATACAACAAGAAAACTCCATACCGCCTTGTGCTGCGGGATGCTGAAACCGGCATCGAGCAGCAGAGTGTGGAGGTAATCATCGACAGGGCGTTTACTGATGATTTTTGAGTGGGCAGTGGAGTAGTGGGCAGTGGGCAGTGGGCAGTGGGCGGTGGGTAGTGAGGACTGGGCTGTGCCTTTGGGTGTTTTTTTCTTTTTGAGGAGAGAATGAGCGATGAGTGGGGAGTCTGGGGCGAGGAATTATCGAGACCTGGTTGCGTGGCAGCGTGCGATGGATTTGGTGGAGGTTGTTTATCGATTGGCCAGACGACTCCCTTCAGATGAACTTTATGGGCTGATTTCGCAGGTGCGGCGCGCTGTGGCTTCCGTACCTTCAAACATTGCAGAGGGCGAAGGTCGGAATTCGCCAAATGACTTTGCAAGATTCCTTGGATATGCGAATGGTTCGCTGAGAGAGGTTGAGACTCAATTATTTATTGCCGTCCGAGTCAATTACCTGACGACGGAAGACATTGCCGCCGCGATCGACCTCGCGGAAGAAACCGGCAGAATCATCAAAGGACTCATACGCAGCCTTCAGCAACGCAGTCAGGATCAATGATCTCTCGCCTTAAACAGGATATCTCATGACCTCAGGAAACTCAGCTCTGCCTCCGGATTCCACTGCCCACTGCCCACTGCCCACTGCTCTGGACGAGTTATTGAACCGGAATTTCCCCGGCAAAGTGGTTCGCAAGGACTTGACCAAACTGGTCAAAGAGGGTGCGAACGTGCCTGTGTACGTCCTCGAATACCTGCTGGGAAGTTACTGCGCCTCGAACGACGAAGCGGTGATCGAGGAAGGTCTGCGCACGGTCAAGAGGGTTTTGGCGGAGAACTATGTCCGGCCCGATGAAGCCGAGAAGGTGAGATCCACCATCCGCGAGCGTGGCAGTCTGAAGATCATCGACAAAGTCACGGTGAGATTGAACGAGAAACGTGACGTCTACGAAGCGTTGCTGGGGAATCTGGGAGAGAAAGGACCGGAAGTTCCCACGGGCATCGTGCGAAAGTACGAAAAGCTGCTGGTGGGAGGCATCTGGAGTATCGTGACGCTCGAATACTTTTTCGAGGAGGGGCAGAAGGGATCACCGTTCATCATTCGCGATCTGAAGCCCATTCAGATGCCCAACATGGATCTGGAAGAGCTGTTCGTGGCGCGCCAGAGCTTCACGGAATCGCAGTGGATTGACGTCCTGCTGCGTTCCACGGGGATGGAGCCGGCCAATTTCACGGAGCGTGTGAAGTGGCATCTGCTGGCACGCATGATTCCTCTGGTCGAGAACAACTACAATCTTGCGGAACTGGGACCACGGGGAACGGGCAAGAGCCATATCTACAAAGAGATCAGCCCGAACAGCATTCTGGTATCTGGCGGACAGACGACAGTTGCCAATCTGTTTTACAACATGTCGCGGCGTCAGGTGGGGCTGGTTGGCTTGTGGGACGTGGTCGCATTCGACGAAGTGGCCGGGATTTCGTTCGCCGACAAGGACGGCGTGCAGATCATGAAGGACTACATGGCATCCGGCTCATTCGCCCGTGGCCGCGACTCAGTGAATGCCTATGCATCAATGGTCTTCGTGGGCAACATCAACCAGTCGGTGGATACGCTGGTGAAGACCAGCCACCTGTTTGCTCCCTTCCCGGCCGCCATGATCGACTCAGCGTTTTTCGACCGCTTCCACGCCTATGTCCCTGGCTGGGAAATTCCGAAGATGCGGCCTGAGTTCTTCACGAACCAGTATGGCCTGATTGTGGACTATCTGGCCGAATGGCTGCGGGAGATGCGAAAGCGGAACTTCGGCGATGCGATCAACAAGTATTTCCGGCTGGGCCGCGACCTCAACCAGCGCGACACGATCGCCGTGCGTCACACGGTTTCCGGGCTTTTGAAACTGCTGTATCCCCGAGAGGGGTACGACAAGGAGGCGGTGCGGCGGTGTCTGGAGTACGCGCTGGAAACGCGACGCCGAGTAAAGGAGCAGTTGAAGAAGATCGGCGGCATGGAATTCTTCGACGTGCACTTCTCGTACATCGACACCGCCACGCTGGAGGAAAAGTTCGTCAGCGTGCCGGAACACGGCGGCGGCTCGCTGATCCCCGATGGCCCGTTGAATCCTGGAGTGATGCACACGGTTGCTCAGGGCATTCCGGGATCCCATCCCGGCCTTTATCGGCTTGAGACTCAGGTTACGCCTGGCAACGGCACCCTGAAAACATCCGGACTGGGGTCCAATGCAGGCGCGAAGGAAGGGATCAAAGTCGGTTTTGAGTACTTCAAAGCCAACGCCGCCCGCGTGAGTGCCTCCATAAAAACGGGCGAACACGACTATCACCTGCACATTGTGGAACTGCACAACTCAGGCCCCACCGGGGCCCTGACCCTCTCCGCCTTTGTCGCTCTGTGTTCCGCCGTCTTTGGAAAACCGCTGCAGCAGCAGTTGGTAATCCTTGGCAGCATGAGCCTTGGCGGGAGTATCATCCCCGTGGAAAACATCGCCGAATCCCTGCAAGTCGCCTTCGACGCCGGCGCCAAACGCATCCTGCTGCCGATGGCCAGCGTCAAAGACATCCCCACAATCCCCGGCGAGCTGTTTGCAAAGTTCCAGACGGGGTTCTATGCAGACCCGGTGGATGCGGTGTTTAAGGCGCTGGGGGTGCAGTGAGCGAATCCTGGCGGAGACTCATATGGAACTGGTTTCGTTTACAGTTCAAAGTTTTCGCAGCATCGTAAAATCTCACAAACTGCCGATCTCACGATCACCATTTCGGTCATTGCGACGGGTAACAGTTCACAGCCGCCTGACCGAAGGCAGGCAAGCCGACTGGCGGCGAGTACTGGAGCCCCCAACGGGCTTGCCCCGCAGTGATTGCAGATGCATCTTCGACGTCGACAACACGGTGGCAACTGCCATGATTGATCGATTGATGCAACATGGCGATGCCACCGACATGCAGAGCGACAGCTTCCGCACCAAAGATACTCAGGAAGCAACTTAACTGCCCCTCGCTCTGACCACCGTTCTCTGGCTGCAGCCCCAAACAGTGGGCCGCTCTATCACCGTTTGGTGTATTCGAGTTGAGTCTCACCGCAGGCAGGCATCCGCCATGGACGGCGATTCCGGCCGGCCACCGCACTTCCCAACGCCGCCATGGCTCACCAGTTCTGCCAACACCAACAATCCAACATAACAGCCACTCCGCACGCAACAACCACCGTGCGCCGAGCCCACGACCGCACGCCTCGAGGAGAGGCTACCCAGCGTGATGATCATTGAGGCGTTGATTTTGCGAGCCAATGACGCACTGTTCCCGATTCCGCAGTGACTGCCGGAAGACTGCGTGCTACACTACGTCCAGTCCAGCGTTAACAGAGACATTTTTCCGAATCTGAGCCGTGAAACGACGATCGCTGCCACCCGTGATAAGCCAGGGAACTGAGACAGTTCGAAAGCTTCTGGTCGCCCATTTCCAGGGAGATGACGCTGGCTTCCGGTCCGCCGCCTGGGAGGTGGTCCAGCAGGAACGGCAGCTCAACCACACCGTTTTGGCGAACGATTTGGAGCGGATTCTCAGCGAGGCCAACGGTTCTCCAAAGGCAGCAAAAACGTTCTTCACGACGCTCAGTACGGGTAACGGCGTTCTGCCGAAGGATAAGGACAAGAACGCTTGCCTGATCGAAGTCACCGATCCTGATCGTGAGCTGGACGACCTGGTTCTGTCTGCGCCAGTCCGAGCAGGAATCGAGAGGGTATTGCGTGAGCGACGGAGCAGCGAACTGCTCCGCTCACATGGCGTGAAGCCGGTGCAGAAACTTCTGCTTTGCGGCCCACCCGGTTGTGGCAAAACGGTAACAGCCGAGGCGCTTGCCCACGCGCTTTACGTGCCGCTGGCAACCGTGCGATTCGATGCAGTTGTTTCGTCCTATCTCGGTGAGACGGCCGGAAACTTGCGTAAGGTTTTCGACTTCGCCCGCATCCGACCAGTGTTGCTCTTCTTTGACGAGTTCGACGCGATTGGCAAGCACCGCACCGCCTCGGATGAACACGGTGAGTTGAAACGCGTCGTCAATTCGTTCCTGCAATTGCTCGACGGATTCCACAGCGAGACGCTGACCGTCGCCGCCACCAATCATCAAGGCTTGCTCGATGCCGCACTCTGGCGACGGTTTGACGACATCCTGATGTTTTCGACTCCTGCGGCAGAGGAAATCGAAGCATTGCTCTGCAGGCACTTCCGTCAGTTCACGGTGGTAAGCTCGGTAAACCTGAGGACAATTTCGAAGGGGCTTGTCGGCTTTTCGCATGCTGATATCGAACGGATCGCTCAGGAATCGATCAAGGAAACGATCCTTGCCGAGGCCAGGCAAGTTTCGGCCTCGACATTGAAAGCCGCAGTCGAGCGGCAACATCAACGACGGGCGATTACGACGCTTGAGGATTCAGGAATTCCGCCAGTTGCTAATGCCGCAAAGAAGAGATCCACGAGGAAATCA
Source organism: uncultured Chitinophaga sp. (assembly GCA_964561125.1). Classification (GTDB taxonomy): domain Bacteria; phylum Planctomycetota; class Planctomycetia; order Planctomycetales; family Planctomycetaceae; genus SXXK01. The sequence goes on along the minus strand of CAZLOQ010000211.1, from coordinate 1,412 downwards.
CCATAAAGCAATGCCTCATCATACCGACGACAATCGCTATCCGCACTTGCCGTTGATCGTATGCGTCCGGCGAACACATGGTTCCCAACGACGGCCAACAGGCAGCGCGGCGGCGCGGCTTGCCGGTGCCAACTGGTTGCGCTGGAAGTTTGCGAGCCCGGGGGCCTCTGAGAGCGCGGGGCGCGGCGGCAAGGGTTTCCATGCCTGGTTTTTGACGCCAAGTGACGGCGAGCTCCTGATCGTGCAATTGAGGCACTCTGGAAGTGGGGGTCAGCGGCACCACGTGAGGTCCTGCTCCCAGAGGAGCCGCCCGAATGCCTCTGCGAAAAGTCATCCGGGCATTTTTTCGGCGGCACTCTACGCCAGGTTGCCACGGCCAGCGAGACCGTAGCTCAAGCCCTTCTGCAACACGGGCAAATTCCGGGGGAATCAATCTGCATACCCACAAATCAATTCGCTGCGCTCCAAAAAAAGGTGAAGTAAACGCAGAAGTAGATTCCTGGTGTATGCATCGCAGGAAGGAAACGACGCGAGGGAAGCAGCCTTCTTAACTTCGGAGAGTGCGCGCATCTAACCTGATGACTCTGCGCACAGTTAACACGATGTTCCCAATCGGGCAATGGGCAGTGGAAGGGGGACGCCACAAAGGACAAATATGTCGTATACGACCCATCTGCCACATACGACATATATGACCCATATGACCCATAAACTTTCATACACCTTTGCAGCAGTGCGGGGGCTGCGGTATCAGGGGAAGGTCTCTGCTGCGTTTGCGGCCTGTAAGGCCAGTTCTATCAGCCTGGCATGAAATGCCAGGTCAGTTCGCCCGTGAAACCGTCGCCCTGTAAGGGCAGTTCTCAGCCGAATGCCGCGTGTCCGGCATGACCCGGATATGTTCCGCGGGTTCGGGCTGGACGCCATCTTCGATCCGTTTGCGCCCCGCCACCTGCACCTGTGCGTTTGCCGTGGGCGTTGCAGGGCCGCAATTGAGAACTGGCCCTTACAGGCCGCAATCGCAGAAGGGTAAGCGTCCGGCGCATCCATCCCCCTTTTCAGCGGGCGGTGACCCAAGGCGGACAGGGAGGGGCTCCATGGCGGAGTCTCGGTTTGGGCTGTGCATTCCGATTGCGGTGGCCGAGACAAGGCCGTCGGGCGTGCGGGTGGGGGGGGCGTGGGCGCGACGAGACCGCGACTGAGGCGCGAGGAAGGGCGACGCGCTTGTCCGCTCGGTCGTCGTGTCGGCGATTCGGCAGATCGCTGGAGGAGACCTCACACCACGGCCGACCGGCGGCGCGCGAAGGTACGGCTGGGCTTGATCGCAGTGTCTGCGGTTTGCCATTCGGCCGTCTGTCGCCCTGACGCCGGGACTGCGCGTTCATTTGCAGACTGACGACCGTCGCCGGGCCGCG
>CAZLOQ010000210.1:0-9603 GCA_964561125.1 uncultured Chitinophaga sp. | reverse complement strand
GCGTCAAAATGTGCCATGAAGACGGAGCTGCTGGCCCAACATGGCGCTGTCCAGTCAGGCCTCGATTAATTTCCGTCGCCCTCTTCGGACACGGCTTCAACAGAGGGGGCCGCCGCAGGTTCCGCGGGGGCCTCCGCTGCAGTGGACTTCAGACGGATGAGCACCTCATTGCGCCGCAACGGCCCCGGCGTAAATGGAGGATCGTAACCTGCTCGTTCCGCGACACCTTCGGCCTCCAGCCCTCTCGATTTGAGCCACTCACGAAGCTGCTGCTCCTGCGCGTCCGCCTTCTTCGTATCCATCACACCGCTGAAGCGAATTACTGCAAACCTGCCGCCTGTGCGTGTACGAATGGAGACATCCGCTGAGCGGGGTGCCGGGGCGCCTGCAGAGGCGATCTGCTGCGGCATGACAAACCCCATTCTCCCTGGTGAATCTGACGTGTCCGGCTCCATAAACACCGGGGTCGTCATCTCGATTTTGTCGCCCGCAGCATTACTGCCGCTGATGTACTGAAACAGCTTCATGAAGCTGCCGTCGTTTCCGCGAGCTGCAAAACGGGAATTGGTGGAGGCCAGAATCAGATCCGGATACTCCCGGATTTCGATGTTGCCAGCGGATTCCACGACTTTGTACGGAGCGGATTCGTAGCCAGCCCGGGCCACCATGCCGACGCTGAATGCCGTAAACACTGCCAGACCGCAAACACCCCAGATAATCCACATACGCCTTCTCACGGTGAACACTCCTGTACTGGCTGTTTTCGAGAGGGACCCTGCTGATAATAGACCGCCCATGAGCTGTGTCCACGCAGGCTGTCAGACGCAGAACGGCACTCGAGGCTACAACGATCTTCTCTGCCGGGGCACGTCCATTCCGTTTTTTTTATCGTGCGACTCAGCCGACAGTTAACTGCCGTGCCGGCCTGGCAAGCGGCGTTCCTGCGTCCAGATTCGCCCTGAACCGGCCAGGACAGCCTGCATTTTCGTGCAGATCGAGTTGTCATTTCAGAATCTGCGTGCGCGCAGATATGCTGTTCTCCGTCAGAGTCTCCCGGCAATCAGTCCTCATGAAACCCCCACGCCTGCAGAACCCCAGGATGTCCATCAACCCTCATCCCCTCGACCAGTCTGATCCGCTCGGAGCATTTCGAGACCAGTTCTGTCTGCCTCCAGGGAAGACCTACTTTGACGGCAATTCCCTCGGCCTGTTGTGCAAGGCTGCCGAACATGCCGTGCTCGAAACTCTGCAGCAATGGAAGAACCTTGCGATTGAGGGCTGGACTTCAGCCGAGCCTGACTGGTTTCATCTGACCGAGCAGATCGCTGAACAGCTGGGCCGAATTGTGCAGGCCCCGGCCGGCAGTATCACGCTCACCGGTTCCACAACCCTGCATCTGCATCAGGTGCTGGCGACCTTGTATCGCCGCGATGATCCGCGGCGGGGCATCCTGATTGACCGCTCCGCCTTTCCAACGGATCGCTACGCGGTGACTGGTTTCCTCAGAGGTCAGGGACTGGACCCCGCGAAGCATCTGCTGGAGGTGGCTGTGGATCAGGCAGGGCTGCTGCAGGAGCCCGACATTCCTGCGAGCCTGTCGCAGGGCGTGCAGATGGCCATTCTGCCGTCCGTTGTCTTCACGACCGGGCAGCTGCTGGATCTGGCAACGGTGACTGCCGGGGCCGCTCAGCATGATGTCCGCATCTGCTGGGACTGTTCGCATTCGGTCGGTGTGGTGCCGCTGAATCTGTCGGCGCTGCAGCCGGATGCCGCTGTCTGGTGCACCTACAAGTATCTCAACGGTGGACCAGGTTCGGTCGCCGCGCTGTACCTGCATCCGCGCTGGCATGATCTGCCGCCGGGACTGGCAGGGTGGTTTGGTGCCGACAAGTCGCGGCAGTTCCGCATGGAGCAGGAGCTGGTACCGGCGGCCGGAGCCGGGCGACTGCAGCTGGGCACGCCGCACGTGCTCAGCCTCGCAGCTCTGCGAGGTTCCCTGCAGGTCATCGAAGCAGCCGGCGTCGATCGGCTGCGTCAGAAGTCCCTGCGTCTGACCGGCTACCTCAGACATCTGCTCCGGCAACGACTCCCGGATGCCGGATTTCTCTTTGCAACACCCGAGTCTGATCTCCGCCGCGGAGGGCATCTGGCCATCCGTCATCCCCACGCGCGCAGCCTGTCTCTGGCACTGCGGGCCCGCGGATTTATTCCGGATTTTCGCGAACCGGACCTGCTGCGAATTGCACCCAGCCCGCTGTACTCGCGGTTTGCCGACTGCGATGATCTCATCGAAGAAATCTCTCGTATCCTCGCCGACAGCCCGGATCTGTCCGACCTGTCACGGTCTCTCGTGACATAGAGGTCTCAAGTTCAGCGTGTTGAAATTGTTTCAAAGGAGCCTCCTGTGAACTGGATTGATGTGACGCGTCCACTGCGACCGGACCTCGCCGGCTGGCCCGGAGACACCCCGGTGCTGCTGGAACAGCGCTGGAGCCGTGCACGTGGTGATTCCGTCACCGTCGGCAAATTTCAGCAGAGCCTGCACACCGGCACCCACTGCGATGCGCCAGTTCATTTTCTGACCGATGGCCCTGCCGCAGAATCGCTGGACCCGACGCTCCTTTGCGGTCCGGCGCTCGTCGTGGATGTCCGTGGCCGCGAATGGATTGAACTGGCCGATCTGAATCAAGGCCGGCCATGTCCTCAGCGAGTGCTCCTGCGGACGGATGCATGGCCCGATTCACGAAAATTCCCGGCAAAGATTCCCGTCATGAGCCCCGACAGCATCTGTCTGCTGGTCGAAGCCGGCGTGCGACTGATCGGCGTCGACCTGCCCAGTGTCGACCCGCTCGACAGCCCCCTGCTGGCTAACCACCACGACCTGTACCGCGGTGGCATCACGATCCTTGAAGGGCTGGACCTGACCAAAATTCCACCCGGCCACTATGAAATGCTGGCTCTGCCCCTGCTGATTCCCGGTGCCGACGGAGCCCCCGTAAGAGCACTGCTGAGCAAAAAGTGATCCGCCCCGCTGGTGTCGTGTCTCGCAACCAAAGGAACGTATTGGCCATGGCTGGCGTCATCCTGTCCGTCCACGAACCATTCGGCGATGAACCAAAACAAAACAGGCCTCGAATTATCGCGGCGACCTCGAGGCAGACCAAAGCAACACGAAAAGTAGCATGTCCCCTTTTGTGCAGCCTACCGCCCCAGGACGACGTCAATACCGGCAAGGACTGCAGCCAGGTGTTTGTGAGGCAGTCGTCCGACAAGTTCCGTCAGTGCAGATTTGTCGATCGAGACAATCAACACTGGTCGCCTGAAGCCCGTGGTTGAGCCCGCTGGGGCATCGAGGTCAGCCCACCAGATTTCGCCCTGCTGGATCACCATTCCACCTGTCGCAGGATGGCGAACGCAGAGGCTGTGGTAATCTGAGTGTCGGACGGATCTGCATTGATGTTTCGGGCGACTTCGTCAAGTGCCTGAGTGACCGCGTCGTCGTCATGTCGAGCGACAAATTCCGCAATCGCACGCGAATAAAGTTCACTTCGCGATGTCTTGAAACGGGCAACGAGTCGCTCGGCATCGTTGAACAAATCATCGGGAATGGAAATTGCGGTTTTCATACTCTGAGTATGACCAGGTTTGAGGCGAAGTCAAGCACCCGCCAATGCTCTGCCGTTGCGACTGGCGTCTGGAACTGTGTTTTGGTTCACCCGGACTTAGCGTTTGTTGACAGTGTCAGTAAGCATCCCATCAGAACTCCCGCGATCTTCGTTGAACACCCTCCCTCCTGGTCAACAGGAGCACTTCGCTCGATGCCCTCGAACCCGCCTGTTTGTTGAACAGTCATGACGCTGCCCACCGACATTTCAGAAACTTCCGACGAGGCGTTTCTGGTTCAGATGGCGTATCTGCTCCAGATGTCTCCTCACGAACGACTGCGACGAGCCTGTGCATGACTACGTTGGAGGCAGCCATTCGGGACGCAATCCGGCGGAAGTCCCGCTTCAACCTGATCCATCTTCCCACCTCGTTCAATGTCGATGTCTTCGTCAGTCGCCAGCGTCGAGGATCTTCTTGAACGACTCATGTCCGATGCCTGAGTTTTCGCACGCGACGCCGGCAGCATTCAAACTGGCGCTCATCCAATACGAACGCCATCCATCCACCGCAGCGAGATCTCGAGTGAGGCGGATCAAACTAGCCTTCACTCGAACATCCTTCGCGACATCTCTCAAATCGGCAAACTCCGGAATTTACCCACAAATTCCGGTGAAGATGCGTTTTTCAATATCTCCAACATGCCCAAAATCTGAGTCCCGTCTGACCTGTACACCGATCGAACTGTACTCCTGCGGGCTCCCGGCGTTCCGCTTCATTTGGCAGCCTTAATCATCAGCCGGTAGGGATGTGCCGGGCCGCCGCGGTCATGGGCGTCCTGGAGTGTGATCAGATAGCTGCCTGAAGGGAGTTCGGCGGTGATCTGAGCGTCTCTGGAGTCGCCGTGGTCGTCATTGCTCTGCAGAATCGCTCCGGCTGCCGTCCAGAGTGTCAGAAGGGGATCCAGTCCGGATCCCAGCGCCGCCGCATCCACGCGGATCTGCACCCGCTGAGGCTGTGCAAGGCTGAACGCAAATACGTCCACATTCGCGTCTGCATGGATGCTGCCCGAGATCAGCTGGGGCACAGACACGTGCTGGGCCTGCCGTAAACCGTCATTCGGCTCAGCTTCCAGGACTTCAGGCACGTCGCTGCCGATGAGCAGTCGTCGGGGAGCGGATTCGCCGGCTGCTGTGCGGACTGTAATCTGCGCCGTTTTGACGGTCGCTCCCTCGGGCACCTGCACGTCCAGTTCCAGCTGTTCATCGCCGATCTGTTCGGCTTTTTGTTTTCCCGGCACACTTGCCGCCGCATGGGAGATTACGGTGATCTGCAGTTCGGGGCTGTCGCTGACCACCATCGTGGGATCTTTCAGAGCCCAGCCACGGAGCACCACGCGGGTGGTCTGCCCGATGGGGACCCCGAGCAGACTCAGCAGCGCGATCCGGGGTGGTTTGACTGGCGGATCCTCAGACCGCAGAACGCCCTGGACAGGCAGCAGAGCGAGGATAGCCGCAGCAATCCGCAGTGGAACCCTGGCCGACGGCAGCAGATTCGTCTTCAACGGATGTTGAACTCCGGACCACTCAGCCATACAGCGCCTCGATCAGGTGGCCTTCCTGCAGAATGGGTACAGGACGGCCATCCGGAGTGTACAGGTGCTTGTGCGGATCGATTCCCAGAGCACGGTAAATGGTGAACGCCACATCTGCCGGCCCGATCGGTGAATCGACCACCTGCGCGCCCTCGCGGTCGGTTTGCCCGAGCACTCTGCCGGGCACGACACCGGCACCACAGAAGAGCAGTGAAGCGGCCGGCCCCCAGTGATCGCGGCCGACGTCTTTATTGATCTTCGGTGTGCGTCCGAATTCTCCCATCGCCACAACAAGGACGTCATTGAGTAGTCCGCTCTGGTCGAGGTCGGTAACCAGAGCGGAAAAGCCGCGATCGAAATCCGGAAGCTTCTTTTCGAGGCCCTCCCAGATTCTTGCGTGATGATCCCAGCCACCGAAGTTGACCGTGACAAAACCCACACCGCGTTCCACGAGCCGTCGAGCCAGCAGACAGCTCTGTCCGAATGTGGTGCGTCCATACCGATCGCGCAGTTCGGTTTTCTCGGCGTCGATGGCAAACGCATCCCGGGCTTCGCCGGAGAGCACCATCCGGGCCGCGCGCTGCTGAAACTGGTCGAAGGCCGCCAGCTGATCATTGGCCTCAATCGTCCGGCTCAGATTGTCCACCGCAGCCAGCATGGACTGCCTCCGCTGCACACGGACATCCGGCAAAGGCTCTGTCGGCGCCAGGTCCCTTACGCGGTAACTGGCCTCGTTCGGATCTCCCGCACGAAACGATTCATACCGTCCGCCAAGGAAGGCACTCTTGCCAAGTTCCCACGTAAACGAAGGATTGCGGGGAATGGAAACATAAGGAGGAAGTGTTCCGGGAAAGCCGCTCTCATGGGCCGCCACAGCACCAATGGCAGGCCAGTCACCGAAGGGCGAGCCGAAACGGCCGGACATCACCCAGTTGGTGGCCGTCTCGTGGTGATCATTGTTGTGCGCGCCCCCTCGGTGCAGACAGACTTTGTTCATGCACTGGGCCATCATCGGCAGCATTTCAGAAATCTGCAGTCCGGGAACAACCGTATCGATCGGCAGGTACCTGCCGCGAATCTCGGCTGCTGCATCCGGCTTCATATCGAAGCTGTCGTGGTGCGACAAACCGCCCCCCAGATACACCAGAATCACCGACTTCGCCCGACGGGGGACCTGACCTGCAGAATCCTGCGGTGTGGTTTCCGCAGCCCGCAGTAAGGTCGCCTGGCTGAGCCCGAATGTGGACAGACCGCCAATCTGCAGGAAGCTGCGGCGCGGGGATCGGGCCAACTGAAACTTCAACATGACTGCTGCTTTTCTGTTAGTGCTGGAAGGCGAATTCCCTGGAATTCAGCAGAACCCAGAACAGGTCCTGAAACACGATCGCCCGGTCTTCGGTTGCCGCGGACGCCAGCTGTGCCTGAATCGCCGCCCGCTCTTCGTCACGTGGCTGGCGGCAGAGCACGGCGAGGAAGAGTTCTGTGATCACGTCGGCATCGTTGGCCGGTGTCGACAGCAGCTGCTGCAGCCGACCTTCAGGCGCTCGGATGCGGGCCATCAGACTGTCGCTGTTCTGCAGATGCAGGAGTTGCGGCAGGGTCACGTCCCCGGAACGCTCGCAGGCACACGCTGTGACTCGTTCAGATCGCCCGAACAGCGTCAGAAAATACGAATCCAGCCCGGGGTCGGGCACCTGAATCGCTCGGATCCCCAGCGGATAGCCGGAAAATGGTTCGGGCTGCCCGGTCGCCTGGCTGATGGCATCCAGCAGCACTTCGGCGGGAAGTCGCCGGGCCTGTGCATGCGAATGGAACCTCTGGTCATAGCGGTTTTGCGGGAGCGTGGCTGAGGACCGGCGGTAGGTTTCTGAATTCATGATCAGCCGCATCAGATGCTTCAGATCAAAGTCGGACTGCACAAACTGGTCGTTGAGGTAATTCCAGAGCGCCGCGTTGGAGGGCGGATTGGTGGCCCGCAGATCGTCCACTGGCTCGACAAGCCCCGTGCCCAGAAAATGCTTCCAGAGCCGATTGACCATCGCACCGGAAAAAGCGCGGTTTTCGGGGGCAGTCATCCAGCGGGTGAGCTGGATGCGGGGGTCTTCGGCGGCGGGGATTTCAAGCGGGCTGCGATCCAGATGCCGCGGAGGCAGTTGAGCCCCCGTGCGAGGCTGCCGCACTGTGACGGGGGCCTGCAGATTACGCTGGATTTCCTGTTCCAGTTCCGCGATCCGCTGACGGATCCGCGTCTGTTCTTCGTCGGCCGGTGGCGGGCTTTGCTGGAGCTTCGACTGCTGCTCTGAGAGCTGCTGACGCAGATTGAGCACGTGTCGAGTGGCCACGAAGAGGCTGGTGTCGCCCTCGTCCGGACCGCGTCGCTGGAGCGCCAGTCGGGTGAAGAAGGCCGTAAAGTGGTAGTAGTCGTCCTGGGTGAAGCGTTCGAGCGGATGATTGTGGCAGCGCGCACAGCCGATGCGGGTGCCGAGGAATGCCTGTGCGACGGAGTCTGCGATGTCGGATTCTTCGGCCGACTTTTCGCCGATGGTCACGATGTAATAGCCCACTGCCGGATTCTGCGTGGTACTGCCGCTGGCCAGCAGCACGTCGGTGGCCAGCTGACGCCAGTTTCTTCCGGCCACCAGCTGCTGGCGGATCCACTGATGAAAACTGCGAACGCCCTTGCGACCGCGGACGTCATGGTCACGCTCGACACGGTTCTGGAGCAGATCACCGAGCTGCAGAGCCCAGTAGTCGTGGAATTCCGGTCGCTGCAGCAGACTGTCGATCAATCGAGCCCGCTTGTCGGGCGCGGAATCCTGAAGGAACGCCCGCTGCTCGGCCGGCGTCGGGAGCGTTCCCAGAGCGTCCAGCATGCTGCGGCGAAGAAACGTGGCATCGTCCGCAGCCGCTGACGGCGGAATCCCCAGCGCACGCAAACGGCCGAAAACGTGCTGATCGATCGGCTGCGAGCCAGCCGCAAAGCGTTCAGCGGGGAACTCTTCGCTGGCCGGCATCGTGAAGGTTGCGACCTCAACCTGCCCCTCGAACGTCACCCGCACAACGTGCTCACCGTACCGCAGTGCCTGCACACGACCGGCAGCATCCACGTCCAGCAGCGAAGAATCGCCGGAGGCAAATCGTGACAGCCAGGTAACATCGCGCTGCCGACCGTCCGAGTAAACGGCCCTTACCGACAGCTGCACCGAATCGCCGGGCTGCAGAACGGCTGACTGAGGTGCAATTTTCACATGCTCCAGAACCGCCTCGGCCATATTCGGACCAGGCATACCGCCACGAATCCACTCCAGCAGGAGCCGTTCAGCGTCACTGCCCGGAAGAATCCGGCGACCGCCCGCATGCGCCACCGAGCCGTTGGCCTTGGCCACCAGTAAACTGGAATCCGGTGCCGCCGGATTCAAACGACGACCGCGGGATTCCCTGGTGAGCGATTCAAAGTCGGCCTCGGGAGCGTAGCCGCGCAGCGACAACCGAAATCCGTTCTGCCCCGCCAGCTTGCCATGACACCCACCCGAATTGCAGTCGTATCGCGTGAGCAGCGGAAGGATGTCATGGAGAAAGGAAGGAGTTTCCGCCATGGACTGAGCAATGCAGACGGCCGGCAGTGCCGCAGCCTGCAGCGCGATGACGACACACATCATTACAAATCGCCACCCCGAGGCATGGAAGCCGCGGGCGACAGCAGACAAGCAGACAGTGGCAGGGAGCGTCGGCATCGGTGAAACCCGGTGCGGAATTGGGTGGGAAATCGAGCGGACCGCCTGTCTCTTCTACTCTGTGCATGCGGTCCTATCAACTTGAAAACCGGGTGAAATCGGCGGGAAAAATGGAAAGACAGGCAAATCCACCGAGGTTGCAGCGGAGCGGGTCCGGGCAACCCGAAGCCCCCTGCCCCTGCCCCTGCCCACTGCCCACTGCCCACTGCCCACTGCCCACTGCCCACTGCCCACTGCCCACTCCAACCACGGGCCTCCCATCCATCACCCCCTGTACCGTGGCACTGGTTTTCTGTCCCTGCCTCCCTATAACGGCACAGTCAGCATTCTTTGAAGGCAAGACGGAGGACATCATGAGTCGAGTGGCAATTCTGGGGGCTTCGGGAACGATCGGCAGAGCACTCACGGAACTGCTCACAGCCACCGGGCAAAGAGTACTCCTTGTTGGGCGCAACGCGGACCGACTGCAGGCGGTGTCTGCTGAATGGAATCAGCCATTCGCGGTCGCAGACTGCAGTTCCTCACAGGCTCTCGAAGACGTACTGCGGCAATCGGCCGAACAGGATGGTGCGTTTCGCGGAATCGTCAACTGCATTGGCTCCGTGGTGCTTAAGCCCGCTCATCTGACGACTGACGAAGAATTCCGCCAGACACTGGAAACGAACCTGTTCA
>CAZLOQ010000209.1:0-9946 GCA_964561125.1 uncultured Chitinophaga sp. | reverse complement strand
CCCAACGAAGACGCACGCCCTGTAAGGGCAGCTCTCAGATACGGCCCCGGCAACGCCCTTCCAACGCCCACGTGGAGTCAGCGCAACGCAATCGTGCGAGGGTGCGTCCCAAGCCCGCTGCCGCACACCCGACTCACACCAAACACGCAGTGTTCGGCTGAGAACTGCCCTTACAGGGCGAAGCTGCACGGGGGGCGACCTGACCTGGCATTTCATGCCAGGCTGATGGAACTGGCCTTACAGGCCGTAAACGCAGTTGCGCTTTTGCAAGCAACCAGGCGCGCCCCGCAATGCCCGCTGCTGCACACCCAACTCACGCCGAACACGCAGCGTTCGGCTGAGAACTGCCCTTACAGGGCGAAGCTGCCGGGGGGCGACCTGACCTGGCATTTCATGCCAGGCTGATGGAGCTGGCCTTACAGGCCGCAAACACAGCTGAGCTCTTGCACGCAACGATCGGGTCGCCTGAAGACGGAGCAGCTGGCCCAACATGGCGCTGTCCGGAAGGCCGGTCGCAATCCGCAAGGTCACCCAGCCAGCCGACGTTTCCTCCCCGGCTTCGCATTGTCTATCATCCGTCGTCTGTCCTTCCGGCGTCCGCTTGTCCTCCAGGCGTCCGCTGTCTCCCTCAAATCCTCGCTGTTCTGTCGCCCCCACCCATGAATCACTCTTTTCCCCCCGTTGAAGACCAGCTCCGCGTGATCACTCGCGGCATTGAAAAGGTCGTCCCCCACGACGAACTCCGCAAGAAACTGCAGCACAGCCGCGAGAACGGGGTGCCATTGAGAGTGAAGTACGGCATTGACCCCACGGGGATCGATGTGCACCTGGGCCACACGGTACCGCTGCGAAAGCTTCGTCAGTTCCAGGACCTTGGCCATCAGGCGGTGATCATCATCGGCAACTACACGGCGCTTGTGGGCGACCCGAGTGGCCGCGATGAAGCCCGCAGCAAACGGCTCACTGCCGAAGAAGTCGAGCACAACGCTCGCGATTATCTGGCGCAGGTCGGCAAGGTTGTTGACATGCAGCGTGCCGAAGTGCACCGCAATGGTGACTGGTTCAGTCGCATGTCATTCGCAGATGTTCTGGGACTTTGCGGCCGCGTCACGGTCGCACAACTGCTCACTCGTGACGACTTCGCCAAACGCTACCGGGAGGAGCGGGCCATCTTCCTCCATGAATGTCTCTACCCGGTCATGCAGGCGTGGGACAGCGTCGAGATTCGTGCCGACGTTGAACTTGGAGGCACGGAACAGCTCTACAGCTTCATGCTTGCCCGCGACCTGCAGGCTCAGCAGCATCTGAATCAGCAGATTGCGGTGATGTCGCCGATCCTTGTGGGCCTTGACGGCATCCGCCGGATGGGCAAGAGTCTTGGCAATTACATCGGGATCAGTGAATCGGCGTGGGAGATGATGAAGAAGTTCATGCAGCTTCCGGACGGCGTGATGCGGATGTACTTTGAACTGCTCACGGAACTTCCCATGGAGCAGGTGGATGCACTGCTCGCCGGTCATCTCAAGGAAGCCAAACTCACCCTGGCCCGTACGGTCATTTCTCAATATCACCCGGCCGCAGATGCCGAGGCTGCTGCCGCGCGCTGGCAGGCTGAAATCGGTGGAGAAGCGCTGCCGACCGACATCCCCGACACTCCGCTCGACCCCGCTCTGCTCAGCGACGGACACCTGACCGCCGTGCGTCTGCTTACAGCACTCAAACTCTGCACCAGTAACGGTGAGGCCCGCCGACTCATTGATGGCGGTGGCGCCAGGCTTGGTGACGACCGCACTCCCATCGCCAGCCACGACCAGCAGATCGTTCCGGTCGACGGCCTGATTGTCTGGGCTGGCCGCAAAAAGTACTGCCGTGTGCGTCTGAACTGAGTCAATAAAAATCCGCTCCGCTTTTCGATTTCCGGATAACAGCCATCGTTGATCAGGGAGTTCTGCCTGTGTCGAACGTGATGACAATACCAGAGCTGTGTTCTGCAAAGTGTGTCCCCTGTGAGGGCGGCGTGCCGCGGATGCTTCCTGATGAAGCCCGGCGGCAACTGCTGCAGCTCACCGGCTGGGAACTCCTGCAAGACCCCGATCGCATCCGCAAATGCTGGACCGTCAAACACTTCCGCGCGGGCATGGAATTTTTCCGCCACGTCGAAGAACTCGCTGAAGCCGAAGGGCACCACCCCGATCTGCATCTCACGGCCTACCGCCAGGTCGCCATCGAGATCTGGACGCACGCCATCCAGGGACTCTCACTGAACGACTTTATTCTTGCAGCCCGGATTGATCAGCTTCCGGTACAGCTGCGAACCGCCGCCGCCACGCCCCCCGCACCCGGCTCGACTCAGTCGTAGCCTGCTGTGACCTCCATTCGCTTCCCCTCCAACGCCTTCTCACCGCAGGACCGCGCCAAGATGTCCCGGTTCCCCATGATGTGCGACATTCATCAGCACTTCAGCACGCCGCGGCTGACTGACATTCCGGCTGCCGTTCACTCCCAGCTCAGTCAGCTGGAACTTTCAGGCCGCATTCGCCCCGGCCAGACAGTTGCCATTCCCGCCGGCAGTCGCGGTGTGGCCAACATCGGCATGATCCTGCGTGAGGTCGCCGCCCACTTCACTGCGCTGGGCGCCAAACCGTTTCTGGTGCCCGCCATGGGCAGCCACGGCGGCGGTACTGCTGAAGGTCAGCTGAAGCTCCTCGCAACACTCGGTGTCACCGAAGACAGCGTGAAAGTCCCGATCCGCGCCACCATGGACACTGTAATCGTGGCTCAGACCGCCAGCGGCATGCCGGTGCACTTCGACCGATACGCTGCCGAGGCGGATCATGTGTTTGTGGTCAACCGTGTCAAGCCGCACACCCGCTTCGTCGGCCCTGTCGAATCCGGTCTGCACAAGATGATGCTCATCGGCCTTGGAAAGCATGCCGGTGCCAAAGTTTACCACGCGGGCATTCTGACGATGAGCTTTCCTGAAATCATCGCGGCCGTGGCTGAGCGAGTGCTGGAGGTCTGCCGGGTCTGTGGCGGACTGGCGATTCTGGAAAACGCCGAAGACGAAACGGCACTGTTCGATGTCTTCCGCCCCGAAGACTTCTCATCACGCGAACCCGAACTGCTCAAACTCGCCAACGACTGGCTCCCGCGACTCCCCTTCGCCGACGTTGATCTGCTCATCGTCGACCGCATCGGCAAGAACATCAGCGGTGTCGGAATGGATGCCAATGTGGTGGGCCGAAAATTCAATGATCACGCCGCGACCGCTCAGGACACCACTCGCTGCCGCCGAATACTCGTCCGTGGACTCACCCCGGAAACCGGCGGCAATGGCACGGGAATCGGCATGGCCGAATTCACGACGCGCCGGGCCGTCGAAAAAATCGATCCTGTCGTCACCCGCATCAACTGCATCACTGGCAATCACCCCGAAGCCGCGATGATTCCCATCACGTTCGACACCGATCAGGAAGCCATCGAAGCTGCACTCACAACCATCGGCATGATCGCTCCTGCCGATGCCCGCATCATCCAGATCGCCGATACTCTGCACCTCAGCCGAGTCCGCGTTTCGGCCGCGTATTTCGACGCGGTGCGATCCAGCGATCGCCTGAAGTTCTGCGGCGAACCGTATGCGTTCCCTTTCGACACTGACGGCTGGCTCAGCGACGTCCAGCCACACTGAACTCAGGAAAGGCCCGCGCCGATGAGCCTGCTCCCGGCGATCACTCAAACAGATCCCGGAACGGCATCAGCTGCGGTCATCACGGCGGCTGCAACCGCGGAACGCACCGATTACACAGGTCGCCTGCTGGCGCTCATCCCGCCGATGACGCAGCTCAACACCCCCTATCCCTCCACCGCTTACCTCACTGGTTTCCTGCGATCCCGTGGTTTCAGTGCCTTTCAGGATGATCTGGCCCTCAAACTCGTCCTGCGACTGCTCTCCCGACCCGGACTCGAACAGATCCGCACAATCGCCCGAGACCACGCGGCGGCGCAGCGGCCGGGGGCCGTGCGTTCGTTTCTGAATGCCTGGGACCGCTATGCCTCCGCCATCGGCCCCGTGATCAGCTACCTCCAGGGCCGCGACTCCACGCTGGCCCATCGCATTGCCACTCGCTCATTCCTCCCTGAAGGCCCGCGGTTTGCGTCGCTGGATGTGTTTGAAGGAGATGCAGAGAGTGGTGAGGATCCGCTGGGCTGGGCCTTCGGAGCTCTGGGCGTCCACGACCGTGCACGGCATCTGTGCACGCTGTTTCTGAGTGATCTGGCAGACGTGATTCGGGATGCCGTGGATCACCGGTTTGAATTTGTGCGATACGGAGAATCGCTGGCCGCCAGTCAGGCCACCTTCGAACCACTCGCCGCAGCACTCGCCGCCACCCCAACACTGCTCGATCAATGGCTTCATGAACTCACCGTTGCCGCGGTGCAAAAGCATCAGCCGTCGATCGTGCTGATCAGTGTGCCCTTTCCCGGCACTGTCTACGCCGCCTTCCGTGCTGCGCAGGTGATTCGCAGCCGCTTTCCGGAGGTGCTGCTGGTGCTGGGCGGGGGCTATGTGAACACCGAGCTGCGGGAACTCAGAGAACCCCGGGTGTTTGACTACTTCCATTATGTCACGCTGGACGACGGCGAACGCCCTCTGCTGGCCCTTGTGGAACACCTGCAGGGACGTCGCCCCGCTGAACAGCTGGTCAGGACCTTCTACCGGGACGCTGCCACCGGACGCGTGCAGTACTCCGCACACCCCGAACCCGACGTGCCTTTCGCCGCTGTCGGCACACCAACCTGGGACGGACTCCCGCTGAGCGATTACCTGAGCACCCTGGATATGCTCAATCCCATGCACCGTCTCTGGTCCGACGGTCGCTGGAACAAGCTCACTGTTGCCCACGGCTGTTACTGGAAGAAATGCAGCTTCTGCGACGTGACGCTGGATTACATCGGCCGCTATGACACGGCCGCTGCAGAACTCCTGGCTGATCGCATCACCGCCATCGTTGAAGAGACCGGGCAGACCGGCTTTCATTTCGTCGATGAAGCTGCTCCGCCAAAGGGCCTGAAATCGCTCGCCGAAGAACTGCTGCGAAGAAACCTGCAAATCTCCTGGTGGGGCAACATTCGCTTTGAAAAGTCCTTCACGGCAGAACTCTGTCAACTGCTGGCGACGAGCGGCTGCATTGCGATTTCGGGGGGCCTTGAAGTCGCCTCTGATCGCCTGCTGAAGCTCATGGAAAAAGGAGTCTCCGTGGCTCAGGTGGCACGAGTCACCAGGGCGTTCAGCGATGCCGGAATTCTGGTGCACGCCTATCTGATGTATGGCTTCCCCACGCAGACACTCCAGGAAACCGTGGATGCGCTGGAGTATGTGCGGCAGCTGTTCGAGGAGGGCTGCATTCACAGTGGCTTCTTCCACCGCTTCACGTGCACCGTGCACTCCCCGGTTGGAAAACATCCCGAGCGTTTCGGCGTGCGACTGCTGCCCCTGGAAGATGGGGGCTTTGCGAAAAATGATGTGCAGTTTGAGGATCCGACGGGGGTCGATCACGATTCACTCGGTAAAGCGCTCAGCCGGGCACTCTATAATTTCATGCACGGCGTGGGGCTGGAGTCGGATGTGCGGAGCTGGTTTCGGGGCAAAGTTCCGCGGACCACGGTGCCAAAACGTTTCATCGCAAGGGCTCTGGAGCTCAGATCCGGCTGAGCCGCTCAGTGCAGGCTGCCGCGGAATCCTGCTGCACACTGCTGCCAAACTAAGCAGCGGATTTCATGGTGGTGCGGGGCTTGTCGGCAAATTCGCGTCAAATCCGCATTTCAGGGCGCAGGCACGGCTTTTGCTGCCGTCTTCAGAGCCGTTGGGTTCGTTCTGAACGACAACGGTGCTCAGTCTCGCGTTGGATGCAGGCATGGAGAGCTGTGGTTTCATCGCGGTCACCAGTCGTCTGCCGATCGCGTGACATCAGTGTTCCAGGGGGTTGCTTGTGTGCTGCCGGGCACCCTCATAAGGACAACTCCACGGGTGCCCGTCACTCGCGGAGTCTTGGTCCACCCTGAATGCTCTGCAACACCATCATTTCTCATGAATTCACTTGAAATTCTTCGATGAGAGAGTTGAACAGTTTTCGTTTGGGAAATATTTTGACGATGAATCTGATGAAACGACCTGCACCAGCCAATTGTTCAGCCTCCCTTCCCTGAGACACGCCTGTCTAACCGTCTCTTTCGCTGGTCTGCCTCCTGCAGCAGACAAGTCCCATATACGGTCTTGTCCTTTTTCCCTGTCTTTCCCAGGAGAGTTCCATGGTTCGTCGTCGCGCGTTTACGTTGATTGAGCTGCTGGTGGTGATCGCAATCATTGCGATCCTTGTGGCGTTGCTGTTGCCTGCTGTGCAGCAGGCCCGCGAGGCCGCTCGCCGAACCCAGTGCAAGAACAATCTGAAGCAGTGGGGAATCGCACTCCACAACTATCACGATACCTTCAACACCTTCCCTCCGGCACTCAACAATTCCGGTCGGTTCAACAGCACCGCCTTCTACACGGTCAATAACCGTGTTCAGAACACATCCGGTTTTGTGCTTTTGCTGCCGTACATCGAGCAGGCCAACGCCTACTCCCGCTACGACTTCAACCAGACCGGCAGTCTGTCCAATCCCTACGGGATGCCGATTGCCGGTAACACGGCCGCCAATGTGAACGCTCCGATCACTTCCATGTCTCTCCCGGCCTTGCTCTGCCCCTCTCATCCCCAGGGCGGCGAAATCTCAAGTTCCGGCATCACGACTCAGTCAGACTTCTACAGCCGCGAAAACGGTCGCCGCGCCAGCTACGCCTTCGCCACGGGAAGTATGACTGACTACAGTTTACCTCACACGGCCTACAGTGGTGACGTTCGCCAGGGAGTGTTCGGCAACAGTGGCGGTGCCCGCATGCGAGACCTGACCGACGGCACCACCAACGTGATCGCCATTGGTGAAGCATGGGGCGGTGCCCGCTACAAGACCAACGCCGCATTCGGCCCCTGGGGACTCAGCGGTACCCATACCTGCTGCCACCTCTACACGCCTTCCAACAGCGCCACTGTTCTCGACGCCACCACCATTGCCCCGTTTGTGAACGACTTCCGCATCAACGCTGCCTATCAGAATGATGCTCTGAAGCGTCAGTACGCGTGGGGCTACGGCAGCGGCCACACTGGTGGCTGCCAGGTCGTCCTCGGTGACGGTTCCGTAAAATTTCTCAGCGAAAACATCGACGCCCTTACGTTCTGGCGTCTGACCTATTCGCATGACGGTGCTGTTGTCGGCGAATTCTGATTTGCCAACTGCCCATTCTGCCTGCAAGCGTGCGTACTTTGGCTATTCCTCACGGTGCTGCCAAAGTATGCACGCAGTTTTGTTTCTCGGTCTTCCTGTCGCTCCACTCCGATTCCCATCAGGCGGCTGTCATGACATTCCCACGTTCCTTCCGCTCCCCAGCTCTGCTGGTGTTCTGCCTCTCATTCCTTCCCATGCTCTCCGGCTGCGGTGAAAGCGTCAAACCTGGTCGTGGAGTTGCCGTTTCCGGTACTATCACGCTCGGTGGCAAACCGCTCGCTGACGCCGAAGTGCTCTTCACAAACGAAACCTTTGTCGGTGTCGCCAAAACCGATGCTGAAGGACGGTATCGACTTGTGCAGGGAGCACTGCCGGGCAATAACCGCGTCAGCGTTTCCAGGTATGAAGGAGGTCAGGGACCAGGCCTCGTCAGCCCGCAACCGGAGTCCGATGGGATGGATGCCGGTCAGCAAGCCGCTGCTGACATGGGCTGGGGTACACAAAAGCAGAAGAAAGAAGGCCCGAAACAGCTTGTCCCCGCAGACTACTCCAATCCATCCACCACAAAGCTGACCTACAATGTCCCGCCCGAAGGTGCTGAAGGCGTCGATTTCAATCTGTGACCGGACCTGTTCCCGCCGCGTTTCCGCACTTGCATCCGTCGCCGTTCCAGAAGACAATTCGGGGACGTTCGTCTTCAGGTTCTTGATGTCTGTCCGGAGTGCTCCAGTGCAAGCGCGGCGTCCTGCTCTTCAATTCACAGCCTGCTGTCTGATCAGCATCTGCCTCGCTGCACCGCTCAACGCCCACGAAGGCCATGGCGCCCCTCACGTGCAGCATGGACTGCTGCACTACGTCGTCAACCCGTCACACTCCGTACCCGCAGTCGTCACCGCGGCTGTCGCGATCCTGCTGGCAACCAGACTGCTCCGCAAACGCTCTGTCTGACCGAGGGCCGTCTGTTCCCACCAGGCGGATTCGGCTGCGGCCTCAAAGAATTCCCACAGCAGGCCCTGAGCGTCCGGTTCCGCTGGTCGCTCAGAAACAACCATGAACGGTGCTTTCAGCTGGCCACCATGACTGGAACCAGAGGCCGCCAGTTCATCCGGGCTCGGCAGAGAATTCCGGGGCGAATGCTGCAGAAGACTACTGTGTTCATCGCTGGGGCGAATTTCATTGAGTTCTGTTGTAACCGTTCACAGCCGTCTTGCTCAGCGGGGAGCAACTTTGGGCTTGTTTTGCCTGCGAAGAGATTTACCAACGCTTCGCGGATTCAGGCAATTGCGGAGAGGCCTTGTCGTCAGCAGGTCTCAACTGTTGAGAAGATCACAGACAGGTTCAGACGTCCTGTTTGCTCCTCCGTGCTGAAACTCAGCTTGCGAAAGATGACGGCCTTGCGGATTGTCGGTTCCGAGATGTTGCTGGTCGGAGATACGCCGTCATGTGCTGCGAACACGAAGAGGCTGGCACACGCGTTTCCTGATCTGCGGCTGGTTTCTGCGGTCTTCGGGATCGTGACTGATGAATCGCGTAGAGGCTCGCACGCGGGCCGACAGCAACCCACCTCCAGGCTCGGTTTTTGTTTTGGACTCAGCCGATTTCATCGAGGTTGACAGGAGCGGATTTGCGGACGTCCGCCACGATTTCTCCGTAACCCGCCTGCAGATGGGAACACCGGTGAAATGACCCGCACTTTCAGCGCTTTTCATGTCAGCACTCCGAGGGGCATTTTTGAGGGCGTGAGTCCCCGGGCTCGCCGCAGGCGGTTGATGCGCGCGGAGCTTGAAGCGTCGAATTGATGTCAGCAACCTGGCTGCAGAGCGAGCTGAAGACGTCGGGGCATGGCGGATCGGGTGGGCGGGAGTCGTCGTCTGCGGAGGAGACGTGCCTGCGGTGAGACGCAACGCGGATTCACCATGCGGGGAGGAAGCGGCCCGCTGGTGGGGCTGCAGTCACGGAACGCTGGTCAGCGCATTGCGTTTGACAGATCGAACTCCGGCTTCGACGATGCCCCTGGACTCGGGATGCAGGCACCGTCAGAGACTTATCCAACGGCATCTGCCGGCGGTACTTCGCTAACGTCCCGCGATCCCGCGAAGGCTACACATCAATCCGACGATCAGAGGAACCGGCGTGAATCAATGGAACGATGTCAGCGACTGTAGCCATTTTGAGTACGTTTGCCATGTGTTTGCTCCTTCAGCAAGGGGACTGCTAAAGGGTGCATGACAAGTATGCCTTTGCCTCAGGTGGCTGGTTTTGACGCGCCCATCCGTGGCGGGTTTTGGGCGCCCACTGACAGTCACACCCCGTAGCTGAGAACTGCCCTTACAGGGCGTGTGGTCTCGTTGGGGGGGCTGACCCGGCATGAAATGCCAGGTCAGGTCGCCCCCCGGCAGCTTCGCCCTGTAAGGGCAGTTCCAGGGCGAACGCTGCGTGTTCGGTGTGAGCCGGGTGTGCGGCAGCGGGCTTTGTGAGGCGGGTGATTTGGCGGGGGCCCGCGGTTGCCGGGGTCAACTCCGAGGACTTTGGACGCACCCGGGCACGATTGCGCTGCGCTGCCTCCACTCCTCTGTGCCTCTGTGTTTCAAAACCCGTCCCTCCTCGGCACACAGACGCGCCT
>CAZLOQ010000208.1:0-10044 GCA_964561125.1 uncultured Chitinophaga sp. | reverse complement strand
GATGCTGAAATTTCCTGTCATTACCGGACGGCTCGCGCCGTACCGCTTCTATTTGCCGCCGAAAGCAGGTGGCACTGGGCCTTCGCAGAACGTCAGGTTTCGATGTCGAAGACCCGCTTCTCCCACGGGCTTTTGCAGATCACGTATGACCGGAACTGACAAGCATCCCTCCCAAAGGTATTCCGCACCGGCGACCATCCGGCACGGCGTTCCCCTGAAGGAACTCCTCGATGCCTCACTTGTCACACTCATCGGCCAGTCGTTACGGGATGTTGTGCCAGGCTTTGATTCGCAGTCCTTCCAGCGGCAGGCGACTCGCGGACTACAGCAACTCCAGCTCAAACAGCGCGCCGCTCACATTGCACGGGCCATGGCCGAACAGCTGCCGAGTGATTCTGACACAGCAATGCCGCTGCTGATTCAATCATTCGGACCGCCGCTGGCCTCCACGGAGGGCAATGGTCTGGCGGTCTTCTTTTATCTGCCGCACGCCCATTACATTGCCGATCACGGTATCACATCGTTCGAAAGCGGCATGCTGGCGAATTACGAAATCACGCAGAGATTTACCGCTGAATTCAGCATTCGCCCTTTTCTTATCAGGTACCGTTCAAGGTGTCTGACGCTGCTCAAACGCTGGGCAAACGACCCGAATCCGCATGTGCGACGCCTGGTGAGCGAAGGAACTCGCCCCCGACTGCCATGGGCGACGCGACTCCCTGAACTTCAACAGGACCCCACGCATACGCTGCCGCTGCTGGAACTCCTGAAGGACGATACAGAACTTTACGTGCGACGGTCGGTGGCAAATCATCTGGGAGATTTGGCGAAAGACCATCCCGACGCAGTCTTCAGAGTGTGCGAGCGATGGCTGTGCGAGGCGAATGATGCGCTTCATGTCAGCATCGCCGAAAACCGCCGCTGGCTTGTACGGCATGCCCTGCGATATCCGGCAAAAAAGAAATTGCCCGAGGCGTTGAAATTGAGGTCGCAGGCCGCACAATCCGGACGGGATACACAGGACTGAATGCCTGCCTGCGTGGATACCCCGTCGTCACGTCCCGGGGGCCGACGTCGGCTCCGGTTCGCAGGAGGTACGCAAACGCAGTGCGAACCGGGGAATCCGGGGTGTGGCTTGATCTGCAGGTCCTGAGAAGCGAAACTGCCGGCGTCGTTGATGCCGCCTCAGACTGTCAAGTGAGCTTTCCCATGCCTGTGGTCCTTGAGATGCACTCCGTGAGCCGAACGTTTCGGACGTCAGCCGGCGAATTGCCCATTTTGCGGGACGTAAGTCTGCGGGTCGTTTCCGGTGAGGCGGTGGCGATTCGCGGTCCCTCGGGCTGCGGCAAGAGCACACTCCTGTATCTGGCGGGAACGCTGGATCGTCCGACCAGTGGCGTGGTGGAGATTCTGGGCGAAAATCCGTGGAGCCTGAGTGGGCGACGGCTGGCCGCATTTCGAAACCAGCACATCGGGTTTGTGTTTCAGGACCATCAGCTGCTTCCGCAGTGCAGTGTTCTGGAAAACGTGCTGCTGCCGTCTCTGGCGGGTTTTGATTCTCCCGCGGGACTACGAGAACGCGCGGCCGCGTTGCTGGAACGAGTGGGACTGGGGGGGCGGCTGCATCAGCGGCCGGGGCGGTTATCCGGCGGAGAGCGACAGCGGGTGGCTGTCTGCCGGGCGCTGATCAACGAGCCATCGCTGCTGCTGGCGGACGAGCCGACGGGAAATCTGGATCCGGCGACGGCAGCGGACATTGGCACTCTGCTGCTGGAGATGGCCACCGAGCACGAAGCGGCGCTGGTGTGTGTGACGCATTCCGATGAGCTGGCGAGTCGTTTTCCGCGGGTGATCCAGCTGCGGGACGGAGTGGTGAGATCGGCTGAGGGTGGCCGGGTGGCAGTGTCCGGGCAGAGTGTCTGAACGTGGTTTGATCTGAGCGGGGGCAGGCGGTGCTGGACAGTTTCAATGATCGCTGGGCACTGGTCACCGGAGCATCTTCGGGAATTGGCGCAGAGTTCGCGGTACAGCTGGCGAGTCGTGGGATGCATCTGATTCTGGCAGCCCGCCGGAAAGACCTGCTCACGCAGCTGGCAACGGACCTGAATACTCGCCACGGCACACATTGTCACGTAGTTACGATTGACCTCGCAGACCCTGACGCGGGGGCTTTGCTGTACGACGAGCTGAAACGCCTTGAGGTAACAGTTGAGCTGCTGGTGAACAATGCTGGTATCGGTCTGATCGGTCAGATCGAGACGACATCACCTGAGGAAGTTCGCCGGATGCTCCAGCTGAACCTGCTCACACTGACCGATCTGACCTATCGATTTCTGCCGGACATGCTGGAGCGGGGGCATGGGGCAATCATTAATCTGTCGTCGCAGGCTGCGTTTCAGCCGGTTGCGTTCATGGGAGCGTATGCGGCCAGCAAATCCTTTATTCTGCACTTCAGTGAGGCTCTGTGGGCGGAGTCGCGCAGTCGCGGAGTGACGGTGATGGCGCTGTGCCCGGGAGTGACGCGGACCGATTTTTTTGACACGGCGGGCGCTGTGGGCTGGCTGGAAAAGCACACCGCACAATCGCCGGCAAAGGTTGTTAAGGTTGCCCTGCGGACGCTGGAGAAACGTCGTCAGTACGTTGTCCCTGGCTGGCGGAATTACCTGATGACGCTGCTGGTCCGCCTGACGACACGGCGGACGGCGGTGAATGAGTCGAAGCGGTATTTTCGTCCGCGGAAAGCGCGGGAGAAGCGGTCGCAGCGGGGGGAAGGCTGAAGCAGGCCATTTCTGCGGCATTGCGAACAAACAGGTGGCCGCGGGCAACAGCGGGGACGTTCCACGTGCGGTCATTCAACGGCTGGAAGCGAGCGATCTCAGTGAAGGCGGCGGGGGACGCGGCAACGAGCGCGACGGCTCCGTCTTCCGCCTGGACAAGCAGTTTATCCTCCCAGAGCAGCACGTGGCCGAATCGATAGCGGCCACCTTTCCACAAACGGTTTCCGGTACGCACATCGACACAGGCAAGAATGCCGTCATCAAGGCCATAGACGTGGTTGTCGAGTGCCACCGCTTCGTTGAATTTGAGTTTCAGGCTGCGGGAGGGAGCCCAGACCTCGGCCGGACGCTGGTTATTCAGTTGCATGGGATCGAGCAGCACGCAGCCGGAATCATAGCCGCTGCTGAGAAACAAAGTGTTGCCAAAGCGCATGGGCTGGGCCACATTGATCTTGTACTGATTGGTCCAGGGATAGAACCAGAGTGATGTGCCGCTGTCGGGGTCATGCGCTTCAAGGCCGTCGCCATGGAAGACCAGCAACTGTGTCTGGCCATTGATGACTTCAAGCCGGGGGGCGGCGTAACCAGCCTTGTGGCTGCCGACACTCCAGACGGGTGTGCCGGTCGTTTGATCATAGGCTGCAAGGGCACGTCCGGAACTGCCGCCCGCATCAACAATCAACAGCTGTTTGTGGAGCAGAGGCGAGCCGGACATGCCCCATTCAACCATCGTACTGTCAGCATCGGTGCAGATTTGTCGCTGCCAGAGCAGTCGGCCGGTGGAGGGATCGAGTGCGTTCAGAATCCCGGTGGCTCCGAGTGAAAACAGGGCGGTGGGGGATACTGTTGGAGTGGCACGGGGCCCGACGGCACCCTGCGCAGTGTCGTAGCGGGCGGCATCTTCGCGCCGCCAGATTTCCTCACCCGTCTGACTGTCATAGCAAACAGTGCATTCCAGATCACCGCGCTGCTCCTGGGTCCAGAGTCGATTACCAATGATGGCCATGGAAGACCACGCCTCGCCCACCGGGCGGCGCCAGACTTCGGTTGGAGGAGCGGTGACCCAGTCGGTGTTCGGGAGTGGTGCCTGAACAGAGCGGTCACCGTTGTGGCCACAGTAACGTGGCCAGTCAAGTGCGGTGATCTCGAGCGTCGCGGAAGGGACAGTGGGAGCGGGCTCCGCAGAAACGGCAGAGGCGGGAGCGTTGGCTTTCAGCCATTCGCGGGAACGTTCGGAGGGACGGAGTGGGTTCCAGCGAAAGACGAGCCTGGGACGCATGTCGCCGTCGAACCAGACACTGCGAATACAGGCAAAGCCAAGGAGTGTAAAGCCGATGACAGCCACAGACCATGTGGTGATTCGCACAGACCGCGGCAGCCTGGCAAAGCCGAGCCACCAGATGCTCAGAGAGAGAATGAGGAATCCGGCACCGTAGTACACGCGAATGATCTGATCTGTGCGACCGTCCGCCAGCTGGTGAGCAGCAGCGGTGGCGACTGCGGTGAGCAGCAGCAGGGCGGCCGGTGGCAGAAGGAGACTGCGGCTGAAAAGTCCGGGGGCCATGTGGGGGGGAACTCCTTTGTTATGCTTCGCAGGGATGCCCACCGGGCAGCATATGTTATTCCAGGCTCCAGGGCGAGATCTGACCGTCGAGGTGAAAGTCCGGGAAACCGGACAAGAGAGCGTCCTGCACTGTCACGGGCGATCACTGTCATGGGCGATAGCGGGAAGCAGGCAGTACAAGTCAGAAGTGAATCGCACCCGCGGCACGTAAACCGTGCTGCAACCGCGGGGGAGACAGACAGAACGCCCCGTCATAACCCGAATTCCGGAAACACTTTCCGCTCTCAGGTGCCATGCACCTCCACTCTCAGGTGCCATGCACCGGCCTGGCTGCCTGCAACTCCCCGCTGCCCCCCATGCCCAGCTCCCCGGCCCCGCCAGCCCAATGCCACCTGGTTTCGGCTCCAAATACAAGCGGTACGGCGCAAGCCCAATGCCACCTACTTTCGGCTCAAAATAGAAGCGGTACGGCGCGAGCCGTCCGGTAATGACAGGAAATTTCAGCATCCATCACCGGACGGCTCGCGCCGTTCCGCTAAAAGTAGGTGGCATTGGGCGCGAGCCGTCCGGTAAGGACAGG
This sequence comes from uncultured Chitinophaga sp., assembly GCA_964561125.1. Lineage (GTDB taxonomy): Bacteria > Planctomycetota > Planctomycetia > Planctomycetales > Planctomycetaceae > SXXK01. The sequence goes on along the minus strand of CAZLOQ010000208.1, from coordinate 5,123 downwards.
TCAGGACAGGAAATTTCAGCTTCCATCACCGGACAGCTTGCACCCTTTCCCGGAAAGGAGGTGGCATTGATCGCGCGCCGTCCCGTGCTGCCGGTCTAACCGGCCGGATCGAGCACTCGCAGATCGACATGCCGCACGTAGTCCTTCACACGCACACGGTAAGCGTCCATGTGCGGAGCGACGGAGTGGGCTTTCAGAGCAGCCACGTCCGCCCACTTCTCGACCACGACAACCGTATCCGGGCCATACTTTTCCTGATTGGAAATGTCCGTCACCGCATCGATCGCCGGCCCGTACTCAATACAGCCCTGCTCGGCATGAACATCCGGAATCAATCTGCGGAATTCTGCCAGAAATGCGTCGCGGGTTCCGGGATTCAATTCAATGGTAGCAATGACATGGATCATGACGAGTCTCGTGAGCCTGGAGGGATGAAGAACCAAAAATCAATGCACCAGTCCTGGCCGCTGTGTAACGCTTTCTGCGGAAGCCATTGCTGCTGTTCGCTGGCATTGCGGCAGGACATCCGTCGGGCGACAATCATCCGGGAGGTCACAGTATAGCAGGCTGTCAGGCCCGATGATGTCCCGGATCTTCATGTTTCCGTTAGTGAGCAGGTGCCGGGCGTGGCGAAACAATTGCATGGCTGAGTTCCGATGCATCCCGGCTGCCGCGGCAACATCGCACGTTGATGTCACGCGTGGAGTTTCCGGCGATAAACACGGCCATGCGGGCCTGCTTCGCTCCATGGCTTTGTGCGGATGACTCGACTGGCTCACCGTCGACTTCATCGAAAATGGCTGGAGGTGGCTTCAAAGCGGGCCACATTCACGGCGCAACAGACGAAATCGGCTACAAGCGTGTCCAGAACCGTGTGAGCGTCCCGGATCTGCATGCGACAATTCGTCATCGTCTGGGGATTGACCACACGAAGCTCATATTCGTCCACAGCGGTCGCCCGGAACGGCTGACGGATGCCGATGTGACCGGATCGCGAATTGTGCAGGAACCGCTGACATAACTCAGGTTACTCTGGAGTGATGGCTGATCACACCGTGCTTGATTACTTCCACGGAGTGCGCCCGAGTGGATTTGAACCACCGACCTGCAGGGTAGAAGGGAGCTGCTCTGTCCAACTGAGCTACGGGCGCCGACGACGTCCGCGATTCTATCGAGTTCCGGTTGCCTTGAGAAGCATTTTGTTTCAGTCTGCAGAAAGGTGGACGTCCTGGTGAGCCCATCAGAACGCGCAGGGAGTCACGTTTTTCCGAGGCCTTTCGGTGTCGGTTCTTCCGTTTTTGGTTGAAATTGGTAAAAAAATGTCTAGGTTTTCTTCACCTCCGGCATTTTTGCCTTGCTTTCAATCTTCGTTCCGTTTGTCAAAGGCCTGCATTGAACTCCTCGCAACTGGATACATCCCTCGGGATGCTGCGTCGTGTCCAGGCGGGCGACGATCAGGCGTGGTCAGAATTTGCCACCCGCGCCGCCGGTATTCTCAGACACTGGGCACGCTGGAAACGGTTGCAGGTTGCCGATGCCGAAGACCTCACACACGACGCCCTGCTGGTCGTCCTTTCCAAAATTCAAGGCTTCAAACATTCCGGCCGCGGCAGTTTCAGAGCGTGGCTGAGGGCCATCGCGTGGCGCTGTCTCTGTGAAGCCAATTCCGACAAAGAAAATCTCTCCCGCCCGCAACTCGCCGAAAAATACCGCCAGGCTGAAGATCAGATCGCTGCACTCGAAGAAGAATTCGACCGTCTGCAGCAGCTCGACCTGCTCAGAAACTGCATGGTTGCCGTCCAGAAACGCGTCCAGCCGCAGACCTGGCACGCCTTCCGCCTCGTTGCCCTCGAAGGCCTCTCCGGCCCGGTCGCCGCCCAGCAGCTCAGCATGCAACTGGACGCCGTACACGCCTCCAGAACTCGCGTCCAGAAACTCATCTCCTCCGAAATTCGCCGACGCCGGAATCATCTGCACCCGGAAAATTAAGTACGCCCATGACCAGCCGCGGTTCCTGTAGTTTTTCTGCCCACATCCAGGATTACCTCTCAGGACGCATGCCGGATGATGAGGCCGTCACCTTTGAACAGCACTTCAACGATTGCCCCCGTTGTCTCGCACTGCTGGGCGAACAGACGAAAGACTGCCGCGAAGAAAGCTGGCTGCAGACCCTCCGGGACTCCGGTTCTCTGCAGACTGCCAGCTATGACATCACCCGGGTAAATGTGCAGCCCGAACCAGCCCACGCCGAACCAGCCCACGCCGGACCAGCCCACGCCGGACTCCCGCCTGCTGAATCCGGGCTGCGTTATTCGTGGACACGCCTGATCGGCACTGGTGGTTCGGGTAACGTCTGGGAGGCTCACGATCAGATCCTGCAGCGCACCGTGGCGATCAAGCTGCTGCGATCGTCCGCCCCGACAGTCCACGAATCCCAGCGCCTGCTGCAGGAAGCCTCTGCACTCGCCCGACTCGCTCACACCCACATCGTCGGCCTGCACGAAGTCGAAGACATTGGTGGACAGCCAGCCCTGATCATGGAATTTGTAGCCGGCCCGTCACTGGCCACGTGGCTGCGGGGGCAGCCTGGTCCCCCGGTCGCCGCCGCACAATTGCTCGAAAAGCTCTGCCAGGCTGTCGAATACGCCCATGCTCAGGGGGTCCGGCACAGAGATCTGAAGCCCTCCAATATCCTCCTGAAGCCACTCCCCAACGCCCCTGCAGCATCTGAAAACAGCCGCATTGATCTGATGATGTGTTGTCCCAAAATCGCCGATTTCGGCCTCGCAAGGCTCATTGACCAGCCGCATCTCACTCTCTCCGGACAACAGATCGGCACACCGTCCTACATGGCCCCCGAACAGGTCTCTCCCGGCAGCGGTATCAGCGCTTCCGATCCGTCGGTCGATATCTACGGCCTCGGAGCTGTCCTGTATGAACTGCTTACAGGACGCCCGCCATTCGTTTCCAGCGATCCTGCCCTCACCATGGCCATGATTCTTCGCGAGGATCCCGTCAGTCCCCGGTCACTCGTTCCCGCCATCCCGCGTGATCTGGAAACAATCTGCCTGAAATGCCTCTCTAAAGAGCCGCAAAAGCGATATCCGTCAGCCACCGCTCTCCGCAATGATATCATCGCATTTCTTGACAACCGCCCCATCTCCGCTCGTCCGGTCAGTCGCCTGCGGAGATTAATCAACTGGTGCCGCCGCCATCCGGCCGAAGCACTTGCCGCGGCGGCCTCCACCACACTTGTCCTCGCACTCATCCTCGCTGCCCTCTGGTACGCTTCAATTCAACGGCAGCTCAGCCGCGAAGCCCTCGCCAAAGCTGAACTCGCCGCAGATAAACAACTTCTTCAGGAACAGCAGCAGGAGGCAGTGCGGGCCGGATTTGATCGGCTGGTGCAGTCTCACTTTCTCTTCAATGCAATGATTGAAGATCCACGCGCACTTGAAGAGGGAGGACTGCAAAGGATTCGTCAGGAAGGTCTGCAAATTGGCGGACGGTTCGCCCGAGAATACCTGCAGGTGCTGGATCACAGCCTGCATACCGGCCAGGAACTCACTGTAGAACAAATTCGCACCGGGATCGATTCCCTGATTATGGCCATGCAGGCGGATGTCATCGGGGAATTCGAACCAACCATCGAAATGCTCCGACAACGCGTCTCAAATCTCCCTGCTGACGCTGTCGAACGCCATGCACGTCTCGAAATGGAAATCCGCATCTGCAATCTCCAGGCACGCTGCTTCGCAAAAAACCAGCAGCACACCGAGGCCGGTGACACTTACTGCAGGATGGCCAGTCTCATCCGACAGCAGGCTCTCACTCAGCCACCATCACACCCGTGGCGCAACGAGCGAACCCTGATCGGGATCGGAATGCTGCTCAACGCCGCCGGCGCATACCTCACCGGAGACCAACGCGTCCCCGCTCTCCAGACCCTGCAGCAGGCCGAACAGACCGCTCAGAATCTGATCCACGAAGATCCGCAGAATCTCGATCACCTCACACTCCTGCTCGAAGTCCGACTTCGCATCGCCCAACTCCTTCCCCCTGAACAGGCCATACAGCTGGCCGCGGAATCCCTGCAAACGCTCACAACCACCCCGTGGAACACAGCCACCACAGCTGAAAAAGCTCGGTTTCTGCAGGAAAAGTTCCGCCCCATGACGGGCCAATAGCTGCCATTGCCCGGTGAAGTGAGCGTGGCATCAGCCCGGCCGACCGGAAGTCCTTCGTCAACGACGGTCATCGCCGGCGAAACACCTGCGGCGCTCTTTCCGGTTCGCCCGATTTTTTGCAATCCGCGAAAATTTCCCGTCAGCCTCGCGCCGCGAATCCCGTGTGACTGAGCAGGCCTCCGGTGCGCACGCTCACTCGCTGTCCGCCACTCCGGCCCACTGTCCCATTCTTGTCACATTTCGCAATTTGCAGCGCGCGATTGCCCAGGCTTCGCCTGCCCCATGTCCGCGCGCCCTGATTACAGCCGAAAGCTCTCCCCATGCCGCTCTCCCGCTGGTTGAGACACTGCTCTGATCTTCTGCATGCCGGCCACCTTCGCAGCACTCAGCGACGTTCCCTGCGAAGAAGCCTGCGAAATCGTATCGCAGCCAGCACCAGCAAAGTTCGGCTCTCCTCCGAAGACCTCGAACAACGCGTGCTCCCCGCTACCCTCTCGTGGGTCGGTGACCTCAACACTACGTGGTCAGCCAGCTCCAGCGGCAACACCAACTGGTCCGGGGATACTCTGCCCGCCAGCGGTGATTCCCTCGTGTTCGATACCAGCGGTCAGGGAATCCTGGCCAATGACTTCCCCGGTGATTCCCGCTTCTCCATGACCTTTAATTCCGGTGGCTACACCATCACCGGTGAAAGCATCCAGCTCCACAACGCGGGCACAGACATCATTCAGATCGCCGGCGAAAACCTCATTCAAACTCCACTCGACCTGCAGGCCTCCGCCATCGAAGTCCAGTCCGGCGTTCTCGATCTCGCCGGTAACCTCACCGGTACCGCAGGACTCACCAAACTGGGCTCGGGAACACTCGTTCTTACCGGGCCCGCCTCATTCACCGGGGGCACCGTTGTCCAGGCCGGTGCCCTGCAGGTTGATGGAA
>CAZLOQ010000207.1:1778-10091 GCA_964561125.1 uncultured Chitinophaga sp. | reverse complement strand
TCAATCCCATCCGTGCCGCGGTCGCTCAAACGCCCGAAACCAGCCAGTTCACAAGTATCCACGACCGCATTGCCGATCGCCAGTCTGCCGCTGACACCGCTGACACCGCTGACACCGCTGACACTACCGAAGCTGCTGCCGCAACACCATCCGCGGCCGTTCAGGCCACGCAGATCGAACACGGCCCTCGCGCCGGCTGGCTGTCCCCGATCGCACTGGAACCACCCTGTCAGGCTTCCCGCGACTGCCCCACCCCGCGGCGGCTCACCAATCGCGGCTGTCTGTTCATGACTCTCGACCAATACCTCCAACTTGTCGACTGGACCGGCCGCCAGCTGCGGCTGGACAAACCCGGCCGCATCCCCGAACACCTGGGTACCATCCTCACACGGCTCGACTGCAGTCTCGAATCGTGGCTGGACCTCGTCAAAAACTTTCGTCGCCGATTTCTCACAGAGGCTGGCCGTCCAGAGACTCTGCTGACTGTTTCACAGCTCCGCAGAAACTGTCGAAGATCAAATCAGCGGTCGTAGGGGGCGCTTCCGGACGGTCCCCGGACCGAAGTATCGCAGAATGCTGCAGGCATGCCTGTAGTGCCGTCGTGACGCGACAGCTCTTTCACAAGGCCATCCGCAAATGATCAGCATCGGCAGGCTTGTCTGCTGCTGCTGATCCTGATGGTACATGGCACCCCCAGGCGCCCCCTCGGCGCAAACTGCATACGAATTTCCCGTTGCGACGACTTGTTCCGCCCGCCTCCCTTATGGACGTGGCCCGATTTCCACTCAACAGGTGCTCAACAGGTGCCATGCACCTGAGACTTCTCACTGCCCGCTTTTCACACCCCGCAATTCACTCGAAAGTGCTGACATCTCCCCATCGCTTCCGTTCCGGTTCCCGGCTGGGCCAACCAATTTGCCTCGTCTCCCTGGCTCTGTGTTTTGAAAACTGTTCCTCAACCGTCTACAGTACCGACTGCAGGCCACGGCCCCGCGCACAGGACATCTTCCAGATCCTCTCCCTCTCATCACCGGAAAACAGCCCTTCACATGGCCGATATCACCACCCAACTTGCTGTGCTCGGGGGCGGTCCCGGCGGCTATCCCGCGGCATTTGCAGCAGCTGATCACGGGCTGAAGGTCGTGCTGATTGATGATGCTCCGAAGCCCGGTGGCGTGTGTCTGAACCGTGGCTGCATTCCCTCCAAGGCGCTCCTGCACGTCGCTAAACTGCTCCATGAAGCTGAGGAAGCCGCCGAGTACGGTGTGGTCTTCACCAAACCGACCATTCACCTGGACAAGCTCCGCTCGTTCAAGAACACCGTCATCAGCAACCTCACTGGCGGCATCGAAGGGCTCTGCAAAGCCCGCGGGGTGGAACTCCTTAAGGCCCGTGGCCACTTTCTCAGTTCCGGCACATTGCAACTCAGCTTCCCGGACGGCACCAAAAAGACGCTCGACTACGAACACTGCATCGTCGCCACCGGTTCTCAGCCGGCGATGCCGCCGATCTTTGCCATTAATGATGACCGCGTGATGGATTCCACCGGCGCCCTTGAACTGCGGGACATTCCTGGTCGACTGCTTGTCATCGGCGGTGGCTACATTGGTCTCGAAATGGGCAGCGTCTACGCGGCTCTCGGTTCTGCCGTCACCGTGGTCGAGATGACATCGGGGCTGCTGCCTGGTGCCGACCGGGACCTCGTGACGCCTCTGCAAAAGCGGCTTGCCCAGCAGTTTCACGCGATTCATATGAACACGAAAGTCGCCAAACTCGAAGCCGGCCCGGAGGGCATCACGGCCACTCTGGAAGGCGACGGAGTTGCCCCGCGGCAAACCTTTGATCGCGTGCTTGTGTCCATCGGCCGTCGCCCCAACGGACGCAATCTGGGGCTTGAAAACACCCTTGCTCAGCTGGACGACAAGGGTTTTATCCGCATCGACCGCAATCAACGGACCAGCGACCCCAAACTGCTTGCCATTGGCGACGTGGCCGGCGAACCAATGCTCGCCCACAAGGCCACTCGCGAAGCCAAAATTGCCGTCGAGACGCTCCTTGGCGAGCCGGTTGAATTCGACAACGTCGCCATTCCCGCAGTTGTCTTCACGGATCCTGAAGTGGCCTGGGCCGGGATCACTGAGAATGAAGCCAAAGCGAACAATCGTGATGTGACCGTGTATCGTTTTCCCTGGGCTGCTTCCGGCCGCGCTCAAACGCTCGCCCGCACCGAAGGACTCACCAAAATCATCGTCGAAAACAGCAAACAGCGTGTACTCGGGGTCGGCATCACCGGGCCCGGCGCCGGCGAAATGATTGCTGAAGCAGTGCTCGCCATCGAAATGGGTGCCACCGCTCGCGACATCGCCGATTCCATTCACGCCCACCCCACCCTTTCCGAAACGCTCATGGAAGCCGCCGAAGGCATCATCGGACAGCCCACTCACAGATACATCCCGAAGAAAAAGTGACTGGCTCCGCATGAAATCTCTGCAGTTCACCGCGCCCGGCGACCCGGCCTCCGTGCTCCACCTCACAGAACTCCCGCTGCCACAGCCAGGCCCCGGTCAGGTCCGCGTGCGCATGCTCGCCTCGCCGGTTAATCCCTCGGATCTGATGTACGTCCGCGGTCACTACACCGTGCCACCGGTCTGCCCGGCAGTGCCGGGTTTTGAAGGAGTCGGGATCGTTGAAGCGTCGGGAGGTGGCTGGCGCGGAAAACTCTTTACCGGTCGTCGTGTGGTCGTCCTCAATCGTGCCGGAGGTAACTGGAGCGAATACGCGATTGTGCCGGACCAGCAGATCGTCCCCGTCAGCAGCTCACTCAGCGACGAACAGGCCGCCTGCTTCTTCGTCAACCCGGCCACTGCATGGGTCATGACTCGCGAAGTCCTCCGCGTGCCCCCTGGCGCATGGCTGCTGCAGACCGCAGCCGGCTCCGCCCTTGGTCGCATGATTATCCGTCTCGGAAAGCTCTGCGGCTTCCGCACCCTGAACATCGTTCGCCGTGAAGCTCAGGTCAACGAACTCCGGCAGCTGGGTGCCGATGCCGTGCTCGTGTGCAGCGGCGAAGGCGACAGTGACCCCACAGACCTCGCTGATCGCATCCGTTCGATCACCGGCAACAGTGGCCTGCTGTACGCGGTCGATGCGGTCGGAGGCCCGACAGGTTCCGCTGTCGTTCGCAGCCTCGGTCCCGGCGGTCGAATGCTCGCTTACGGCACACTCAGTGGTCAACCACTCAGCTTCTCACCTCGTACCCTGATGACTGTCGGGAGCTCCGTGGAGGGCTTCTGGCTAGGCAATTTCATGCTCAAACGCGGACTGCTCTTTCGCCTCGGACTTGTTCGTCGCCTCACCCGACTGATCCGCAGCGGAATCCTCAGCACCGAAATCGCCGGCACCTGGCCCCTTGAACATGCCGCCGCCGCCGTCCGTGCCGCAGAAGACTCAGCAGTCTCCGGCAAGTGTCTGCTGAAAATACAGAGCGATCGATGAGTGTCTGCGGGTGCCCTGCACCTGCGTCAGTCATTCACTAATCGCTGAAGTTGCCTGCATCGACCATCGTGTGAAGCGGTCCTCAGCACTGAGGCAACTCACTGCCGTCGCCCGATTTTTCATCACCCGGATCTGGCAACTCACAGTGGCACCACTGTAGAATCCCCGCATGCATCGATCCTTCCCATCCATCACCCCTTGGCTTTTTCTGCCGGCATCACTGCAGCGGACTATAGCGGTCTGCGTCTGCCTCTGGTGCGCGGCGGCCGTGGCCTGCCAGCCTCCTGCAGATGCCGACGCATCATGGTACACAGGCTACCAGGGCCTGCGGGTTCTGCTCCAGGAACAGGGGCTGTCTGCGTCAGGCAACCTTGAACAGGTGCTCCAAAACCCATCGCAGTCTGCCGTGTTGCTGTTTGGATCACTCCAGAACGTCTCTCGCAGTGACTGGCTGCGTCTGCGTCGCTTTGTGGCTCAGGGCGGTGCGGCACTGGTGGCCTTTGAGGAACAGGCATTCGTGCGGATTCCGGGTGTCAGCACGTGGTTTCCAGGCCCGATCAGCTCCAGCGACGCTTCACTTCAGTATTCCGGTTTCAGTGACGTGCTCCAGCTTCCGGCCGAATCCACGCAACCGCTGGTGCAGTCTGTCCCGGCGATCGTGGTCAACCGCAGTGGCTGGTTCACGGAACCTGAGGACAAATCGCTGACATGGACCGTAGTGGTTCGCTGTCCGCCACTGCTCCAGCCGCCTGGTGCTGGGAACGCCGCGGTACTGGCGATTGGCACAGACCCGTCTGAAACCGGTGGATTGCTGATTCTGGCAGCCGACAAAAGCCTGTACTCGGATGGCATGATCTGGCACGGCAGCAACTCCATTCTGGCCATTAATACGGTCCTGCAGTTGTCAGCGGGGCGGCGACTGTACGCGGTGGTAGAGAGCGGCCAGCTGTCTTCGCCGGACCCGTTTCAACAGCCCCAGGACGATCAGTCACAGGCACCTCCCGCGGCTTCTCGTTTCCCGGACCTGCTCCGCAATTCCCCGCCACCGACAATCCGGCCCCCTCTGCCACCGGGGGCGATCGCGCCCCCCCCGGCAGATCTCAGAACCATCCTGCGGACTGCCAACGCATTGCTGGACAAGCTCCAGCAATCCGATCTGCTCAACCGCACGCTGCGTGACCGTCCTCGCAGTGTCCGTCCCGGCAGCTGGCTCCGCACAATGCTCCTGCTGGTGTGCGTGGTGGCCGTTGTCTGGGCGCTGCTGCTGCTCTTTCGCCGCAAACTCCCGGCGCTTCCGGAATGGAAATCACGTCTGATGCAGTCAGTTTACGGGGTGCAGTCAGTACAGCAGATCCGTCAGGAGGAATTCGGCGCCGCCGCTGAAGTGCTCTGCCGTCGCTTCTGTATGGAAGTCACCGGCTCCCCTCTCGAAACAGACTGGCTGCGACTGCGAGCCGGCCGTCAGTCGTCAGCATCGATCATGGCACTCCCGCAGCCACTGAAGACGGGGCTTGAGGACATTGTGGGCATTGCTGTTCATGGCAGCCGAATTTCGCTCCCGGAGAATCGCTTCCGACAGCTCGGTACACAACTCCGCGACCTGCTCCTGCTGCATCGTCGCTCCCCTCTGGTTCCGGCCACAGCCGGGGCTGTCGGTGCGGCGGCGGTGCCTGGCAGCTGACGGCCGCAGCAACAGAGGCTCAACAGGAGCTGATTTGCCGGAGATTCTGACAGGTCCGAGAGTTCAGGGAAGAAAGCGAAGCATGCGACCGGCGGGAGACACAGAGATCCAGGATGAGTCGGCAGCAGAACGCTCACGACAGCTCAGCCTGCAGGGCAACCAGCCTCCTGTCGAGCCGCCCGGTTATTCTGTTGTGCGTCGTCTGGGGACGGGGGCATACGGAGTCGTGTGGCTGGCGCGGGAGGACCGTACGGGGCGTATGGTGGCGATCAAATTCTATCCCCACCGCCACGGACTCAACTGGGCGCTGCTCAACCGCGAAGTCGAGAAGCTGGCGGCGGTCTACACATCCCGCAACATCGTCAGACTGCTCGACGTCGGCTGGAACAGCGATCCGCCGTGGTTCGTGATGGAATATGTCGAGAACGGTTCGCTGGGAACACTCCTTGCCCGCGGTCCGCTCACAGTGGACGAATCCGTACGGCTGGGCAAGGAAATCTGCAGTGCGCTGATTGACGCCCACGGCGCCGGAGTGCTCCATTGTGATCTCAAGCCGGACAACGTCCTCCTCGACGGTCAGCGTTCGGCAAGACTCTGCGACTTCGGTCAGGCGCGGATGTCGCACGAGCAAAGCCCGGCGCTGGGGACGCTCTATTACATGTCACCGGAGCAGGCGGATCTGGACGCGGCCCCGGATGCACGCTGGGACGTTTACGCGGTTGGTGCTCTGCTCTTCCATATGCTCACGGGTCACCCTCCCCACCGCACCGAACTGCTGCAGACTCAATTGCAGGCGGCAGAGACGATTGATGAGCGACTCCGGATTTATCGGGACGCGGTCCGAGCGGTCGGCAGACCCACGGCTCATCGCCGGCTTCGGCAGGTTGACCCGCGTCTCGCAGAAATCCTTGAACGCTGCCTTGCAGTCAATCCGGCCGAACGTTTTCCCAATGCTCAGGCTGTTCTCGACGCGTTCGAAGCTCGTGACCGTCAGCGCGCCCGCCGTCCGCTGCTTGCCGTCGGACTGCTCGTCCCGCTGCTGCTCACCGCTGCCCTCGTACCGATTTTCGTGAGTGCTCTCAGAGAGAATCTTCGCGACGCCGAACAGCAGCTCACCCGCCGTGCACTCGAAAGCGACGCCCTCTCAGCCCGCCTGCAGGCTGCAGCGCTCGAAGATGAACTCCAGGATCGCCTTGACGAACTGCAGTCTCTGGCAGTCAGTGATGAACTCCGCCGCGAACTCGAATCCCTGCTGCTCCGGCCGGCCAGCGAATCCGTCATGGAAATGCTCCGCTTTGCCGAAGTTTCCATCGACGCCCGACCGCGCTGGATGCAGCTGCTCGACCAGGCCTGGGAACGCTCCCAGACCGCCTCCAGCACCCGCAGTCGCGGCACCGATACCAGCTGGTTCCTCACCGATGCTGCCGGAATTCAGATCTGGAGACGCGACTTCAGCGAACGTACCCTCGGAGACAACTTCGCGTGGCGTGATTACTTTCACGGACGAGGACTCGATTATCCCAGGGACACGGTCCCTGCCGACATTCAGCCGCTCAGCGAACCCCACGTCAGTCTGGCCTACAAGAGCACAACCACAGGCCGTCAAACGGTCGCTCTGAGCATTCCGGTGCGAAATGCCGAAGGCCGCGTCATCGGAGTCTTTGCCCGCACCGCTCACCTCGGGGATCTCCAGTCCCGACTGCGTGGCCGAATGACCGGGAAAGGCACTGCCGCTGTCGAACGCGTCATTGCCCTCGCTGAAATCCGCAACAACTCCGAAGTCCGCTTGCTCGACCACCCCTGCCTCACCGAAGAATTCCTCCGCACCGCCGAACAAAACTCCGCCGACGGCGAACTCTTCCAGCAGCTCAAACTCGATCCCGCCATCGCCGCGCAGGTGGCAGATGATGCTGGACGTCCTGAAACCGGCGAAGTCCGCCTCCCGTTCTACGCAGATCCCATCGGCCGGCTCACCGTGCCTGCCGCTGGAAAATGGTCCGGTGAATGGATGGCCGCCCTGTCACCCGTGAAACGCACCAGCTGGATGGTGATTGTCCAGGAACGTCGCGACGGAGTGCTGCAGCCGGTGCAGAACATGGCAGCCACAGCGGGGCGCCAGGCGCGGCTCGCTGTTTCCATCGCAGTCGCCGTCGTGGCCATTGTCTGGCTGTTCGTATTCCGCGCCTTTAATCGTTCCGGTCAACCGCTGCCAACTCTGTCGCAGGAGCCCTGACATGTGGATCAAAATCTGTGGCATCACCCGCGCCGAAGATGCACTCGCTGCCATGCAGTTCGGAGTTGACGCGATAGGCTTCAACTGCTTCCCTGATTCAAAGCGATTTATTCCCTGTGAAGAAGCTCTGAACATTGCCGGCATGCTTCGCGAAATCGCTGCCGCCAATCTCCGCCTGCGACTTCCGGAATTCATCGGTGTCTTCGTCAATGCCACCACCGACTCCATCCTGCACACCGTGCAGACGGTCGGACTTACCGGTGTTCAGTTTCATGGCGATGAAACACCGGAACAGATTCATGCCTGCATGCAGCAACTCTCGGGAATCAAATGTATTCGCGCGCTGCGAGTGTCTGCGGATCGCGTCGCTGACTGCCTGGCGGCCGTGAGCGCACTGCAGAAATTGATTCGGCCCGACGCGGTGCTCCTCGATGCTTTCGTACCCGGGCAATACGGCGGTACCGGCCGCACCGTTGATCCCTCCGTGCCCGCCGCATGGCGACTGGCCCCGCGCCCCCCTCTGGTGCTCGCCGGAGGACTCACGCCGGACAACGTCGGCCGCGCCATCAGTGTCACCTCGCCCGCCGGTGTGGATACTGCCAGCGGCGTAGAATCATCCCCGGGAATCAAGGATCCCGAAAAAATCCGCAGGTTTGTCGAGTCGGCTCGGCAGGCGTCTGCGTCTGCAACACAAGCTCAAAAATAGCACCCGGTTTGCTGTATCACCGTTTCCCGGCAGCGAAGTGTTTTCGGTTGTCTTTCGCCGCACTGCCTGCTACACTCGCGATTGTGGAACAGGGGCCCATGGCTCAGTTGGTTAGAGCGTTCGGTTCACATCCGAAAGGTCACAGGTTCAAGTCCTGTTGGGCCCATTCCGCCGGTTGTAATACAGCCGCAGACGTTT
>CAZLOQ010000207.1:0-1768 GCA_964561125.1 uncultured Chitinophaga sp. | reverse complement strand
ATTATACCCCCGCTTTCGTGCGCTTTCGGGTCCGTCTGTGGGTCCGTCTGTGGGTCCGTCGCCCCTGCGTTCCCCGCTGCCGCCCTCTCAAAGTGTTCGTCTCTCAGCTGCAGATAGTGCCGTGCAGCGACCAGCTGCGAATTCCCCAGCCACGCCGTTACCGCGTGTAACGGGTGCACCTCTGCCAGTTCTGTTTCTCGGCTGCTCCGCAGATTCTGAAACAGCTTCGGCCAGGGCTGAAGTCCTGCCTTCACCACAATTCGCCGAAACTGAGTTCCAAGGTTCTGCGTTGCCTCTCGATAACGCGTAATAACGGGGCCGCTGACAGCCCCACGGCCGCAGGCTGCATCCCGGGCCGCTACCGCTTCCTCGAAGCCCACATTCAGCTCCGCTCTCAATTCAGGAAACAACGGAATCACCCTGCATTCTTTCCCCTGGTGGTGTTCTGTTTTCGGGCTGCGGGCCGTGAATCGGTTCTCCGTCCAACTGACATCCTCCCATCGCAGGGCCAGAATCTCCGACGGACACCGCAGCCCCCCAAACCTTGCCAGCGCGAATATCATTCTCCACTGAGTATCCGGGCAAGCTCGAAGAATCTTTGCCGCATCCGCCTTCGTGATGAAGTGAAACTTCGCCGCGTTGCCCTTCACCGCCGCCACCTGGTCAGAGAACGGGTTTTCATCGATCAGCCGCCGCCGCTGCGCTGCCCTGAAGAATTGCTTCGCAATTCCGCAGTATCTTCTCACTGTGTTTTCCGAGTGCCCCTGCCGATACAGGAAAGCCCTGAACGCATCCGCATCCCCCTTTGAGATTTTCCGCAGGTCTCGGCCGCTGCCAAAATGCGCCGTCAGGTGAACCACTGCAGAACGCCATTTCAGCCGCGTTGAATTTTTCACGTCCGGACGGTCCGCCAGGTACGCATCCAGAAAGCCGCCCAACGTCCCCGCCTCTCTCGCCTCCACAAGCCCCACGGCCGCCAGCTTCGAATAAAGTGATTCACCACAGCCCGACAGCCAGAGGGCTGTTCCCCGGTCGATGTTCGCATCATTCGCGATTCGGGCCGCGTTCAGCACCCCGACGTGCCGGGCGATGTTTTCCGCCGTTCGCTGGTTCACTCCAGCCAGGTGAATCTGCCGCCGCGTCCCGCTGCCATCATAGAAGCGAATCTTCCACGCCGCGCCGCTGCGCGTTGCACTTGCCATAGTTTTCAGCCCCGTCTGAATGCCACCCCGAAGAGAAAAAGCTGCGGGAAGCGGTTCGGGGAAACCGCTTGTCGTCTGGCCGGACTATCCCGCGTGTTTCGAGTATCGACACAACCGGCGTTGCCGTCAAACGTAGTCGGACCCCAGAAGGCTCAAGACCTCGTCCGCAGCATCTTCTTTGGGTGCATCCGCCGGCAGCAGCTGCTGGATCCGCCACCGGAACCGCTCGGGGTTCTGCTGCTGCTCAGTAAGCGCCGCTGCCATCCAGAAGATTCCGGCCATAAGCAGCGCTTCGGCCAGCTGGCCGCTCGTGAAGCTCAGTCGCATGAAATGCCCTCTCAATCGGGGTGAATGGGTGTCGTGAACAATGTGATGAATGGGTGTGGTGATCGTGCTTGAAACGTGCGGGGTGGTGGTGGGATTGCTCTAAAACCGCACCACCGTTCCCCGCACGTCTGAACCGCCGCCATGCTGAACCGCCTCCCGCTGCGTTTCAGCGTCTCCGGCTGCGCACGGTTGAATCACCGGATTCCCAGCCGCGTTGCGTGGTGCGTTGCGTGGTGCGT
>CAZLOQ010000206.1:5379-10128 GCA_964561125.1 uncultured Chitinophaga sp. | reverse complement strand
CTTACCGCACCAGGCACCTCCAGCTCACCCCCGGCACGTTCCACGGTCCCCGGCCGCGCCGCGAAATCGTCGCGGAAATCTGCAACGCCGTTCATCGACTGCTCACACTGCTCCTGCCGCCGGAGACCGCCTCCCCCCCAACCACTGCACAGTTCAAGTCCCGCCACACACTCGCCGTCTGGGCAGCAGGAATCCTCCGCCTGTTCGATGCCGTCTACGCAGGCTCTGAAGATCCGCTCCCGAACGGCTGTGATGAATGTCGCGATGCCCTGCAGCAGCTGCACGATCAGCTGAGCGGACTCCCCGAACACATCCTCCCGCGCTGCTCCGCCGACCAGGCCATCCAGCTCCTCCTCAGACAGACAGCCGACCTGCAGCAGTCCCGCGAAATTGCTGATGATGGCATCGATCTGGTTGGCTGGCTGGATCTCCCGCTCGACGATTCCCCGCTGCTTGTGCTCACCGGATTCAACGAAGGTGCCGTGCCGCAGTCGATGGCCGGCGATGCATTTCTCCCTGACAGCCTCCGCACCCGCCTGGGACTCAAGGACAACCGCTTTCGCTACGCTCGTGACGCCTGTGCCCTGCACGCGATTCTGCAGAGTCAGCGCGAGCTGATCGTGACGTTTGGTCGTACCAGCGCCTCCGGCGACCCGCTCAGCCCCAGTCGACTCTGGTTCGCCTGTTCACCCGAAGAAATCCGCCACCGCATCGCCTGGTTTTATGCAGAAGAGCAGCCTCAGGCCCCGCCTGGCTCTGACACACACACACCTGACACTGCCGAATCCAGCCTGACGCGCAGTCACAGCCGCTTTACCATTCCCGCCCCCGTACCTCAGCCAGCCTCCGCTAAAATCCCCGTAACGGCGTTTCGCGAATACATCTCCTGCCCCTATCGATATCACCTGCATCGTGAACTGGGTCTGCAGGCTGTGAGTGACGATGTCCGCGAGATCGATGCCCTGGCTTTCGGTAATCTGGTCCATGATGTGCTTAAATATTTCGGGGAGTCACCGCTGCACAATGCCCACGATCCCGAAGCCATCCAGCGCCTGCTCATTGAAACACTCCATCGCCTCGCTGCTGAACAGTACGGTCGCACCCGCTCCGCCACTGTCAACGTGCAGCTCAGAATGCTCGAAAATCGCCTCATCGCCTTCTCTTCCTGGCAGGCCGCTGAAGCACAGGCAGGCTGGAGGATTCTGCATCGCGAAAAGTACATCGAAGATCCCGATTTCACCGACATCAAAGGCCGCAGAATTCTGCTTCACGGGCGCATCGATCGCATTGATCGCCATGAGAAGTCCGGGGAATATCGGGTCATCGACTACAAGACGAGCGAAAAGGCAAATTCGCCAAAGGCCAGCCATCGCAGAAACAACGAATGGATTGACCTGCAGCTGCCACTCTATCGCCGCCTGGCCCGCGCTGCCGGCCTTGAAGGGCACATGCAGCTGGGCTACGTCCACCTCCCTGGTGACACCAGTCACGTCGGCTTCGAACAGGCAGACTGGGAAGAGTCCGAGTTGCAGGACGCAGAAATGCTCGCCAGCAGACTCGCCGCAGACATCCTCGACCGTCGCATTCCCGACGTCCGCGTCGAAAGTACAGACCGCCTCAGTGACGTCTACCGCATCTGCCAGGATACCGTCATCGATCGCCGGATTCCCTGGCTTCCGTCCGCAGGCGATATGTGAGTGACCAGGGAACGCCATCGCCCTGGCCTGGCGCTGCCGGGATTCTGTCGTTCACACAGGCTGACAGCGGTGCAGCCTGACTGTATCGGCAGGAACCTTTCAGGATTCATGCAGTTCCAGTATTGCTTCCACTTCTACCGGCACGTTGTACGGGAGCGAGCCCATACCAACGGCGCTGCGGGCAGCTTTGCCTGCATCCCCGAAAATCTCGACCATCGTATTACTGAATCCGTTCATCACCGCCGGGTGACGCTGGAAGTCAGCGGTGGAATTCACCATGCCCAGGACCTTGACGATGCGTTTGACGCGATCCAGCGACCCCAGCGATGCACGGATCGTCGCCAGCATGCTCAGGGCCACATCACGAGCGGCGGCAGCCCCCTGATCTTCTGTCAGGTCCGCCCCGACACGTCCGACGATCATTTTCCCGTCTGCTCCCCACGGCACCTGGCCACTCACATAGGCCATGCGGTCAACCACCACCACGGGTGTGTAGACGCCGCCTGGAGGCGGGGTGGGAGGGAGGGTGATGCCGAGTTGGCTGAGTCGGGCTTCCGGGGTCATGGCTGGACCTTTCTTACTGGGCGCTGCGGAGATCCGGGCGGAGTCGTTGCGCATCGTGGAGGTAAACGTGTTCGATATCACGCGGGGAGCGGTCGGAGTTGACATGAAGAAGGATTCGCAGGCAGCGTGCCATCGCCCCTGGAACGGGGATTTCCTGGGCACACAGGAGTGGCACGAAGTTCATCCCCATCGCCCGGGCGGCTTCTGCCGGAAACGCGGAAGTCAGGTCTGCGGTCGTGGTGAACACGGCGGAGATCACCTCGTCAAAATCTGCGATCTGGTTGCGACGAAGGATTTCTTCCATGAGTTCGCGCGCAGCCGCCCGGATCAACTCCGGTGTATCCTGCTGTACCGTGGTCGCTCCGCGAATTCCCCGAACTGCCATGGACTGCTCCGTAAAGTTGCTGTGATGTCCCTTGCCTGCCGTATTGAGGGCAGACGGGAGTGATTTTGACGCTGCATTCTGTCGATTTGCGGAAAAGCCGCAAGTGAGCAGTCCGCAGGGGGCAGTGAGTTGTGTGCTGTCTCTGGCCACACTCACCACCTGCCGCCCCCGTTGACTACGGCAGAAAACCGCGTTCGCGGAGCTCCTGGATGTTGTCCGGAGCACTGGACAAAATGCGTTCGGTGGCATAACGAAATACCGCGAAGCCACTCAAAGAAGCCGGGGCTGACAAAATGGCTACCCGGTCCTCGTCTTCCGCATCAAGCTGCCGATTGAGCCGTGCAACGGCCTCTTCAACCGTGTCCGTAACGATGCTTTCCGAGCCGGATTCGTTGACAACTCGCAGGTTGGAAAACGCTGCGGATCGAGCAAGCAGGAATGGGAGCACGTCACCGTCTTCGAGTTCTTCAAAGAAATTGCGGAATTCCGGTTGAAAGCTGTCCGCCGTGATAATCCGCGCCCGACTGATCGTCACGTGACCTCGCCGGATCCGTACCAACTGGGCGTCCGGGGCGGAGGTCACGAGGTAGTAGGGGAGTTCTGAGTCGCCGAATGTGAACAGGCCACTTTCGACAGAACGTTCAATTCGCACCGCATTCCAGAGCCTTCGCAGGCGCTGGAATTGGGAGAATTCATCGAACGGTAACATTTTGAAGTCCGAAGAAGGGACGGGATCGCATTCAGGATGCCGCGTTAGTGTTCACGGCAACGGGGCGGGTGTCAACAGACTTTCAGAATTCGCGCCGGCCATGCTCTGAGTCTGGTGTAACCTTCCGATGTTGCCGCATGCCTTCGGACGCCGGGTCCCGACCGATTTGTCGCTCAGTTCGTCCAGCCGTCCAGTCGCTCGTCCGTCCAGGCGTTCAGTCCGTCAGAGGATCCGGGTATCTGAATGTTCTGCCCTCGAAGTTTCTCAGCAGCAGGTCGCAGCCATCACGACCGGCAACTGCGTCGGGGGACAGGACGATTTTGCCACCTCCGCCCGGAGCGTCGATGACGTAGGTGGGCGCGGCGTAGCCGGTGGTGTGTCCGCGGAGTCCCTGAATAATTTCAAGGCCCTTCGACACGGGTGTGCGGAAGTGTGAGGAACCGCTGATGGGATCGCACTGGTACAGATAATACGGGCGGACCCGCATCAGCAGCAGCTGGTGCATGAGTTTTTTCATCACGTCGACGTCGTCGTTGACGCCTTTGAGGAGGACAGTTTGGGAGCCCAGCGGGATTCCGGCGTCCGCCAGCAGACTGCAGGCCCGCGCCGCCTCCGGCGTGCACTCGTCCGGGTGCAGAAAATGAACGCTCATCCACAGCGGATGGAACTGCCGGAGCATACTGCAGAATTCAGGCGTGATTCGCTGGGGGAGGACAGCGGGCATTTTGGTGCCGATGCGGACGAATTCGATATGCGGGATGTCGCGCAGACGTCCGAGGATCCATTCGAGCCGATCGTCGCTGAGTGCCAGTGGATCACCGCCGGAAATCAGCACATCGCGTACGGACGGTGTCTCTTCAAGGTAGTGAAAGATGGCTTCAAGCCGCTGAGTATTCGGGAGGATTTCTCCGTGGCCAACGACACGGGAACGGGTGCAGTAGCGACAGTAGGTGGAGCAAAAGTCGAGCGGGAGGAGCAGTACGCGGTCCGGGTAGCGATGCACAAGACCGGGGACCGGGCTGTGCCCGTCCTCTCCAAGCGGATCGTCGGCCTCACCGGGGGTGCGAACGAACTCACGCGTTGTCGGGACGACGGTTTTGCGGAGTGGCTGCAGGGGATCGTCGGGGGCCAGCAGACTCATGTAATACGGTGTGACGGCGGTGGGGAGCAGCGTGCCGCCGTCGGCAAGCACATCACGTTCCTCGAACGACAGTTCGAGCATCCGTTCGAATTCGTCCAGAGTGCGGATGCGATGCCGCGACTGCCAGCGCCAGTCATTCCATTCGGCGTCTGTGGTGTCCGGGTAGAAGCGTTCCCGGAAGAGCGTTGTGCGGGGGTTTTCGGTGGGGGCGGCACGAACGCGACGGGCGGGAGTATTTGTTTTCCCTGCAGAT